>DATDNP010000195.1:0-4647 GCA_036518215.1 Candidatus Limnocylindria bacterium
CGAGATCCGCTCGAACGCGATCACGATCGACGACCTCTTCGGCGTGAGCGTCACGGGCGGCGACGTGCTCATCGTCGGCTCGCGCGGTGCCGTCTTCATCGACGTCGCAGGACAGGTCGATCCGTACGCGAAGGGCGTGACCGAGGACCTTCGCGCGATCGTCGCGTTCTCGCGCACCTCGGCGTGGGCCGTCGGCGCGGCCGGCATCGTGTACCGGCTCGACGACCGCGGTTGGAGCACCGTCGCGGCGCCCACGACCGCGGCGCTGAACGCGATCGCCGCGACGACGGCCGCTGATGCCGTCGCGGTCGGCGATGCCGGCACCGTCATCCGGTACGACGGCGGATGGAAGACCGTGGCGAGCGGCGTCGACGTCGCCCTGCGCGACGTCGTCGTGGCGCCGCAGCTCTGGATCGCCGGCGATCACGGCACGCTCCTCACCGGCACGCTCGGATCGCTCCAGCCCGTCGACCTCCGTACGACGTGCGACCTCGTGTCCGTCTTCACGACGCAGACGAGCGGCGACGTGTGGGTCCTCGGCAGGAGCGCCGGCGCGGGCGCGATCTGGCGGCTGCACAACGGGGCCGTCGCGCAGAAGTGGGGCGGCTGCTAGCCGAGGGCCTGCGCGAGGAACGCGAGCACGCGACGCACGTACTCATCGCGCTGGGCCCCAACCGCACCGGCATGGCCGCCGCGCGGCGCGATCCACAACGTCTTCGGCTCGCGAGCCGCGGCGAAGAGCGCATCGGTATCGGCCGCGGTGGTCGTCGCGTTCTCGTCGTCCGCGGAATGGATGAGGAACAGCGGTCGTGGCGCGATGCTGCCGACCTCGTCGCGTGGCCGCGCGTCCTCGAGCCGCGCGCCGACGAGCGCGTCCACGAGCGCGGGCTCGTAGGGGAGGAGCGGCACCGTCAGGGGTCCGACCGCGAGCGCATCCATGCGCTCGAGCTGCACGCGCTCGTCGGCCCAGCTCGAGTCGGCGATCACCGCGTCGATGCGCCCGTCCCTGGCGCCGGCGAGGATGGCGTCGCCCGCACCGAGCGAAACGCCGAGCACGGCGATCCGTCGCGCCGCGCCGGGATGCGCCGTCTTGAGGTAGCTCACCGCGCCCGCGACGTCGCGATCCTCCGTCGCACCCACGCCGAACGTGCCGCCGCTCGCGCCGCAGCCGCGAGAGTCGTAGAGGAGGACCGCGTAGCCCGCGTCGTGGAGGAAGGCCGCGTAGTCGAGCATGTCGGCGCGCGTGTTCTTGAAGCCATGGACGAGGATCACGGCGGACCGCGCGGAGGCCGTATCCATGTACGTCCCGACGAGCGGAACGCCGTCGCTCGCGGCGAACGTCACGTTCGACAGCGGCGAGGTCGCGGCCGTCGCCGCGCCATGGCGCACGAGAAGCGCCGCGCGCACGGCGGGGACGAGCGCCCAGCCGAGGACGATGACCGCGATGAGGATCGTCGCGAGCCGGCGCACGATCGGATGATGCGCCGCGCGCGCTCGTCGGCGCGACGCGCACCTCACCTAGACTCGCCCGCGTGGGAGCGCCACCGCTCGAGGGGATCCGCGTGCTCGAGATCGGCAACTACATGGCCGGTCCGTTCTGCGGGATGCAGCTCGCCGATCTCGGCGCCGACGTCGTCAAGGTCGAGGACCCGCGTGGCGGCGACCTCGCGCGCCGGCTCGAGCCGATCGTCGACGGCGAGAGCGGCAACTTCGTTCGGATCAACCGCAGCAAGCGCAGCATCGCGCTCGACCTGAAGCGCGACTCCGGGAAGGCCGTGTTCCGGCGCCTCGCGGCGCGCGCGGACGTCATCGTCGAGAACCTCCGGCCAGGGACGATGCGCGACCTCGGTCTCGCGCCCCAGGACCTGCTGGACGCGAGCCCGCGGCTCATCTACGCCGCCGTCACCGGATGGGGTCTCGACGGTCCGTACGCCGACCGTCCCGCGCTGGACATCATCGTCCAGGCGATGAGCGGCCTCATGAGCGTCACCGGCGAGGACGGTGGCGCTCCGGTGAAGGTCGGCGTCTCGATCTCGGATCTCACCGCGGGTCTCTACGCGACGATCGCCGTCCTCGGCGCGCTCGCCGTGCGCGCGCGTGACGGGCGCGGGCAGCTCCTCGACGTCTCGATGTTCGAGTCGTCGGTATCGCTCGCGGTGTGGGAGGCGGGCACGTACTTCACGACCGGCGAGATCCCGCGCGCCGCGGGATCCGCGCACAAGCTGCTCGCTCCGTATCAGGCCGTTCGGGGCGCGGACGGATTCTTCGTCGTCGGCGCCACGACGCCGCCGAACTGGACCGCGTTCTGCCGCACGATGGGTCTCGCCTCGCTCGAGCACGACACGCGCTTCACCGACGCGACGAGCCGCCGCGCGCACGTGCGCGAGCTCATCCCGCTCATCGAGGCCGTCACCGTGACGCGGCCCGCGGCGCACTGGCTCGGCCTCTTGC
This sequence comes from Candidatus Limnocylindria bacterium, assembly GCA_036518215.1. Taxonomy (GTDB): domain Bacteria; phylum Chloroflexota; class Limnocylindria; order P2-11E; family P2-11E; genus CF-39. The sequence continues at coordinate 2,452 of DATDNP010000195.1, forward strand.
GGGCGGCGGGCGTGCCGTGCGGCGAGATCTCGGACTACGGCGACGTGTTCACGGACGCGCATCTGGAGGCACGCGGGTTCTTCACGGAGCTGTCGCATCCGGTGCTCGGGAACGTGCGCGCGCTCGGCACGCCGCTCCGCTTCGCATCGTCCCCGGCGTCGATCGAGCGCGCCGGACCGCTGCTCGGGGAGCACACCCGCGGCGTGCTCGCCGAGGCCGCGTACGACGACGCCGAGATCCAGCGGCTACTGCGCGAGCAGGTCGTGAGGGAGGCGGCATGACGGAGGACGTCCGCGTTGAGCTGCGCGACGAGGGCGCGCTATGGCTCACCTTCGACCGCGCGAAGGCGCGGAACGCGATGACGTACGCGATGTACGAGGCGATCGAGGCGGCGGCGAGGCGCGCGAACGAGGATCCGGCTGTTCGCGCGCTCGTGCTGACCGGCGCCGGTGCGTCGTTCGTCGCGGGCACGGACATCTCGCAGTTCTCGGACTTCCGTACGGCGGAGCAGGCGTACGGCTACGAGGACTTCATGGAGCGGATCCTCGGCGCGCTCGAAGCCGTCCGAAAGCCGACGATCGCGGCCATCGGCGGCGCGACGACCGGCGGCGGGCTCGCGATCGCCGCGTCGTGCGATCTGCGCGTCGCGACCGCCTCGGCGACGTTCGGCATGCCCATCGCGCGGACGCTCGGCAACTGCCTCTCGCTCGCGAACCTCGTCCGCGTCGCGTCGCTCGTCGGCATCGCGCGGACGAAGGAGCTCATCTTCACGGCCCGCATCATCGCGGCGGAGGAGGCGCTCCGCGCGGGACTCGTGCACGAGGTCGTCTCCGACGACGTCGCGCTGCACGGCCGCGTGAGCGAGCTCGTGCGCACGATGTCGGCCTTCGCGCCGCTCACGCTCTGGGCGACGAAGGAGGGTCTGCGCCGCATCCGTGATCGGATGATGGCGGACGAAGCGCGCGACCTCGTCGCCCTCTGCTACACGAGCGAGGATTTCCGCGAGGGCGTGCGCGCGTTCCTGGAGAAGCGCCGGCCGCAGTGGAGCGGGCGCTAGATCAGCGCGCGTGCCTCGACGCGCACGCGCACCTCGACCCGGCCGCTCGCGTCGGCGGCGCAGGCTTCGTCCTCGCGATGACGCTCTCGGCGACCGAGGCGGGGGACGCGGTCGCGCGACGCGAGCCGCGCGTCGTCTGGGGAGTGGGCTGCCATCCGCGCCGCGCGCGCGCCGTGCGAGCGTTCGATCGTGACGAATTCGACGCGCTCGCGACGCGCACGCCGGTCGTCGGCGAGGTCGGCCTCGACGCGACGTCGCGCGTCCCGTACGACGAGCAGCTCGCGGCATTTCGCGGAGCTCTCGCGGTCGCGCGCGCCCGCGGCCGCGTCGTGTCCGTGCATCCGCACAAAACGAGCACCGCGGTGCTCGACGAGCTGCGCCGCCGGATGCCGCCCGCGGTGATCCTGCACTGGTGGAGCGGGGACGCCGACGAGACGCGTCGCGCGGTGCGGCTCGGCTGCTACTTCTCGGTGCACCGCGCCGTCGCGCGGCGGCTGGTGTGGCGGGATGTCCCGAGAGATCGACTGCTCGTCGAGAGCGACATCGGCTACCACGACGCGCCGGCGGAGATCCCCTCGCTCGTCGCGCGGACGGAAGCGATGCTCGCGGATCGCGTCGACAGCGACGCCGCGACGATCCGCACGAACGCGTGGCGGGGGCTCGGCGCGCTCATCCGCGCGTCGTCGACACGCCGCCTCTGGCCGGAGGAATTCCTCGCCGAGGTCGCGCGCGCCCGCTAAAGGCCGAGGTACGCGCTCTTCATGTATGGATCGGCGAGGAGGTCGCGGCCCTTGCCGCTCTTCGTCACCTTCCCGAGCTCGAGCACGTAGCCGCGCTGCGCGATCTCGAGCGCGCGGTTCACGTTCTGCTCGACGAGCAGCACGGTGATGTTCTGGTCCTTGAGCGACACGATCGTCTGGAAGACCTCGCCGACCAGACGCGGTGACAGGCCGAGCGACGGCTCGTCCAGCATGAGGAGGCGCGGCAGGCCCATGAGGCCGCGCGCGATCGCGCACATCTGGCGCTCGCCGCCCGAGAGCGTGCCCGCGAGCTGGTGACGCCGCTCCTTGAGGCGGGGGAACCGTCCGTAGACCTCCGTCAGCGTGGCGGCGCGCTTCGCCTTCGCCTTCGGCAGGTAC
>DATDNP010000196.1:0-3010 GCA_036518215.1 Candidatus Limnocylindria bacterium
GAATAGTGCTCGACGATGAGCTGCGTGTTGACCTGCGCCTCGATCTGATCGCGCGTCGGCAGCGCGAGGACGCGGGCGGTGAATGCCTCGGGATCGGTCTCGATCCAGCCGGGCCGCGTCTGGGTCTTCGCCCAGTTCACGGCCTCCTTGAAGTAGTTCGAATCGCGGCTCGACTCCTTCACGGCGACGGCGTCACCGACCTTGACCTCGAACGACGGGGTCTTCGTGGTGCGGCCGTTCACGGTGATGTGGCCGTGCGAGACGAGCTGGCGCGCCTGGGACCGCGACTTCGCGAACCCGGCGCGATACACGGTGTTGTCGAGACGGCGCTCGAGGTTCTGAAGGAGCGCCTCACCGGTCGCACCCTTCGTCTCGGACGCCTTCTCGAAGGTGTTGGTCATCTGACGCTCGAGGACGCCGTACATGCGGCGGGCCTTCTGCTTCTCACGGAGCTGCAGCGCGAAGTCCGAGACCTTGCGGCGGCGCTGCTGGTGCATGCCGGGCGGCGAGCTGCGCCGCTCGAACGTGCACTTCGTGAGGCACTTCTCTCCCTTCAGGTAGAGCTTCATGCCCTCACGACGGCAGATGCGGCAGACGGGGCCGGTGTATCGCGCCAACTCTGTGCTCCTTTAGACCCGGCGCCGTTTCGGTGGCCGGCAGCCGTTGTGCGGGATGGGTGTCACATCGGTGATCGCGGTCACCTCGAGGCCGGTGGCCTCGAGCGCGCGGATCGCGGCCTCGCGTCCGGCACCCGGACCGCGCACGAAGACCTCGACGGTCTTCATGCCCGAATCGAGCGCCTTGCGCGCCGCGTTCTCGGCGGCGATCTGCGCCGCGTACGGAGTGCTCTTGCGCGAGCCCTTCCAGCCGGACGCGCCGGCGGACGACCACGCGACGACGTTCCCAGCGGGATCGGTGATCGAGATGATCGTGTTGTTGAAGGACGCCTTCACGTGCGCCGAGCCACGCGGCACGACACGCTTCTCGCGCCGCTTGCGCGGTGCGGCTTCCTTCTGGGTCTCCTGCGTTGGTCCTTCTGTCACCTTCCCGTCCTCTCGATCACGTCTTCGACACCGACTTCTTCTTGCCGGCGACCGTCTTGCGCGGACCCTTGCGCGTGCGCGCGTTCGTACGCGTGCGCTGTCCGCGCACGGGAAGGCCCCGACGGTGCCGGAGACCGCGGTACGAGCCGATCTCCTGGAGTCGCTTGATGTTCATGCCGATCTCGCGACGGAGATCGCCCTCAACGGTGAAGCCGCGGTCGATGATCTCGCGGATCTTCGCCACCTGCGGCTCGGTGAGGTCGCGTACGCGGATCGCGCCGTCGACGCGCGCCTGCTCGAGGACCTGCTTCGCGGTCGTCGGGCCGATGCCGAAGATGTAGCGAAGCGAAACGTCCACGCGCTTCTCGCGCGGGATGTCGACGCCGGCGATACGTGCCATTCCTCTTCTACTCCTAGCCCTGACGCTGCTTGTGCTTCGGCTCGGAGCAGATCACGAGGATCTGGCCCTCTCGCCGGATGATCCTGCACTTGTCGCAGCGCTTCTTCACTGACGCCCGGACCTTCACCTAGTACCTCACACGACGCGTGATGCGACCTCGCTTGAGGTCATATGGACTGAGCTCGACCAAGACCTTGTCGCCAGGGACGACCCGGATGAAGTTCATCCGCATCTTTCCCGAGATGTGCGCGAGCACCGCATGCCCGTTCTGGAGCTCGACTTTGAACATGGCGTTCGGGAGAGCCTCCGAAACGGTGCCCTCCACCTCGATCACGTCCTTGTTCGACGGCTTACTACTCGCCATATGCTCCAAACACAGGAAGTTCCATGGGCGCAGCGCAATCCGCGGCTGTGCCCCACGGGAACCAAAATTGTACCCAAACCGTCCGGCAGAGTCCATCAGCGCTCATGCGGCCACCGCCGCCTTCCCCACGGGCGCCGTGAGCACGACCGGACCCTTCGCCGTGCACCACAGGGAATGCTCGAAATGAGCAGACAGGCTGCCGTCCGCCGTGACCACGGTCCACCGGTCGGCGAGCGTCCGGGTCTCGGGCCCCCCGATGTTCACCATGGGCTCGATCGCGATGCACAGGCCCTCGCGGATGACGAGCCCCCGGTCGGGCTCGCCGTAGTTCGGCACCTGCGGCTCCTCGTGCATCGCGCGCCCGATGCCGTGACCGACGTAGTTGCGGACGACGGTGTAGCCCTGACCCTCGACCCAGCGCTGCACCGCCGCGCCGATGTCGCCGAGCCGCTTCCCCACCTCGGCCGCGGCGATCCCGCGACGGAGCGCCTCCTCGGTGACGTCGATGAGCTTCTGCGCCTCGGCCGACACGCGACCGACGGCGACGGTCACCGCGGCGTCGGCGTGCCAGCCATCGACGATCGCGCCCGCGTCGATGCCGATGATGTCGCCTTCCTTCAGCTTCCGCTTGCCCGGGATGCCGTGGACGATCTGCTCGTTCACGCTCGTGCAGATCGTCGCGGGATAGCCGTAGTAGCCGAGAAAGCTGGACGTCGCACCCGCCTTCTTCAGCACGTCCGCGGCGATGCGATCGAGCTCACCGGTCGAGATGCCGGGGCGCACGGCCTCGCGGCACGACGCGAGCATCTGCGCGACGACCTGGCCCGCGTCGCGCATCTTCGCGGTCTCGTTCGCGGTCTTGAGCGTGATCATCCGGTCGCCTCGTGAAGGCGCTTCGCGATCTCGTCGACGGCGCCGACGCCGTTCACGCGCCGCACCATCTTGCGTCGCTCGTAGTGTTCGACGACGGGACGCGTCTGCTGCTCGTACACGTCGAAGCGCTTCCCGATGACCTCGGGCGTGTCGTCCGCGCGCCCCTCGAGCGCGGCGCGCTTGCCGAGCCGATCGAGGATCTCCGCGCGCGGCACGTCGAGGAGCACCGCGGCATCGACGCGGCGGCCGAAGGAGGCGAGGAGCGTGTCGAGCGCCTCGGCCTGCGCGACGGTCCGCGGGAAGCCGTCGAAGACGATCCGCGTGCCGGGC
>DATDNP010000197.1:0-15624 GCA_036518215.1 Candidatus Limnocylindria bacterium
CGACGCGCTCGCGTTCGTGAAGGTCGGAGCGTCTCTTGCGGCGGCGGCGGTCGGCGCGGCGATCGCGTGGATCACGGGGTGGGGTGCGATCGTGCCCGCGGTGCTCGCGTACGCCGGGTTCGTCGCGCCGTCGCTCGTGACCGAGCGTCGTGAGCGGAACGCGCGCAGGGACGCGGCCCGCGCGGCGATCTCCGTCGTCGAGTGGCTGCACGCGATCGTCGGGAGCGGCCGTCCCGTCGAGGCCGCGCTCGAGCGCGTCACGGCTCACCCGACCGGGAGCGCGATGCTCGATGCGTGCCTCGCGCGCGTCCGCACCGACTACACGCTCGGCGTCCCTCTGCACGTCGCGCTCGCGAGGAACGGCGCCGAGGCGGGGATCCGTCCGCTCGTCGATCTCGGAGACCGTGTCGAACGCGCGCGGGATCTCGGTCGTGGGGTGCTCGGTCTGTTACAGGACCTGCGGGACGAGCTTCGTGCAGGCGAGCGTGCGGCCGCGCTCGAGGCCGCGTCGCATGTGGAGGGGAAGCTCACCCTCGTCCTGACATTGTGTTACCTACCGGCGCTCGCGCTCCTCGTGATCATCCCGCTGTTCGTGACACTGCTCTCAGGCCTTTTCGGGACATAGCGGACGTACTATCAGAACAACACCGGGCTGGAGCCCGTAAGGAAGTGACATATGCCGTTCAACCTTGGCGGGCCGGAGCTCATCTTCCTGCTCATCATCGTGCTCATCGTCTTCGGAGCGGGGAAGCTCCCGGACGTTTTCGGTCAGCTCGGCAAGGGCGTGCGCACGTTCCGCGAGGAAGCTGAGGGCGCACAGAAGAAGCCGGCGGCGAACGCGACGACCTCGACGACGGAGCAGAACAAGACCAGCTAGCGCCGGTCGTTCGCGCGCGCTCTCTGCGCCTCCATCTTCCGGTGGCGCTCGATGTCGCAGTGGGGCCGCCCCAGCGGCTCGTCGGCGTACTCGTCGGCGTTGCGGCAGTCGTACAGGCGGCAGTGCTCGGGCCGCGTCGCGTAGACGGTGCACGCGAGGTGCGTCGTGTCGAACGCCGTGCATTCGAGCATCGGCTGCCGTCCGTCGTCCTGGTCCGCCCAGCCAACGACGCGGACGTCCGCGCCGGCGGCGCGGTAGATCGGTCGCGCGTCGGCGAGGCGGTACCACCCCGTGTCGTCGCTCATGAATTGCCGCCGGCAGCACGGTGCCTCGCAGCCGGTGCAGTCGGGATGACCAGCTGACGTCACGTCCCGCTCCCCTATGACAGACTCGGTCCGCTCATGGTAGAGACCGCGTTCCTCGATCTCGTGCGCCAATTCGTGTACGACCGGTACGCGCTCGATCCGGTGGCCGCGACCGTCGCAGGCGTGCATCAGCACGACCACGAGCTCGGCGACGTGAGCGCCGACGGGTGGGCGAAGCGGCGCGCGTTCTCCGAGGAATGGCTCGCGCGCTTCGAGCAGATCGATCCGGCTACGCTCACCGCCGCGCAGGTCGTCGATCGCGACCTCCTCCTCGCGGATCTGCGAGGCGAGCGCGCGCTCGCGTCCTTCGAGCGCTGGCGCCGGGATCCGACCGTGTACGCGAACCTCGTCACGCGCGGCGCGTACTTCTCGCTCATGCGCGAGTACCAGCCGATGGAGGAGCGGCTCGCGCTCCTCGCCGAGCGGCTCTCGCGTGCGCCCGCGGCGCTCGATGCGGCGCGCGCGAACCTGAACCCCGCGCTGGTCCCGCTCGAGTGGGTCGCGATCGCGCTACGTACCGCACCGGCCGGCGCGCGCTTCCTGCGCGAGCAGCTTCCCGCGTCCGTTCCCGATACCGCGCTCGGCCGCGCCGTGCGCCGCAGCGTCCTCCCCGCGGCCGAGGCCGCTGCCGATGCGCTCGACCGCTATGCGGCATGGCTGCGCAGCGACCTCGAGCCGTCGGCGAAGGGGACCTTCGCGATCGGTCGCGACGCCTACGAGGCGCTCCTCAAGGAGAAGGAGCTGCTCCCATACGACGCGCGAACGCTCCGCGCGTTCGGCGAGGAGCTCTTCGCCGAGACCGAGGCGAAGATCGCCGTCGCGGCGAAGGAGCTCGGCGACGACGACTGGCGCGACACCGTCGCGCGCTTCCGCCAGGACCATCCGAGCGCCGAGGAGCTCGTCGCGACGTACCGCACCGAGATGCAGCGCTCGCGCGAGGCCGTTCGCGTCGCGCAGCTCGCGACGATCCCGTACGGCGAGGAGCTCATCGTCGAGGAGATGCCGGCGTTCCAGCGCACGACCTATCCGTACGCCGCGTACATCGCCGCGCCGCCCTTCGAGGCGTCGCGCGTGGGGCGCTTCTGGGTGACGCTCCCCGAGGCGGACGACGACGATCGGACGCGGCGCGAGCGGCTCGAGGGCCACCCGCGCGCGGGCATCGCGGTCATCGCGTGCCACGAGGGCTACCCGGGCCACCACCTGCAGCTCACGATGGCGGCGGATCACGCCTCGCTCGCGCGCCGGTCCATCCGAAGCAATCTCATGGTCGAGGGCTGGGGTCTGTACGTCGAAGAGCTCATGACCGAGCTCGGGTACCTCGATCAGCCCGACACCGCGCTCCTCCGGCTCAAGGACCTCCTGTGGCGCGCGGCGCGCGTCGTCGTCGACGCCGGCCTCGCGACGGGCGAGATGAGCTTCGACGATGCCGTCACCTACATGGTGGAGCGGCCGAAGCTCGAGCCTCCGAACGCGCTTGCCGAGGTGCGGCGCTACACGCTGAATCCGACACAGCCGTCGGCGTACGCGCTCGGACGCCAGGCGATCCTCGATCTGCGCGCGAAGGCACGCGCGAAGTCGTGGGGCATGCGTCTCTTCCACGACCGCATCCTCGCCGCCGGGAGCCTTCCGCCGGCGCTCCTCGCGCGCGACGTCGCCCTGGATACGTGAGAGCGCTTCGTTTCGCGACCCAAACGGGTGGCGCGCCGACGGCGGAGGAGTGGGTCGCGCGCGCGAAGCGCATCGAGGCGCTCGGGTACGACACCCTTGCGATGCCCGACCACATGGTCGGCGGCGCGTGGGCCGCGATGCCGGCGCTCGCCGCCCTCGCGCCGGTGACGACGAAGCTGCGGTTCGGGACGCTCGTCGTGGACAACGACTTCCGCAACCCCGTCGTGTTCGCGCGTGAGGTCGCGGTGCTCGACGTCGTATCCGGGGGCCGCTTCGAGCTCGGGATCGGCGCGGGCTGGCTCGATCGCGACTACGCAGGGACGGGCATCCGGATGGACCGCGGCCGCGTGCGCGTCGAGCGCCTCGCGGAAGCCGTCCGCCTCATGAAGCGTCTCTTCACCGAGGAGCAGGTCGACTTCGAGGGAACGTACTACCGCGTCGCGAAGGCCGAGTGCCGTCCGAAGACCATCCAGCGGCCGCACCCCCCGATCATGATCGCCGGCGGCGGACGCCAGATCCTCACGCTCGCGGCGCGCGAGGCCGACATCGTCGCGGTCGTCCCCGAGGGCATCACCGGCTCGGGGAAGCTCGCCGTCGACGCGGTGCGGCTCGAGACGATGCGGCAGCAGATCGAGCTGCTCCGTCGCGAAGCCGGCGCGCGCTTCGACGAGATCGAGCTCTCGATGTTCCTGGACTGCGTCCTCACCGACGACCGTGAGAAGACGATCAGCACGATGGCGGAGACGGCGAAGGTGCGGCGCGAGCTCCTGTCGGAATCCGCTTACCGCGGCATCGGCACGATCGACGAGATCCGCGCGCACATCGTCATGCTCAAAGAGACGCTCGGGATCACGTACGTCTGCCTGCGCGGGCCGGACGTCGAGAGGCTCGGGCCGGTCGTCGCGTCGCTTTCCGGCCGGTAGCCCTCTTCGCCGTCGGCTTCTCCGGTCGCAGGAAGAACGCGGCCTCGGGCTCGCCCTCGACGAGCGGGACGAGATAGGCGAGCACTCGCGGCGTCACGCGCTTCGCGACACGCCATGAGAGGTCGGGCCCCTCGGTCTTCGTCATGACGACATCCCACGGAACGTCCGGTGTGCGTTCGCGTACCGCGGTCGAGAGGTGCTTCGCCGCATCGCGCATCGCGTCGAGGCCCTGCTCGAGCTTCGTGACATCGCCCTCGTCGTCGAGCACCTGCTTCTTGGGGTACCGCGTGAGGAGATACACGAGCTGCGCGTGCTCCAGCAGCGCGAGGACCGTCTTCGTGTCGCGCGCGGACAGCGCCACGAGGCCTAGGTTACGGCGTCTCCCACGGAACGAGCGTGATCTTCTTGCCTTGGGACAGCGCCGAGTCGTTGATGTCGAGATACGCGGGGGACACAGCCTTCCCGTAGACGTCGTTCGAGTCCATCCGCGTGATCTGGTACGCGGCGAAGCCGATCACGTCGATGTACGACGTCGTGCCGCCCGTCGCCTGGTCGACGTCGAGCCGGATCTGGCTCAGCTTCACGACCGGGTGTCCCGAGTAGTCATGGGCGACGAATCGCACCCAGCCGTAGTAGCTGTTCTGCGTCGACACGCCGCTCGTGACCGCCGTCACGTCGACGTTCGTCGTGCCTGCCGTCACGGTCGTGCTCGTGATACCCGGGCTGCCGATGTAGCAGGTGAGGACGGTCAGGCCGTCGGCGCTGCGCGGGCACGACTCCCAGGACACCGTGACCTGCCCATCCGGCGTCGAGCCGGTGGTGTGCCATTTCGCCTGGCCGGTGTTCGTGCCGACGACCTGCGTCCAGCTCACCGTTGCCGGCAGGCCGGCCATGGTCACGCTCTGCTGCGTCGTGGACGATGAGACGTCGTACTCGGTGACCTGACCGTTCACGACGACCTTCGCGGGCAGGGAGTGGACACGCGCCGAATACGGCGCGCTCGCCGTGCCTCGGATGAACACTTCGTAGATACCCTGTGGCGCGTTCGCCGAGGTCATGCCGGAGAGCGTCTGGTTGTAGCTCGTGACGGCGTTCGGCGTCGGGTTGGAAGCCAAGTTCCCGACGCCCGTTCCCGAGCACGTCACGTTCGAGTTGTTCACCGAGATCTTGCCGGTGATGAAGGGATTCCCCGTCGTATCGCCCGGCCCGTAGGTCAACGTGCCGTCGTCGAAGACAAGGTCGCTGCAGATCTGCGACGCGGACGCCGCGAACTGTGAGGACATCGAGTAGGCGACGGTCTTCGCGGGCACGCTCCCGCTCGTCGGCACGGCGATCGTCGGTGGCGTGAACGAGAAGTCGGGCACCGATTTCGTCTTGCCGTCGTACAGCTGGAAGAGACCGATGTCGCCCGGACGGAAGAACTGGTTGTAGTAGTCGACGAAGATGCCCGAGCTCGATCCGTTGATCGCCGCGATCTGCGCGCACGCGAGGAACTGCGTCGTTGAGGGCGTGCAGATGTCGGGACCTGGATATCCCTGCGTGATCCAGTTCGCTTCGAAGTCCTTGAGCGTGTTCGTCGTGGCGTCGGGCGCGACGCCGTTGTACGAGTCGTGCACGAGCGGGTCGCTCGAGAAGTTGCGGACGTCGAGTCCGATGTAGCCGCGGAAGGACGAATCGTTGTCCGCGGTCTGGCTCTGGCCGAAGAGCACGATCTCGTCGCCGGGCTGCGACAGCGACGCCGGGATACAGCTCGGCAGGTAATCGCTGTACGCATGGCACGCGGAGTCGTAGCCGCTGGCCGCGGTCGTGTCCATGAACTCGTTGTTGCCGTCGTTGCCGGGCGTGTCGTCGGTGTCGCCGATGTTGAGGTAGCGCTTGATGACGCTCGGGAGGAGCCCGCCTCTCGCCTTCGCGTACGCCTTCGTCGTGAGGCTGATCGTGTTGAGCGTGCTGCTGACGACCTTCACGAGATACGTCGGAACGTTCACGTTGATCGCGACGCGGCAGCCGAGGCCCTCGTTGCTGGTCGGCAGGATGCCGCTGATGAGGTTCTGCGGCAGCCCGCCGCCGCTGTACACGAGCGGCGCGCCGTACGCGGGATAGGTCAGCGTGAGGCCGAGCGGGTTGTGCTGCAGGTTGCGCTGCTGAAGGATGTCGTCCGCGGCCTGCCACGCCTTCTGCCCATCCTCGCCCGAGGTGACGTACCTCACCGCGCACGCCAGCGCGGCCGTGTCGACCGCGTTCTGGATGAAGCGCCGCTCCGCGTAAAAGCGACCGATGTCGACGGACATCGCGGTGAAGCCCATGAGCACGGCGAACATGAGCGCGACGAGGACGACGGACTGGCCGCCCTCGCGCCAGACGAACTCACGCGTCGGTGTGTTGAACGGGAAGCGCCGCACTGAGGCGCGAGTGTACGGGCGAGTGCGGTCCGTGTTGCGTGCCTGCAGTGGCGCAGCGACCGCGCTGATACCCGAATTCGAGGGAGTTCGCCGTGGTCCTAGGACGAAGTCCCTAGGCATCTACTTCGCGAGGCGCGGAAGGATCGGCTGCGCGGAGGTCCCGGGGTTGAAGGAGACGTTCATCTGTGCGTTTCCGAGGTTCACGGTCTTCGCGACGATCTGACCACCCGCGATCGTCGGTTGGCCATCGGCCGTGAAGGACGCGTTCGGGAGATAGATCGTTCCCGTCGCGGTGAGGCTGAACGACGTGCCACCGAACGCGAGTCCCGCCGTGCACGCGGAGTCCTGGTAGAACAGCATCCCGGCGTACGTCCCCGTCGTCATCGCGTTGAGCGTGATGTCATGGTTGCCGCTCACGGTCACCCCGCTGCACGTGCCACCGGACAACGGGTAGTTCGAGAGCGTATTGAAGAGGAAGACCTGACCGTCGCACGGCTGCAGCGTCACCGGATCGATGCTCGTCGTGTCGACGTCGAGATCGCCTCCCATGCCTCCGCCCTTGAGGATGTAGATGCCGTGGCACAGCTTCTTGTTCGAGATGGCGTACGTGTAGATGCCCTGACCGAGCGTGTCATTGCCCGCGCCGAAGCCGCTCCGGTCCGTCAACATGCCGTTCGTCGACGGCTTCGGGTAGCCGGCGAACGGATCCGGCTGCTGCGACTGATGCGTGTTCACGCCATCGAAGTAGTTCGGGCTCCCCGCGGACGTCGCCGGCCACGTGCCGGCATCGCCGCCGCCGATGTCGACGTCGCAGGGGTTGGTCGAGGGACAGGTGATGTGCCAGCTCGAGCTGGCGGTGTAGCTGCTCGCGGCCTCGGTCGCGGTCGAGTTCACCAGCACGCCGCCACCGTTGAGCGAGATCGTCGCGGACGGACCGCTCCAGAACGCGTCGGTCGTCGCGTTGCGGTCGAGCGCCATGATCGCGTAGTTGTTGTTGAGCGGCTCCGCTCCGGCGATCGCGCGCACGCTGACCTGCGTGATCGCGGCCTGGCCCGGGACGAGCGCCGTGCGCACCTGCCGGGTGATCGCCACCTGGACGTAGCGGTCCGTGTTGTACGGCGCCGATGTCGGCTCCTGGACCGTGACCGTCGTGCTCGCGACGCCATTCGTGAATCCGTTGCGCGTCGCGTCGGTGGTCGCCGCCGTGAACGCGGCGGTCTGCGTCCCGCCCTGGTAGAGCGTCACGGCGCCGGCATACGCCGCGGCATCGGCCGCTTCCTGCATCGCACGGCGTGCGGAGTACAGCTGGCCCGCATCGATCGCGACGCCGACCATCATGAGCATGCCGAGCAGCGTGATGGCGATGAGGATGATCGCCTGGCCGCCTTCTGCGTCACCGCCGGCGAAGAATCGCCGCAACCGCGTCATCGCTGGATCACCAGCAGCGAGCCGCCGCGGAGCGTGATCTGGAACGTGTCGCCGAGCATGAAATGCGACGGGATCGGGACGAACGGCGAGGTCGCGTCGACGGCGACCCGGCAGTTGCGGTCGTAGCAGCCGCTGTCCGGCCACGAGACGGTGACCGAGACGTTCGGTACGCCGACGGCCGCCGCACGCACGACGTCGATGACCGGCTGCTCGTTCCCGGGATACACGATCGTCGAATCGACCGCACCCGAGCCATGCACGATGGCGTAGCGGGTCCCTTCGCGAGCCGCATACGCGAGCGTGTTCTCCTGCCACGTCGCCCGTGCGACGTCGAAGAGGCCGGTGATGATGAGGAGCAGCAGCGGCAGGATGAGCGCGAACTCGATGAGCGACTGCCCGCTCTCGTCGGATCCGGCGCGGAGAAGGTTCGTCATGGCGCCGACACCATCCGCATCGTCGTCTGACGGTCGAAGTTGAACGTGTTCGGGATGAGCGGCCAGGCCGTGATCGTCCGCCACGTCATCCGGACGCGGACGGTCGCGAAACAGGGTGTCGCGAGCGTCGGTGGATTCACGCACGCCGTGATGCCATCGATCTGCGCGAACGTCACCGACACGAGCGGCGTGTTGCCGTCCATGCCGGGCGTGCGGCTCATCTCGTCGCGCGCACGCGCTTCCGTCTCCGTCGCCGTGGGCGAGAAGTCGATCGCGGCGGCCTCGGCACCGGCGCGCGCGCCGTTCTGGATCGCGATCTGGATGGCGAAGCCGCGTGCCATGTCGCCGCCCGCGAGGATGAGGAAGATCATGATCGGCAACATCAGCGCGGTCTCGACGATCGACTGACCGCGATCGTCGGCCCACCATCGAGCCGTCCTGAATGCCCTTCTCATGCCGTGACGAAGGATGGCGTCCCGGCCCTGCGCGGCCCTCGCCACAGCGAAGTAGGAAGGTGGTCCTACCCCGTTCGGGTGACGTACATGCCTATCCACATCCGCACCTGTCTGTGCGTTAGTTGTGGCGGATGCGCAGGCTCGCCGTCGCCGTCATCGCCGCGATGCTCGCCTCATCGAGCGTCGCGCTCGCGGTCGCTCCAGGCTTCGCGCCGGGCACGACGACGCGCGTGTCGGTCGCGTCGGACGGAACGCCCGCGAACGCGACGACCGGGAGCCAGGTCATCTCGGGCGACGGCCGGTACGTCGTGTTCGCATCGGGTGCGACGGGTCTCGTCACGCTCTCGACCGGTGGTCGCCAGCAGGTGTACCGGCGCGACCGCGTGAACGGGGTCACCGAGCTCGTCAGCCTCTCCCGCACCGGTGTCGCGACGATAGGGCAGGCGTTCGCGCCGACGGTCTCGGCCGACGGCCGGTTCGTCGCATTCCTCTCGTCCGGATACGATCTCGTGGCGAACGACACGAACGGCGCGCCCGACGTGTTCGTGCGCGACATGACCAGCGGCACGACCGTGGCGGCGTCGACGGACGCGAACGGCGCCTTCGTCTCCGGTGGCGGCTCGCTCGCGAACTTCCCGGGCGCCCGGGCGATCTCGGATGACGGTCGCTACGTGGTGTTCACGTCGACCTCGACGGCCCTCGTGCCGGATACGAACAACGGCGTCGCGCAGGTGTACGTGAAGGACCTCTCGACGGGCGCCGTCGTCCGCGCCTCGGTGGACGCGACCGGCGCCGCGGCGAACGCCGCGAGCCTGCACGCCACGATCTCCGGCGACGGCAACGTCGTCGCGTTCGAGTCGACGAGCACGAACCTGTCGCCCCTGCAGACGTCGCCGACCCTCGAGGTGTACGTGCGCGATCTCGCCGCCGGGACGACGAGCCTCGGCTCGGTGTCCGAGAGCGGCGCGGCCGCCGACCAGAGCGCGACCGTCCCGGGCCTCTCGCACGACGGCCGGTACCTGGTGTTCGAGACGCCGTCGCGGCTCACCTCGGCGGACACGGACTTCGCGTACGACGTGTACCTGCGGGACCTGACCGCCGGTACGACCACGCTCGCGTCGCCCGGCTCAGGGACCGGCGACAGCCGCGCGCCGTCGGTGAGCGCCGACGGCTCGTACGTCGCGTTCTACTCGGCCGACAGCACGCTCGTGTCCGGCGACGTGAACAACGTGAGCGATGTCTACCTCTGGAGCCGCCTGACCGGGCAGCTCACGCTCGTGTCCCTGGACGGGTCGGGTGCGCAGGCGAATGCGGGCAGCTCCTTCCCGTCGGTCTCCGCGAACGCGGGGAGCGTGCTCTTCTCGTCGACGGCGTCGAACCTCGTGAGCTCGCCGCTCACGAGCACGCAGCAGCTCTACGTGCGCGATCTCGCGACGGACCAGGCGCCCGTCGTCGCACCGCTCGCCGACGCGTCCGTCGACGAGGGCACGACATTCACCGCGAGCGGCAGCTTCAGCGATCCGGACGGCTCGACGTCATGGACGGCGACGGTCGATTGGGGCGACGGCGCCGGCGCGCAGCCGCTCGCGCTCGCGTCCGACAAGACGTTCGCGCTCTCGAAGCTCCTCGCTCCCGGTACGTACACCGTCACCGTGTCCGTGGCCGATGGTGAGGGGCTCACCGGTACCGGCACCCTCACGCTCACCGTGACGAACGTCGCGCCGTCCGTCAACGCCGGCGCGGACGCGCAGGTCGGCTTCGGCACGACGTTCACGGGGAGTGGCTCGTTCTCCGATCCAGGCACGAGCGAGCAGTACACCGCGACCGTGGATTACGGCGACGGCTCGGGCGCGACGGCGCTGTCGCTCACGACCGCGCGCGCGTTCGCGCTCTCGCACACCTACGCCGGCGTGGGGACGTATGTCGTCACCGTCACGGTGAGCGACGGCAACGGCGGGACGGGCAGCGGAAGCCTGAGCGTCGTCGTCCGCAACGACACGTTCGCCTGGCTCTCGCCGACGCCGACGTCCGCGAACGCCGGGCGCACCGTGCCGGTGCACTTCACGGTCACGGCGCCGGACGGATCGTCCGTGCTCGATCAGAGCGTGAGGCTCGACGTGCTCGACGCGAACGGCAACACCGTGAACGGGCCGTACCTCTGGTCGTCGACGCCGAGCACGGGCGTGGCGTGGAGCGACGGCGTGTACGCGGTGAACGTCGACACGACGAAGGACGCCGCCGGCCAGTACACCCTGCGCGTGAGCTTCTCGTCAGGGTCGCTCAGCGGCTCGTTCACGCGAGCGCTGACGCTCGCCCCGAGCAACGCGTCGCCGCAGCGCTCCGTGCGCTAGTCCGCCGCGACCGGCGTCCGGCTCCCGCTCAACACCCCGCGCGCGATGTCGATCGCCTCGTCGATCTGCGCGGCCGTCACGTCGAGATGCGTCACGGCACGAAGACGCGGTGAGTTGCCGAGGTAGCGCGAGATGCGCAGCCCGCGCTCCGCGCACGCCTTCTGGAATGCGCCGGCGTCCATGACGGCGGGATCCACTTCGAACGAGACGATGTTCGTCACGACCTTCGCGGCATCGATGCGGATCCCCGGGATCTTCGCGAGGCCCTGCGCGAGACGCTTCGCGTTCGCGTGGTCCTCCGCGAGCCGGCCGCGCATCTCCTCGAGCGCGACGAGCGCGGCCGCCGCGATGACGCCGGCCTGACGCATCGCGCCACCGAGGAGCTTCCGCACCCGGCGCGCCTTCGCGACCGTCTCCGCGTCGCCGCAGAGGATCGAGCCGACGGGCGCGGCGAGTCCCTTCGAGAAGCAGAACTGCACGGTGTCGACGTCGTGCGTCAGCGCCTTCGGGTCCACGCCCAGGGCGACAGCGGCGTTGAAGATGCGCGCGCCGTCGAGGTGGACGCGCATCCCTCGCGTGTGCGCGAAGTCGGCGACCTGCTTCGTCTGCGCCGCCGTGATCACCGCGCCGCCGCAGTTGTTGTGCGAGTTCTCGAGGCACACGACCGCGCTGCGCGGGTACATGCCCTGCGGGCGGACCGCATTCGCGAGATCCTCGAGCGAGGGCAGGCCGTCACGGTTCGGGACGAGGCGGGGGACGATCCCCCCGAGCACGAACGCGGCGCCCATCTCGTTCTGCACGATGTGCGCGAGGTCTCCGAGGATCACCTCGTCGCCGCGCTGCGTCTGCGACAGAACGCCGCAGAGGTTGCCCATCATCCCGCTCGCGACGTACACGGCGGCCTCTTTCCCGACGATCTCGGCCGCCCGCTTCTCCAGCCGGTTCACCGTCGGGTCCTCGCCGTACTGATCGTCGCCGACCTCCGCGTCGGCCATCGCCCTGCGCATCGCGGGCGTCGGCTTCGTGAAGGTGTCGCTGCGGAGCTCGATGGTCATATCCCGAAGGCCTCCTTGATGCGGATGACGGCGGCGACGAGGAGCGGCGCGGCGAGGATCGCCGGAAGGAAGTCCGCGACCTTCACGTCGCGTATGGCGAGAAGTTTGAGACCCACGCCGAGGATGAGCAACCCTCCGACGGCATTCATCTCGCGCAGCTGCAGGTCCGAGAGCAGTGTCGCGAACGTCGACGCGCCGAGCGCGAGGCCGCCCTGATACACGAGGATCACGACGAGCGAGAGCAGCACGCCCCATCCGAGCGCCGCCGCGAGGGCCATCGAGGTGAAGCCGTCGAGCACGCTCTTGATCGCGAGGAGACCGGCGTCGCCGGTGAGCCCGTTCTGGATCGAGCCGAGGAACGTGAGCGGCCCCACGCAGAACACGATCGACGCCGTCACGAAGCCCGCGCTCACCGTGCTCGCTCCACCTTCCTTCGTGAAGCGGCGCTGGAGCGCGTCGCCGAGCGCGTTCAGGCGCAGGTCGATGCCCAGGAGCGACCCAAGGATGCCGCCGACGAGGATGCTCCCCAGGAGATAGAGGAGATTCGTCGTGTCGAGCGCGAACTTCAGGCCCATGGCCAACGTGAACAATCCGACGCCGCGGATGACGTTCTCGCGCAGGCGCTCGGGAAGGCGGTCGCCGAGGAACGTGCCGACAAGGCCGCCGACCAGGACCGTCGCCGCGTTGAGGAGGGTCCCGGAGAGCGCGACCACGTTCGTCCGTAGTATGCGAGTCCCATGGGACCGTCCGATCAGCTTCGCTACTGGGCGCATGAGCTCGCCGCGATGGCGCGCACCGGCGTGGAGTTCGCGACGAACGACTACGACCGCGATCGCTACCTGCGCACGGAACGGATCGCGGACGGTATCGCGGCGCTCGTGATCGACGCCGAGTTCACGCCGGAGCGACCGTTCCTCCCGGATCTCGGCGTCGCGACGCCGAAGGTCGGGTGCAGTGTCGCGGCGTTCGACGACGCGGGGCGCGTCGCGCTCATCAAGCGCGCCGACAATGGTCGCTGGGCGCTGCCGGCCGGGTGGGCCGAGGTCGGAACGTCGCCGTCCGAGAACGCGCTCCGCGAGCTACGCGAGGAGACCGGCTTCGAGGCGGCGCTCGAGCGGCTCGTCGGCGTGTACGACAACCGCCGCTTCGGCAGCACGAACGCATACCAGTTCTATACGGTGTGCTTTCGCGCGCACATCACGGGCGGTCGCGCGACACCCTCGATCGAGACGCCGGAGGTCGTGCTCGCCGATCCGGGCGAGCTTCCGGAGAACATGTCGCTGCTCCAGCGCACGATGGCGGCGGATGCGCTGGCGCGCGACGCCGTCGCGGTGTACCAGTGACGAACATCGTGGTCTGGGGGCGCTTCCAGGGCGTCGCGGACGAGCTGCCCAAGCTCCTCACCGACGACCACGTCGTCGTCCCGAAGGACGATGCGCAGCTCGACCAGGCGCGCGACGCCGAGGTCGGCGTCGGGACGAATCAGGGCGAGCGAGTACAGGCGCTGCTCCGCAGCGCGCCGAAGCTTCGCTGGTACCACTCGATCGGCGCGGGCGTCGAGAACCTCGTCGGGATGCCCGAGCTGCGCGAGCGGAAGATCACGCTGACGAACAACAGTGGCCCGTACGACATCCCGATCGCCGAGCACGTCCTCGCGACGATCCTCGCGGCGGCGAAGCGCCTGCACGTGTATCGCGACCAGCAGGGCCGCGCCGAGTGGAGGTCGCATCCGCAGCAGGAAGTGCGAGACGCCACGGTCGTCGTGTTCGGCATCGGCAGCATCGGTGCGGAGGTGGCGAAGCTCGCCTCCGGCGTCGGTATGAAGGTGATCGGCGTACGGCGCAGACAGGGCAGCGTCCCGGGCGTGTCGCGCATCGTCCCGCCGGAGCAGCTGGCCGACGTCGCCGCGGAGGCGGACTACCTCGTGCTCGCGGCCCCGCTCACGAAGGAGACGCGCGGCGCGGTGTCGCGCGACGTGATCGGTCGGATGAAGCCGACGGCGTGGGTCGTCAACATCGCGCGCGGCGCGATGCTCGACGAGGTCGCGCTCGCCGACGCGATCGCAGCGGGACGTCTCGGCGGCGCGGCGCTCGACGCGCTCGCCGACGAGCCCCTGCCGAAGGACAGCCGGCTCTGGTCGCTCGAGAACGTGATCATCACGCCACACTCCTCGAACTCGTCGCCGCGCATACGCGAGCGCAGCGTCGCGCTGTTCCGCGAGAACCTCCGCCGGTACAAGGCGAAGGAGCCGCTCCTCAACGTCGTCGACCTGGACGCGGGCTACTGATGCGTGTGACGCGGAACGTCCTCGCCGCGCGCACGGAGGGCTTCACCGAGTCGGTCATCCGCGAGATGACTCGTCTGAACGCCGTCCACGGCGGCATCAACCTGGCGCAGGGCTTCCCGAACTTTCCCGCGCCGGAAGCGTTGAAGGATGCCGCGAAGCGCGCGATCGACGCCGACATCAACCAGTACGCGATCACGTGGGGAGCGAAGTCGCTACGCGACGCGCTCTCGACGACGTACCGGGATCTCTACGGCATGGCGGTCGACCCGGAGACGATGGTGACGGTTACCTGCGGCGCGACCGAGGCGATGATCTCGACGCTCCTCGCGATCGTCGACCCCGGTGACGAGGTGATCGTGCTCGAGCCGTTCTACGAGAACTACGGGCCGGATGCCGACATCTGTGGGGCGAAGCCGGTATATGTCGCGCTGCGTCCGCCCGAGAACGTGTTCGACCCGGACGAGCTCCGTCGCGCGTTCGGGCCGCGGACGAAGGCGATCATCGTGAACACGCCGAACAACCCGACCGGCCGCGTGTTCACGAGGGAAGAGCTCGAGCTCATCGCGCAGCTCTGCATCGAGCACGACGCGATCGCGGTCACCGACGAGATCTACGAGCACATCCTGTACGAGGGCCGGCACATCCCCATCGCGACGCTGCCGGGCATGGCCGAGCGCACGGTCACGATCTCGGGCGCGAGCAAGACGTTCTCCGTGACCGGCTGGCGCGTCGGGTGGATCATCGCGCCGCCCGAGCTCACCAGTGGCATCCGCAAGGTGCATGACTTCGTCACCGTCGGCGCGCCCGCACCGCTCCAGGAGGCCGTCGCCGCGGGCCTCGCGCTCGGGAAGACGTACTACGGAACGCTCGGCGAGGAGTACCGCGCGCGGCGGGACGTGCTCATGTCGTCGCTCGAGAGCTCCGGCTTTTCCCCGCGCAAGCCGGACGGCGCGTACTACATCCTGTGCGACATCTCATCGTTCGGCTTTCGCGACGACACGATGTTCGCGCTGTGGCTCGTGTCGGAGGTGGGCGTCGCGGGCGTGCCCGGCTCCTCCTTCTATTCGCGACCGGAGCTCGGCAGGCACCTCATCCGCTTCACCTTCTGCAAGACGCACGACGTCCTTGCCGCGGCGGCGGAGCGCCTCGCGACGGCGCGGCAGCTCGCCGAACGCCGCGGCGGTCGCTAGAGCTCGATCGCGAGCCCGTCTTCGGCGAGCGGCCAGCGCAGCTCCGTGCGGCGCGCGAGCACTTCGACGCCGGGGTGCGTGAGGACGATGCGCTTCGCGGCGACCTCGCCCGCGTGCGCGACGAACGCAGCGTGCGAGAGATGTTGTGGGATCGCCTTGTCGACGGAGTAGCACTCTGCGATGAAGAGG
>DATDNP010000198.1:0-12446 GCA_036518215.1 Candidatus Limnocylindria bacterium
CGTTGGACTCCTTGTGAGGAAGGCCGCGGTCGCGCTTGCCGTTCTGCTGATCCTGTCAGCGCTCCCACCGGCGGGCGGGACCGCGGCCACTCCCACGTTCGTGAACGACGGGACGTCGCTTCCCGACGGGCAATTCCGCGCATATTGGGTCGACGCGTTCGGACCGGGCCTCTACACCTCGTCGCAGATCGACGGCGTCATCGCCGCAGCGAAGGCGCTCCACATGAACGCGATCGTCGCGCAGGTCGTGCGTCGCGGCGACTGCTTCTGCAACCGCGCGCTCGCTCCGCGTACCGAGCAAGCGGGCGTCGACCCTGCGCCATTCGATCCGCTCCAGACGCTCATCGACAAGGCGCACGCGAACGGCCTGCAGGTACATGCGTGGGTCATCGCGACGGCGATGTGGAACGGCACGACGCCGCCGGCGAATCCGCAGCACATCTTCAACGTGCACGGCCCGTCCACGAGCGGCGCCGCGAACTGGGTGCAGACCCGTCAGGACGGCGTCCAGTTCTACAACAACGACTGGATGATGGATCCGGGCGACCCCGACGTCGCGCAATGGATCGTCGACGACGCCCTCTCCATCGTGCGCAACTACAACGTCGACGGGCTGAACCTCGATCGGATCCGCTACCCCGACGGCAACTTCGGCACCAACAACCCCTCGTGGGGGTACAACCCGAACGCCATCGGGAACTTCCAGGCCGCGACCGGCCGGCATGACATCCCGGCGACGACCGATCCGCAGTTCACGCAGTGGCGCCGGGATCAGATCACCTCGATCGTGCGCCGCATCTACGTCGAGTCGTATGCCATCAAGCCATCGGTACGCATCTCGGCCGACACGATCACCTACGGCTACGGCCCGCAGCACGGGTCGGGCTGGGAGGGCTCGCGTCCGTACGCCGAGCAGCTGCAGGACTGGGTCGGCTGGCTGCGCGAGGGCATCCTCGACCTCAACATCCCGATGAACTACAAGCGCGAGGCCGACGCGAACCAGGCCGTCATGTTCCAGGAGTGGAGCGACTTCGCCAAGGACGATCAATTCAACAGGCAGAGCTCCGTCGGGACCGCCCTCTATCTCAACGACATCGGCTCGAGCGTCCAGCAGGCGCAGATCGCGATCGCGCGGAGCACCGCCGGGAACGCGAGCGCCGGATGGGTCGGCTATTCGTATCGCACGCCCGATGACCTGACGAACGCCGGCACGCGCAGCGGAGCCGACTCCCGCGCAGCGCTCACCGCGGCGTTGCAGCCGCTCTTCCCGAGCGACGTACCCGTGCCGCAGATGATCTGGAAGACAGCGCCGACGAAGGGCGAGATCCACGGGACGACGGCCCCGAACACCCAGGTCTCGCTCATCGACACCGCGACCGGCGTCATCCCGAGCGTGCGCACGAGCGACGGGAAGGGATGGTTCGGCTTCGTGGACGTCGCGCCGAGCACGTATCGCCTCGACGCGGGTGGGCAGACCATGGGATACGCGCGCGTCGTCGCGGGCACCGTCGCGTCCCTCACCGCGACGATGCCGAGCGTGACGCCGTCGCCGTCCCCGTCTCCCACCCCGGCGCCGACGGCCACCCCGTCGAGTCCACCCACGACGTGCGCGCCGAGCCTCGGGCCGAGCATTCCGCCGCCGGCGAACGTCGAGTCGGGCATCCCCGGTTTCCACGCGGCGTGGTACGGACAGAGCGGCTACCCGACGCTCTGCCCGGGTCAGGTCTCGACGGCGACCGTCGCCTTCTACAACTCGGGCTCCGCTGGGTGGCTCGCGAACGCGATGGGCCAGGTCGCGTATCTCGGCACGTGGTCGCCCGAGCCGGGACAGGACAAGCCGTCACCGCTCGGCGGCGACGGGACGCTCGGCACGCCGAACACGTCGTGGCCGCGCTACAACCGCATCGCGATGCAGCCGTCGCAGTGGGTCGGGCCGACGCAGGTGAGCTGGTTCCAGTTCACGATCCAAGCGCCCACCGTGCGGGGCACGTATCGCCTCTACATCCGCCCGCTCATCGAGGGCGCCGCGTGGCTCGAGGACTTCGGCGTGTACTGGGTCGTCACCGTCAAATAGCGCACAGACACATCGCGCGTTCTCCTCTAGCGTCGTCGTAGATGGTCTGGATCGCGCTCGGCATCGTCTACGTCGTCTGGGGCTCCACGTATCTCGGTATCGCCATCGTCGTGCAGACGCTCCCGCCGTTCCTCGCCGCGGGCATCCGTTTCACGATCGCGGGCGCGCTCATCGCAGGATGGCTCGCGCTTCGCGACCGCGGCGCGCTCCGCGTCGACCGCCGTCAGCTCGCCGGGAGCGCGATCGTGGGCGTGCTGCTCCTCGCGGGCGGGAACGGTCTGCTCTCGATGGCCGAGCGGAGCGTTCCCTCGGGCCTTGCGGCGCTCATCATCGCGTCGGTCCAGCTCTGGATCGTGCTCTTTCGCATCGGTGCGGGCGATCGCGTGCACGGTGATGTCGTCGCCGGCGTCCTCGTCGGCCTCGCCGGCGTCGCGGTGCTCGTCGTGCCCGGCGGTGTGAGCGGCGAGATCGCGCCGCTCGGGCTCTGTGCGGTCATCGGATCGGCGCTCGCGTGGTCGACCGGCACGTTCCTCTCGCCGCGGCTCCGCATGCCGCGCAATGCGTTCGCGTCGACCGGCTATCAGATGCTCGCTGCGGGCGTGTTCCTGCTCGTCGTGGCGGTCCCGCTCGGCGACTACGCGCGCCTCGACGCGTCGGCCGTCGCGCCGGCGTCGATCGGCGCGCTCGCCTACCTCATCGCGTTCGGTTCGATCCTCGCGTTCTCCGCGTACACATGGCTGCTCCAGCACGCGCCGGTGTCGCTCGTCGCGACGTACGCGTACGTGAATCCGGTGATCGCGGTGCTGCTTGGAACGCTCGTCCTGCGCGAGCCGGTCACGCCAACGATGATCGGCGGCGCCGTGCTCATCCTCGCGGCGGTCGCCTTCATCGTGAGCCGCTCCGCGGCTAAGCGCGCGTCGGCTGCTCCTGCGAGAGCGAGGATCGCACCGTCAGCTTCACGTTCCCCTTCAGCGCGCGACTGATCGGGCAGTTCTCCTTCGCGTCCTCGGCCGCCTTCCGGAACGACTCGGCGTCCATGCCGGGCACCGTGCCCTCGACTTCGACGTCGCTCGTCGTCACGCTCCAGCCCGATCCGACCTTGTCGAAGGTCACGGTCACCGTGCACGAAAGACGCTGCGCCGGCGTTCCGGCTTTCGCGAGCCCGTTCGAGAGCGCCATGCAGAAGCAGCTCGCGTGCGCTGCCGCGAGCAGCTCTTCGGGGCTCGTCTTCCCGCCGGGCTGCTCCGTGCGCGCGGCCCAGGAGACCGGCAGGCCCGAGAACTTTCCGCTCGACGCCGCCGACACCTCGCCGCTCCCGGTCATGAGATCGCCACTCCATGTCGCCTTCGCCTGACGTGTCGCTGCCATCGCTGCACACCTCCGATTCGTCCGCCGCTGATGCTGCACGGCGCGCGCCGACGTCCATTTTGCCCGGCCGTTCGCCTCGCGGGTGACTAGGCGCGCTCGAGGAGCGCGGCGGTCCGGCGAAGCTTGAGCGAGAGGAACGCGGCGACGACACGCTCGGCGAGGGCGCTGAGCGGAGCGAACGGCGGCACGAGACGGAAGCTGACGACGTCGCTCACGAGCGTGAACTCGCCGACGGGGATGAAGCGGTGGCTGTGCCGCCACTCGGAGAACGGACCGAAGCGCTGCGTGTCGACGAAACAGCGCGGCGCGTCGAAGACGGGGATCTGCATGTTCCGCACGAAGAGGTGCGCGAACGGGACGACGCGTGAGAGGTTCGCGACGTCCGCGTGGAAGGCGAAGACCTCCGCACGCGGACGCCGCATGAGCGCCGTGGCGCTCGCGACCCGCACGGCTACGCCGTGGTGAGACCGCGAGTCTGTGTCAACGCGCGGACGCCGACCCACAGGGCGGCGACGCCGACGAGCGCGTAGACGATCGCCGACGCGAGGTTCACGTCGCCGAAGGATTGCCCGGTGACGAAGGCGACCAGATCGAACTTCGCGATGGCCACGAGGCCCCAGTTGATCCCTCCGACGACGACCAGGAGGGTCGCGAGATAGTCGAGGATGCGCACGTGGTTCCCCTTTCGCCGGCCGTTCCCGGCCGTCCAATGTCTGTGCAAGGAACGTATCGGACCTTGTACAGACTTGTCAAGAGTATGTCCTGAGTCTGTATAATGACGACGTGATCCGGATCGGCGAGGTCGCGAAGCGCGCGGGCGTGAGCAGCGAGGTGCTCCGCGCGTGGGAGCGCCGCTACGACGTCCTCCATCCCGAGCGCACCGAGGGCGGCTTCCGTCTGTACGGCGACGCCGACGTCGCGCGCATCCGCAGGATGCGGGCGCTCATCGACGAGGGGATGAGCGCGGCCGAGGCCGCGCGTGTCGTTCGCGGGGCACCGGCGGCCGCGGCCGAGCGACCCCTACCGCTCGAGCTCGCCGAGACGCTGGAGCGCGCGCTGCTCGGGCTCGACGCGACGACCGCGCACGACGCGATCGACGCGCTCCTTGGCGCCGTGTCGGTCGAGACGTTCCTCCGCGACGCGGCGCTCCCGATCCTCCACCGGATCGGCGACCGCTGGGCCGCGGGCGAGATCACCGTCGCGCACGAGCACTTCGTGACGAGTCTCGTGCGCGGTCGCCTCATCGGCCTCGCGCGCGGATGGGATCGCGGCTCCGGACGCCATGCGCTCCTCGCCTGCGCCCCGGGCGAGCTCCATGACATGGGACTCATCGCCTTCGGCCTCGCGCTCGCGCGCGGCGGATGGCGGATCCTCTACCTCGGCCAGAACACGCCGCTCGACGCGCTCGCGTCCGTCGCGCACAACGAGCGCATCGACCTCGTCGTCGTCTCGAGCGTCGACCCGGCGCGCTTCACTGCAGCGGCCGCGGAGCTTCGCACGGTCGGCCGGCATCTCGGGCTCGCGCTCGGCGGGGCCGGCGCCACCGCCGAGCTCGCGAAGAAGGTCCACGCGCGGCTGCTACCCGACGACCCGATCGCCGCCGCGCGTGAGCTCGCCGGCTAACACAGGGGAGGTCCTCGATGAACGACATCGTCGCGCTCGTCATCGCGTTCGTCGTCTGCTTCGGCGCCGCCGGCATCGGCGGCTTCGCGACGTCGCGCTCGCTGCGCGACTGGTACGCGCGGCTCCCGAAGCCGTCGTGGAATCCGCCGAACTGGGTCTTCGGTCCGGTGTGGACCGTCCTCTACGCGCTCATGGCGATCGCCGCGTGGCTCGTCTGGCGCGTGCGCGACGAGCACGACGTGCAGATCGCGCTCGTGTGGTTCGCGGCACAGCTCGTCCTGAACGTCGCGTGGTCCGTCGCGTTCTTCGGGCTGCGCTCGCCCGAGAGCGGCCTCATCGTGATCGTCCTGTTGTGGTGGGCGATCGCCGGCACGATCGTCTCGTTCGCGCCGCTCTCGCTCGTCGCGGCCCTGCTCCTCGCCCCCTACCTCGCGTGGGTCACGTTCGCGTCAGCGCTGAACGGTGCCGTCGTGGGGAACGTCGCGGGATCGCGCGGCCGCTTCTAACGCGTCAGTCCGGCGAGCGGCGTGGCCTTCAGAACCTTCTCGAACTGCTTCTCGTAGTCCGGGATGAACTTCTTCAGGTTCGTCTCGAACTCGGGCATCTTCTCCTTGAATTGCTCGAGCAGGACGAACACGGCCTTCCGCGCTTGCTCGATCGTGATCTCGCTCTTGTCGGCGACGATCTTCGTGATCTTCTCGAGGTCGATGTCCATCGGTATCTCCTTCATCGCGTCGTTGTCGGCGGAATGCCGCGCGATCCCGGGAGTCGTCCCAGGATCGAGCGTGGATCTTCGCGCGTGGCCGCGCGAGACGGAGACGAAGGTCAGCGCTGTGGGCGCGTGCCTGTCGGACGCGTCGGGCTGCGCATCGACGCCATGAGACCAGCGATCGCCGCGCCGAGGGCGCCGAAGGCCGCATAGCTCGCGAGCGCGACATCAAGACCACGCGAGGACACCGCGTGCGGTGCGTCGCCCACCGCGGTCTTCGCGCCGAGGATCGCGAGATTCGCGACGATGCCGGCGAGCGGAAGCCACATGACGTGCGGTGACCGCCGCAGCGCGAGGGCGAGATCCAGCGCGATCCCTGCCACGGCCACCTCCGCTCCTTCGAGCGGATCGACCGCGAGCGCGAACGCGATCGCGCCCGCGCCTGCCGTCATCCCGCCGAGGGGATTCGCGGACACGAGACGGGCGAACGCGAGCGCGGTGATCCAGAAGAGCGCGTTGTGACCGGGGAGCTGCACGGGCAGCTTCACGAGCGCGTTGAGCGCGAAGCCCACGGCGCCGAGCACGAACGGGAGGAGCCACGCGCGGACGACGTCGCGCGCGTCAGCGCGAGCGGACGTGTTCGCGCGCGCGAGCGCGCCAGTGGATCGCTCCGTCACCGGTCACCTCCTCCACCAGAAGCGTCGCGAGGCCACCGAGCAGCACGGGGCGGCACCAGTCTCCCACGTCGATGCGCTCGTTCTCGTCGAGCGCGAGCGGTCGGCCCTCGCTCGCGAAGGCCTCGACGCCCGTCTTGTGCAGCGCGGCGACGGTGACCGTCCCCTCGACCGCGCGGATCCCGCGGAGCTCGAGGAAGCGGCCATCGTTCCCGCCGGCGCGAAGGCCGACCGCCGCCAGCGCGCCGATGATGCCGAGGCCCGTCCCGCCATGCGACTCAAGACGTGCGCCGTGCGTTTCGGCGAGGGCGCGCGCTTCGTCGGGGCCGACGAGCTCGCGCTTCGCCCGTTCGCCATACGACACGATCCCCCGCCCGACGGCATCCGACGCCATGACGCAGAGCCCGGGATCGGAGCCGGCCGCCGCATGCGACGCCAGCGCCGCGCCTGCGACGCTCGCGATCTCGGACACGGACCGCGAC
Source organism: Candidatus Limnocylindria bacterium (assembly GCA_036518215.1). GTDB lineage: Bacteria > Chloroflexota > Limnocylindria > P2-11E > P2-11E > CF-39. The sequence continues at coordinate 6,931 of DATDNP010000198.1, forward strand.
GTGCGAAGCGCGATGCAGGCGGAGCTGTTGTGCGACGTGTACGGGATCCGTGGATCGACGAGGAGCTGATGCCGCGTGATGCCGAGCGGCTCGTCTCCATCCTCCGCGAGCAGCGCGCCGAGGCGACGCGCGAGGTAGCCGGTGCCGCGGCTCTCGAGCGTGTCGGTGTCATCGATCGCGATGAAGATGACCGCCGTCCCCACACGACGATTCTCGCGCCTGGCGCGGTACCCTCGCGTCGTGCTCGCCGGGGCGATCGACACGCACATCCACGCGTCGCCGGACGTCAGGCCGAGGAAGCTCACCGACGCCGACGTCGCGCGGCAGGCCGCCGACGCGCGGATGCGCGCGATCGTCCTGAAGTCTCACGTGACGTCGACCGCCGACCGCGCCGCGATCGCCGAGGAGGCGGTCGCGCACCGCGTGCGCGTCCTCGGCGGCGTCGTCCTCAATCGCGCCGTCGGCGGTCTGAACGAGGACGCCGTCGCCGCCGCGCTCGCGATGGGCGGCCGAGTCGTATGGCTGCCCACGACGTCGGCGCGGTCGACATCGCCCTCTGTCGAGCATCGCGACGGCATCGCCGTCGTCGAGGAAGGCCGCGTCGTGCCGGCGCTCATCCGGATCCTCGAGCGCATCGCAGCGTCGGATGCGGTCCTCGCCACGGGGCACCTCGTCGCGGCCGAGCTCCGCGTCGTGGTACCCGAGGCGGTGCGGCGCGGCGTCCGCCGCATCCTCGTCACGCATCCGGAGCTGCCCCTGGTGGATCTCGACGTCGCGACGCAGCGGGAGCTCGCGCGGAGCGGAGCGCGCTTCGAGCGCTGCTGGCAGTCGGTGCGCGGCACGACCGCGACGACGCCGTTCGAGCGCATCGCGTCCGACATCCGGGACGTGGGCACCGAGACGACCGTGCTCGCGACGGACTTCGGACAGCCCGAGAACGCGACGCCGGCTCAGGGCTACGCCGACTACCTCGACGCGCTCGCGGCGGCCGGTTTCCGCGACGCGGAGCTCGAGCGGATGGCATGTGCGAACGCGACGGCGCTCCTCGGTCTCGACGCGCCATGAGCCGTACGATGGGCGCGTTGTCAGAGACGTCCCTCGACAAGCGGAAGATCAAGGTCCTCCTGCTCGAATCGATCAGCTCGACGGCGGTCGATACGTTCCGCGCGGAGGGCTACACGAACGTCGAGAGCCACGCGACCGCGCTCGTCGGCGGCGAGCTCCTCGAGGCGGTGCGCGACGTCCATCTCCTCGGCATCCGGTCGCGCACAAAGATCCGCGCGGAAGTCCTCGCGAAGGCGACGAAGCTCGTCGCGATCGGCTGCTTCAGCATCGGCACGGACCAGGTCGACCTCGCCGTGGCCGAGGCGCACGGCGTCCCCGTCTTCAACTCACCGTTCTCGAACACGCGGAGCGTCGCCGAGCTCGTCATCGCGGAGATCGTCATGCTCTGCCGCGGCGTGCCCGAGCGGAACGCTGCGGCGCACCGCGGCGAGTGGCTCAAGGCGCTCCGCGGCGCGATCGAAGTTCGCGGGAAGACGCTCGGCATCGTCGGCTACGGGCACGTCGGCGTGCAGGTCGCGCTCCTCGCCGAGGCGCTCGGCATGCGCGTCATCTTCCACGACATCGAGCGAAAGCTCGCGCTCGGCAACGCGAAGGCCGTCGACACGCTCGACGAGCTCCTCGGGCAGTCGGACGTCGTGACGCTCCACGTGCCCGAGACGCCCGGCACGCGCGGGCTCGTCGGCGTCGCGCAGCTCGCGCGGATGCGAAAGGGCGCGCGTCTCATCAACGCGTCGCGCGGCAGCGTCGTCGACGTCGATGCCGTCGCGGCCGCGCTCGAGAGCGGGCAGCTCGCCGGCGCCGCGGTCGACGTCTTCCCCGTCGAGCCGCAGTCGGACGACGACCGGCTCGAGACGCCGCTGCGCAAGTTCGACAACGTTCTCATGACCCCACACATCGGCGGCAACACGATGGAGGCGCAGGACAGCATCGGGGTCGACGTCGCGGGGAAGCTCGTGCGCTACAGCGACAACGGCTCGACGGTCGGTGCCGTGAACTTCCCGGAGGTCGCGCTCCCCGAGCACGTCGGACGGCACCGGCTGCTCCACATCCACCGCAACGAACCCGGGGTCCTCGCGGCGATCAACTCCGTCCTCGCGAGCGCGCACGTGAACATCGCGAGCCAGTACCTCGAGACGACACAGCGCGTCGGCTACGCCGTGGTCGACGTCGACGGCGCCGACAAGCCGCTCAGCGCGGAGCTGCGCTCGCGGCTCGGCGAGATCCCCGCGACGATCCGGACGCGCGTCCTCTACTGACGCGCGCGATCGTCTAGCGGCTCCCCCCGCTCATCGCCGGGAGCAGCTCGATCGTGCGCACGTCCGCCAGGGGCGTCTCGGGCGCGAGGAATCGCGCGTCCTCGCCGTCGATGAACACCGTGACGAAGCGCCCGAACGAGCCGTCGCGCAGCACGCGCGAGGCGAGATCCGGATAGCGCTCGGCGAGGACGCGGGGGAGCGACGCGAGGTCCTGGGCCTCGATCGGGACCGTTTGCTGACCGCCGACGGCGGAGCGAAGCGGCGTGGGCAGGCGGATGACGCTCATGACAGCACCTCCTCGTAGATCGCACCGAACGCGTCGGCATCGGGTGCGATGACGTCGCGCAGGTCGAGCTCGGCGGGCTCCTGCTTGTAGCCGTTCCCGGTGAGGTAGAGGACGACGCTCTCGCCGCCATGGAACACGCCGCGCGACGCGAGCTCGCGCGCCGTCGCGACCACGACGCCGCCGGCGGGCTCGACGAAGATCCCCTCCGTCGTCGCAAGGAGCGAGACGGCGGAGCGGATCGCGTCGTCGCTCACCGAGGCGGCGCTGCCGCTCGACGCGCGGATGACCGAGACGCTCCCGTCGCCGTCGGCGGGCGCGCCGATCGCGAGCGACTTCGCGACCGTCGTCGGCGTGCGCACCGGGGCGACGGGCCGCCAGTTGTCGAGCACCGCGTCCGAGACCGGTGCGCACCCGGCCGGCTGGGCCGCGTGGATGTGGCAGTGCTCGCCGTTCACGAGACGCGTCGCGCGAAGCTGCGCGACCGCCGTCGCGGTGCGCGTGAGGAGCGCGCCCGAGCCGACCGGCACGACGACGTGGTGCGGCAGCTCCCACCCGAGCTGCTCGGCGCACTCGAAGAGGAGCGTTTTGGAGCCCTCGGCGTAGTACGGACGGAGCGTGAAGTTCACGAAGCCCCAGCCGTGCTCGTCGGCGAGCCGTCCGCAGAGACGGTTCACCTGGTCGTACGTGCCCCGCACGCGGACGACGTGCGCGCCGTATGCGGCTGCGCTCGCGATCTTGCCCGGCTCGGTCGACTCCGGCACGAAGACGAACGCGCGCAGGCCGTTCCGCGCCGCGGCCGCGGCGACCGCGCCCGCGAGATTGCCCGTCGACGCGCACGCGAGGGTGTCGAGCCCGAGCTCGAGCGCCCGCGCGAGCGCGAGCGCGACTGGGCGGTCCTTGAACGAGAGCGTCGGGTTGCGCGTGTCGTCCTTCAGGTAGAGCTCGTCGATGCCGAGCGCGGCGCCGAGACGCGTCGCGCGGATGAGCGGTGTGAGGCCGACGGGATAGTGCGAACGCGGCTCGCGCACCGGGAGGAGCGGCGCGTACCGCCACAGAGTGCGCGGGCCCTGCTCGATCTCCCAGCGCAGCACGTCGGGCTCGAGGGCGGCGAGGTCGTACTCGGGCTCGATCGGGCCGAGGCATTCGCCGCAGACGTACCGCTCGTCGGCGGGCTGGAGCGCGTGACACGCGCGGCAGCGGAATCCCAGGAGCGTCGATCGTTCGGTCGTCGTCGTCATGTCGCCCTCCAAAAGAAAAGGCCCCCGGTGACCGGGGGCCTGTGTGTGCTGGGTGCGGAGCCGCCTAGCGCGTCACGTCCAACGCCACACAGGCCTCGACATGGAGGCCATCGCCATGGACATGGACATCGCGACGCGCGTCATGAGGCGCCGACCGTAGCCAAGACGGCGCCCGCCGGTCAACCCTGAGAAGGCAGGGCGCACAAAGGGGACCTTCGGACTCGGAAATCGGTCCGACATACCCGCTTGCGGGGAGGCGGCGTCCGGCAGCCTGACCGCCGATGCGACGCGTCTGGGCTCTTCTCGTCCTCTCAGCCGCAGCCCTCGGCCTCGCGGCGTGCGCGCCCGCCACGTCGCGCGACGCCGTGAACGTCGTCGTGCGCATCGAGAAGGTGCGCGCCCATCTGCTCGCCGCGCGCGAGGACGCCGCCGCCGGACGCTGGGATCTCGCCGCGACGCACGCCGCGCATCCGGCCGAGGATCTCCAGCCGATCGACAGCGCGCTCGCGAAGCGCGACCCCCAGGCCGACGCGGCGCTCCGCGCCGCGCTCATCGCGGTGCGCGAGGCGGCGAGCGCGCACGATCCGGCGATCGCGGACGCCGTCGCCACGGCGGACCGCGCGCTCGAGAGCGCGACACGGCTCATCGCCGGCGACGCGGCGACCAGCGAAGCGTTCCGCAGCGCCGTCGCGTCGGGTCTGCTCGAGCTTTCGACGACGGAGTACGGCGAGGCGGTGAGCGACGGGAGGCTCGTCGCGGAGTCCGAGTACCAGGACGCGTATGCGTTCCTCACGCGCGCGCGTGTCCTCGTTCCGACGATCGACGGCGATCTCGCCGCGGCGCTGCCGCGGATCGCACCCTCCGCGCCGTTCGTCGCACCGGAGCGCTACGAGGCGCTCGTCGACGCCGAGAAGGACGCGCTCGCGGACTCGAGCGCCGCTGCGTACGGCACGGCGAAGGACGACACCGGCGCGCTCATTGCGGCGCTGGACACCTCATCGGCAGCCATCGACCGCCGCGACGCGGCCGCCGCCGCGGACGCGATGACGTCGTTCCGTGGCGAATGGACGCAGGTCGAGGCATTCGTGAAGGCGCGGTCGCCCGACGCGTACGAGCATGTCGAGAACGACATGGCGTCGGCGACCGCCGCCCTCGCGGCGCACCCTGCCGATCTCGCCGCCGCCCGCGACGCCGTCACCGACATGCGGACGGAGCTCTCACCCATCGTCGCGGCGCCGGCCACGTACGGGATCTTCGACGCGGCGATCATCCTGCTCCGCGAAGGGCTCGAGGCGCTGCTCATCGTCGCCGCGCTCCTCGCGTTCCTCACGAAGACCGGCAACGCGTCGAAGCGCGGGTGGATCGCCGTAGGCGGCGGGACCGGGATCGTCGCGAGCATCGCGATCGCGATCGCGATCACGATCGCCTTCTCGGCGAGCGAATCGGCCGGCGCCGACCGTGAGCTCCTCGAGGGCGCGACCGGCCTCTTCGCCGCCGCGATGCTCGTGTACATGAGCGTGTGGCTGCACGCGAAGTCGAACCTCGCGAGCTGGAACCGGTACATAAAGGAGAAGAGCGATGCGGCGCTCGCGCGGAACAGCCTCTTCGGTCTTGCGACGATCGCGTTCCTCGCGGTCTTCCGCGAGGGCGCCGAGACCGCGCTCTTCTACG
>DATDNP010000199.1:0-6784 GCA_036518215.1 Candidatus Limnocylindria bacterium
GCGAGGAGCGCGGCGCGGTCGCGCACCCAGCGGCGTGCGAGGAGGAAGATCGCCATCGCCGCGAGCGCGGACGCCACCGCCGACACGAGGACGAGCGCGGCGTCGCTCGGAAGGCCTGCCGCGTGCGCGAGCGCCGCGGTCTCGACGTACAGGAAGTACCCGGGCGGGTGCGGCCGCTGGAGGAGCAGCTCGTCGTCGACGTGGAAGCCGTGTTCGATCGCGTTCGCATAGAGGACCGAGTCATGCGCCCAGAGCGTCGTCGCGGCGAAGGGCAGTCGGGTGAACAGGACGACCGCGAAGATGCCGAGCGCGATGACGATGCCGCGCCTCATGCGGGCGCGGAGGAGCGCCGCGTGCGACGCGTCCAGACCTGTGATCCCACCGCGAGGAGCAAGAGTGCCACACCGAGCGCATCCTGCAGATCCCCCGGTGCGAGGAGGAGCAGGCCGCCCGCGATGAGGAGGACGCGCTCGACGATGTTCGTCGGATGGAGGACGTAGCCGCCGACGCCGCCGACGAGCGCGACGACGCCGGCCGCGGCCGACACCGACGCCACGATCGCGTCGAGCAGCGAGCTGTTCACCCAGAGGATGGCGAGGCCGTCGGGCTGCGTGAACATGAACGGAACGACGAAGCACGGGAGCGCGTACTTCCAGGTGAGCATCATCGTGCGGTACGGGTTCCCGCCGGTGATCGCGGACGCGGCGAACGGCGAGAGCGCGACGGGCGGCGACACCTCCGACAGCACCGCGTAGTAGAAGACGAACATGTGTGCGGCCGGCGGCGGGACACCGAGCAGCGTGAGCGCGGGGATGACCGTCGGGACCGCCACGAGGTACGTCGCGGTGATCGGGAGCGACAGTCCGAGGACCCAGAGGACGACGCCCGACACGATGAGCGTGAGCACGAGGTTCCCCTGCCCGAGCTGGAGGATGAGGCTCGACACCTTCAGGCCGAGCCCCGTCTGGAGCAAGATGCCCACGATGATCCCGGCGACGGCCGTCGTCGCGGCGACGCCGAGCACCTGCTTCGTGCCGGCCGCGAGCGCGTCGACGAGGCTGCGCAGCGAGAGCGCCGTCTCGCGCCGGATGTACGAGACGAGGATCGCGACGACGATCGACCAGAAGACGGCCGTGATCGTCGTGAAGCCGATGATGAGGAACACGATGATCGCGAAGAGGCTCGTGTACTGGTACCAGTAGCGGAACGTGAGCGCCCAGAAGCCGGGCGCGTCGAGCGCGATCTGGCGCGCGCCCATGCGCCGCGCGTCCACCTCGATCATGAGGAGGATGCCGAGGTAGTAGAGGATCGTCGGCATCATCGCCATGATCACGACGTCGAGGTACGAGATCTTGAGGATCTCGGCCATGAGGAACGCCGCCGGACCGAGGACGGGCGGCGAGATGACCGCGCCGATGCCGCCCGCGGACAGGATCGCGCCGGACGAGTCGGGATCGTGCCCGGCCTTCTTCAGCATCGGGTAGGTGATGGATCCGAGCGTGACCGTCGTCGCGACGCCGGACCCGGAGACGGTGCCGAGGAGGAACGACGCGACCGTGACGGTGCGCGCCGCGCCGGTCGGACGCTTGCCCGTGAGCGCGAACGCGAGATCCACGTAGAACTTGCCGGCCTTCGTGTAGTCGAGGACGGCGCCGTAGATCGTGAACAGGATGATGAACGTCGCCGCCACCTGGAGCGGCGTGCCGAGCATGCCGTCGAGCCCGAGGTACTGATTCGCGACGATCGCGTCGAGGTCCTTCGGCGGCACGCGGAACGGGCCGGGCATGAAGTCGCCGAAGTACGCGTACGCCATCGCGATGATCCCGATGACCGGCAGGTGCCAGCCGGTCGTCCGCCGCCCCGCCTCGAGCACGAGGACGATCGCGATGATGCCGAAGATGAAATCGGCGGGAGTCGGATCCGCGAGCCGATAGATGACCTGATCGAAGTTCACGAAGATGTAGAGCGTGATCGCGACGGCCGCGATGCAGAGCGCGATGTCGATGAGGCTCACGCGGTTCCGGAAGCGCGGCAGCGCGGGGTACAGGAGGAACGTGAGCACGAGCGCGCAGGAGAGGAAGATCATCGTGTAGATCTGCGGCGTCGTGATCGTCTGGCCGAGGATGTAGAAGGTCGGGACGAGCACGAAGCTCGTGAACGGGATCGTGGCGCCGGCGATCGCGTAGTAGAGGGCGAAGAGCGTCGTCGCGACCGCGATCACCGTGACGATCCGGCCGAAGAGACCCTTCAGGTCGCGCGTCCGGGCCTCCTGCTCGTACTCCTCGATGAGCTCCTTCGTCTTCTCGTCGGCCAGGACCTTCTCGAGATCCGGACGGACGACGATCTCCGGCGTGTCCTCGCTCATCGCGGCGCCTCGAGGAGCGCGACGACGCGCGGGCGCTCCTGGACGCGGACGGTCACGACCGTCTCGCCGAAGCGCGGGAGGAGGTCGAGCGTCCACCGCGCGGTCGTCCATCGTTGCTGGCCGAGCGGAGCGATACGCAGCACAAGCTCGTCGTGGGCGGTCGGCGGCGGCGCGTCCTCGTACCAGAGACCGTCCGCACCTTGCAGGATCCGCCGGTCCTCCCACCGGAAGTACTCGACGGAGCGGATGTCGGGCGAGCGCACGCGCTGAAGGTCGATCGCGCCGCCGTGGCGCACGAAGTCCTCGTACACGAGCACGTCGTAGATGGACTGGCGGTACGAATACGTGACGGCCTCGCCGTCGTCGAGCGGCGCGACGATCTCATGCGCGCCGTCCGAGAACGCGAGCACGCGAACGGGGGTGGCGAGCGCCACCCCCGTCATGAACACGATCGCGCCGGCTAACGCCAGCAGCCATCGCCTACTGCGGCGTGGCGAAGCCACACGCCAAGCAGAGTGGGATGGCCGCAGGCCGGACCACTACTGCTTCCAAACACCCTTGGACTTATAGAAGTCGATCGCGCCGGGATGGAAGTCGAGCGGCGATCCGACGATCGCGCTCTCGAGCTTCAGGTTCTTCCCCTCGGCGTGGATCGTCGCGAGCGTCGACTGGTTGTCGAACATCGTCTGCAGGATCGCCTTCACGAGCGCGGGGTCCATGCTCGTCGGAGCGACGAGCAGGTTCGCGACGGCCGACACCGGGATGTCGCCCGTGTTCTTGTACACGCCCGCCGGGATCTTCGAGAGCGTGTAGAAGGGGCCGTACTTGTCGGACATCTTCTTCACGCTATCGGTGAGGTCGAGGAACTTCAGCGGGACGCTGTTCGCGAGGTCGAGCACCGATGCTGTCGGCAGACCTCCGCTCCAGAAGAACGCGTCGATCTTGTTGTCGCGCAGGTTGTCCGCCGAGTCCTGCACGCCGAGGCGCTGCCGCTGGATGTCCGTGTCGGCCGAGAGGCCATACGCCTCGAGGGTGCGGTTCCCGATGATCTCGGTGCCCGAGCCGGCGGACCCCATCGACACGCGCTTGCCCTTCAGATCCGCGACGCTGTTGATGCCCGAGTCGGCGCGCACGACGAGGTGCGTGTAGTTGTAGTAGAGGACCGCGAGCGCCTTCGCGTCGACCTTCGAAGTGAACTGCGGCGCCTTCCCCTGGATCCCGTCGAACGCGGTGTCGGCGAGGACGAACGCGAGGTCCGCCTTGCCCTGCCCGATGAACTTCATGTTGTCGACCGACGCCGTGGTCTGCTGCGCGCTCGCCGCGACGCCCATCTTCTTGGTGAGCAGGTCCGCGAGCCCGGCGCCGTAGACGATGTACACGCCGCCGGTGCCGCCGGTCACGATGTTGAGGCTCTTACCGGCAAAGTTCGGCGTCGCGGATGCGGCGGCCGAGCCCGATGCCGCGGTCGAGGCGGTCGGACTTCCCGTCGACGCGCGCGGCGCGGAGCACGCGGCGACGACCGCGAGCGCCAGCAGTGGTGCGAAGGATCGATAGAGACGTCTCATCTCTGCCCTCCTGCGCGCGAGTCTAGGTCGGCTTTGTCGCGAGAATGTCGCAGCCGTTCCGCCCTGCGAACGTCCGCGGCGGCCATGCGACGGCGCTCCTCGTCCGTCTCCGCGACGAGCGGAGGCAGCGGCGCGGGGTGGCCATCGGCATCGATCGAAACGAACACGAGGTGCGCCGACGCGACGTGCACGACCTGGCCGGTGAGGAGATCCTCGGACTCGACTCTGACACCGACCTCCATGCTCGTGCGCCACACGTTGTTCACCGAGGCGCGAGCCGTGACGAGGTTGCCGACGTAGACCGGCGCGAGGAACGACAGCTGGTCGACGAACGCGGTCACGACGCGGCTACGTGCGTGCCGCGTCGCCGCGGCGCCGGCGCACGCGTCGATGAGCTTCATGACCTCGCCGCCGTGCACGTTCCCGTACGGGTTCGCGTCGGACGGCAGCATCGTCCGGGCCATCGTCGTCTTCGACCCGGAGACGGTCTTTGCCCCACCCATCGGCCGAATGGTATGTGAGCGCAACGCATACTTCCGTCATGACCGTGCTCTCGCGCGAGGAGCTTCGCGCGGCCCTGGCGGCGGAGCCACCGCTTGTCGAAGGCGTGGATCCGCACACGCAGCTGCAGCCCGCCGGCATCGACCTTCGCGTCGAGCGCGTGCAGCGCCTCACCTCACCCGGTCTCCTCGGCGCCGCGGACAACGTTCGCGAGCCCGCCGCCCGCGAGGACGTCGCCCCCGACGCCGACGGTTGGTGGTCCCTCCAGCACGGCGCGTACGTCATCACGTATCGCGAGAAGGTGAACATCCCGCTCGATCTGGTCGGCGTGTCTTGGCCGCGATCGAGCCTCCCCCGCAGCGGCGTGACGATCAATGGCGCGGTGTGGGATCCCGGGTATAGCGGCCGAGGCGAGGCGCTCATGGTCGTGCAGAACCAGCGCGGATTCCGGCTGCAGCGGGGAGCGCGCGTCCTCCAGCTCGTGTTCTTCCGCCTGTCGTCCGCGACCGCCGAGGGATACCGCGGCCGGTACCACGGCGAGAACACGTGAGCCGGCGGCGCGTCGCGCGAGGCCGATGAGGGCGGGTCGCGCGGTCTGGGCGCTCGGCGCGTCCATCTTCATCCTCGCCGTCGCCGCCGCCGCGATGATCGCGAGCGCGCTCCCGCTCGGCTACGACTTCGCGGCGTACTGGTCCGCGGCGAACCATCTCCTCGCGGGCGCGCCGCTCTACCCCGCGCCGACCGACATGCTCGGCCAGCCGGGACAGTTCAAGTACCTCCCGATCGTCGCGGTGCCCTTCATCGCGCTCGCGCCGCTGCCGCTGTCGGTCGCGTCGGTCCTGTGGCTCGCGGTCGAGCTCGCCGTCGCGATCGCGCTCGGCGTCGCGCTGGTGCGCGACCTGCCTCCCGCGGCGCGCCCGTGGGCGGCGGCCGCGTACGCGCTCTTCCTCCCGCTCGTGCTCGAGGTGACGCTCGGGAATCTCGACCTGGCGAGCGTGGCGCTCATGGTCCTCGCGTGGCGGCTCCGCGATCGTCCGTGGGTCGCGGCGATCCCGCTCGCGCTGGGCGTCGGCCTCAAACTGCTCCCCGCGGCGATGCTCCTGTTCTATCTCGCGGCGGGTCGCTGGCGCACGGTCGCGATCGCCGCAGCGGCAGGCATCGTCGCGCTCGTCGTCACCGCGCCGTTCCTCGGCGCACCGCTCCGCGACTACGCGACGCTGTTCCCGCGCCTCGGCGACACGAGCTGGGTCCGCGCCGTCGTCGCGCGGGACGAGCCCGCGTTCCTCGCGGACATCCTGTGGTCGACGACGTTCCTCCGCGCCCTCTCCGTCGCGACCCTCGCCGGCGTCGTCGCGCTCGGATGGGCGAGCCGCCGGTCGTCGGATGCGACGCAGCTCCACCACGTCGCGCTCGCGATCGCCCCGTACCTCGCGCCGTTCGCCTTCGTGTGGACGACGTTCCTCGTCATGTCGTTGCCGCTGTTCGCGTCGACGCTGGCCCGCGCGCTACGGCTCGACGGCGCCGCGCGGGTGACGGCGATCGCCGGGCTCGCGCTCGCGCTCGTCCTCATGGACCTCGTGCAGGTCCACGATCTCGTCCCGGTCGCCGGTCACATGATCGGCGTCGCTCTCGTCGCGGGGATCGGGCTCTCCCTGTCGTCGTGGCGCCAGGGGAACATCGCGGCGACGACGAGCACGGCGAGCGCGTAGAGCACCAGACCGTTCACCGCGAGCGAGCCGAACGCGACGCCGGGGAACGCGTGCACGAGCGTCGCGCCGCCGACGAGGAGGCCGAACCCTAGGGCGGCGACGAGGAGCGCGTGCGCCCGCCCGCGTTCGGCGACGATGGCCGTTGCGATCGCGACCGGGACGATCGCGATGATGTGGTCGTACACGAAGATGTAGGGCGCCATCACGAGCGACACCGCCATCCAGACGGGGACCGCCGAGCTGCCTCGTGAGGTGAAGCGGAGCGCGATCGCGACGAGGAGGAGGTCGAGAGCGACCCCGGCGAAGATGCCGATCGGGCCGAAGATGTCGCGGAGACCGTTCGGGAGCGCGGCGGCACGGAGGTCGCCGGCCTTCGCTGCCGGGACGTCGAGGTAGTAGCCCCACCACGTCGGGAAGGCGATCGTCGACGCGAGCGCGGCGACGGCGCTGATCGCGATGAACGCGATCGCGAACCGGCGGCCGCCGCGCCGCAGCGCGATGCGCAGCAGTCCCGGGACCGCGATGAGGAAGAGCTGCGGCTTCACGATCATGATCGACGCGAGGGCACCCGACGTCGCGAACCTCCTGCGTCGCAGGAAGAGCGTCATGAGCGAGAGCAGCCCGACGATGAGGAAGTCCCACTG
>DATDNP010000200.1:0-4284 GCA_036518215.1 Candidatus Limnocylindria bacterium
GGTGGAGGTTGACGCCGAGCGGCGCCATCGCGATGCGATCCTCCCCGACGCCGTACTCGTCGATGAGGACGTCGCGCTCGTTCGGACACGGCGCGATCACGACGTCGGCGTCGCGGGCCGCGCGCGTCTCGACCGCGATGCGGTCGGCGGGGCTCGTGTCCGCGGAGCCCTGGTGCTCGCGCTTCGTGACGCCGAGCGCGTGGAAGAGCTGCACGACGGGCGCGCCGCACCACTCGCGGAGCTCGAGCGCGGCCCAGCAGCTCATCCAGAAGTTGCCATGGATGACGTCGTAGGTGGCGCCTTCGCGCGCGACGAACCGGCACATCTCGTCGCGGAAGCGCGGCATGTGCGGCCAGATGTCGTCCTTCGAGATTTGCCGCGCCGGCCCCGCCTCGACGTTGACCACGCGCACGCCGGGCGCCCAGTCCACGACCTCGCGGAGCGACGCGTCGTCGCGACGCGTGAAGACGTCGACGCGATGCCCGAGCTTCGCGAGATTGCGCGCGATCTCGTCGACGTACACGTTCTGACCGCCGGCGTCCTCGCTCCCGAGGACCGCGAGGGGGCTCGCGTGCTCGCTGATGAGGGCGACTCGCGTTCTCATGGCTCGCCTCCCTGTTCATCGGCTCGGCCGTCGCGCCACTGCCGGGCGCAGATGCTCGTCGCGGCAGTGCCGCTGCCGTCCGAGCCTTCTTGGCGTTCCGTCCTCACCACTCGAAGGTCGTCCCTCAATCCAGCGAGCTCCTCGCTGGGGATTCCCGTGACGCGGCTGAATGCGGCGTTCCAGTCGCGTGCGAAGCGAGCGAGACCGAAGCGCTGGAGAGCGACGCGACGGGCGTTCCGACCCATACGGCGCGCGTCGTCGGGCGACGCGATGAGCTCGCGCATCCGCTCGACGAGCGCGTCGACGTCGCACGACACGTAGCCGGTGACGCCGTCCTCGATCGCGGTCGGCAGCTCGGTCGTCGCGAGCGCGACGATGGGGAGGCCGATCGTCATCGCCTCGATCACGGCGAGCGGCAGGCTCGTGTAGCGGATCGGGTTGAAGTAGAAGCGCCGTCGCGCGACCTCGCGATGCAGCGCCAGGTACGGCAGATCGCCGAGTCCGCCGTAGCGCTCCGAGCCCATGCCCGCGAGGACGACGGGAACGCGGTCACGCACGGCGAGGAAGACGTCCTCGCCCGCGAGCCGTCCACGGCGCCCGAGCTCGTTCACGACGCTGATCCCGCCGGCGATGTCACCGCTCGCTTCGAGGCGCGGATCGACGCTCACGCTGTGCTCGATGACGGTCGTCGGCGTCCGCCCGTTGTCCCACATGAGCCGGTTGAAGTGCGTCACGTGGACGAGGAGCACGTTCGGGTCGTCGACGACGTGCTTCGAATCGGTCGGGTGGGGGCGCGGCGTGTTGTGCTCGAGGAAGATGCGCGGGAGGCGACGCTGGTCGTCGCTCAGGATCTCGTCCTGATCCTCGGTCCAGTTGCGCGTCGCCTGGTAGAGGACGAGGTCGACGTCGCGATCGCGCACCTGGTCGGCCGGCACCTCGATCGCGTTCGGCGGCAGATCGCGGCCGGCGCGACCGCCGTATGACTCGGGCCGGCCCGGCTTGAGCGGCAGAAGCCACTCGTGATCGATGCGCGTGAGGGCGTCGAGATACGACCCGTGTACGTGCCACGTGAGGATGCGCAGGCGCCTCATGCGGCGGCTCGCTCGCCGAGCAGCATCCTCGCGGCGCCGACGGCCTCGGCGACCGTGATGCCGCGCACTCCCGCGTCGGATCGCAGCACGAGATGCCGCGTGCGATCGAGCGGCGCCCAGCGATGGAGGTCCGCATCGCCCCAGAGCACGACGCTCGGCGTTCGCGTCGCGACCGCGAGCTGCGACACGCCCGTGTCGTTCGTGACGAGCAGGTCGAGCTCGGAGAGCACGGCCGCGAGCACGCCCAGGCTCGTGCGTCCCGCGAGGTCGAGCGGCCGCGGGACGTGGGTCGCGATCGCGCGTGTGAGCCGTGCCTCCCGTGGCGATCCCGTGAGCACGCTCGTGCCGCCTGCCGCGATCGCGGCGGCAAGTGTCGCGAAGCGCGACGGCGGCCAGCGCCGGCGCCGATCGCGCGCACCCGCGTGGATGCCGATCCACGGCCGCGGCGCCCCGGCGAGCAGTGCGCGCGCACGCGCGCGCTCCGACGCGGTCGTCGGCCATTCAAGGTCGCGCCGGCCGGCGGATGCGCCGATGAGCGCGACGAGCGCGAGATTCCGATCGATCTCGTGCAGGTCGCGCGGGTACTCCCGCTCGACGGTGAGACCGCGTGGCTGACCCGGCTCGTGCCACCCGAGCGTCGCCTTCGCGCCGAGGGCCTTCACGAAGAGATCGCTCGACCTCCCGCTCCCGTGCATCTGGATCGCGAGGTCGTAGCCGTACGCGCGCTGTTCGCGCAGGAACCGTCGCGCACGCAGACCGTCGAACGGCCGCTCGATCATGCCCGGCCACCCCGGGAACTCAGCGAAGCGATCGATGTAGCGCGGGTACCGCGCGGTGAGCTCCGCGGCCCACGGGAGGCCGATGAGCGTGACCTCGGCGTCCGGGAAGCGCTCGCGCAGCGCGCGGAGCGCGGGGACGGCGACGAGGAGGTCACCCAGCTGCAGCGCACGCAACACGGCGATCCGCGGCATCGAGCACCTCCTTCGCGATGAGGTCGGGCGCGATATCGAGGCACGGCTGCCCGATCGGGCAGTCGAACAGGTAGCAGGGGTGGCACGGCGTGTCGCGACGAAGGACGACCGCGTCGGTGTCGCGCGCGCGCCACTGCGTCTCGAGATCTGTGCCCGCATAGAGCGCGACGACGGGGACGCGCAGCGCATCGGCGAGGTGGAGCGGCAACGTGTTGCCGCACACGACGGCGCTCGCGCGCTCGACGACGGCCGCGTACTCGGGCAGCGCGAGGCCGCCGATGAGCGCGTGCGCGTGCGTGACCGCCGGCGTCGCACGTTCGACGAGCGAGCGCTCGCGCTCCGTGCCCGTGACGACGACGTCCATTCCGCTCGCCGCGATGAGCCCGACGACGTCGCGGAATCGGTCGGTCGGATAGCGCCGCGCGCTCGCGCTCGCGCCGGGATGGGCGAGCACGTATCGCGACGACACGCCGAGCGCCTCGAGCGCGGCTCGCGCGGCGGCTCGCGCGTGGTCATCGACGTGGATCGCGAGCGAACGGTCGCGTACCGCGAATCCGACGGCCTCCACGAGGCGCAGATCGCGCTCGGCCTGATGGATGCCGTCGTCCGCGTCCGTCGATCGCAGCTCGGTGGTGAGCACGCTTCCCCCGAACTCCTTCGTGTCGCCCGCCCGCAACGGGATCGCCGCGAGGTAGCACGCATACGCGGGGGCGTGCGGGGTCTGGCTGAACGACGTGAAGATGAGGGCCGCGTCGAACGCGCGGCGGCGCAGCTCGTCGATGAGCGCGAGCTCGCGCGCGGGATTGAACGGGATGCGCGCGCCGACGTCCTGCCACACCGCGGGAAGGGTGATGACGTCGTCGACCCAGGGGAGCAGGCGCGCAGCCTCGGTGCCCGCCGGGCTCGCGAGGAGCGTGATGCGCGCGCCGCTCGTCTCCTTCACGGCGCGCAGCGCCGGACCGAGCATCACGACGTCGCCGGCGTTGTCGAGACGCACCGCGAGGACGTTCCGCGCCTCGCGCCAGCCGCTCATACGGCCGCCTCGGCCCGCGTCGCGGAATCGGCGATGAGCGCGAACGTCGCGCGCGCGACCTCTTCGGGCGCGACGTCGAGGCACTCCTGCGCGTAGGGGCAGGCGCGCGCGTAGCAGAGGCGGCAGGGGACGTCGCGATTCAGAAGGCGGTGCGGGACGCGCCACGGGCCCCACTGCTCGGGCGGATTCGTGAGCGCGAAGAGCGCGACGACCGGCGTCTTCATCGCGGCGGCGACATGCATCGGGCCGGTGTTGTTCGTGACGACGCCGTCCGATGCCTCGATGACCGCCGCGAGCTCCGCGAACTGGAGCATGCCGGCGAGGGGGACGCATCGTGCGCGCTCGGGCGCGGGCAGCGCGTCGAGGATGCGCCCGACGAGCGGCGCTTCCTCCGTCGTGCCCGTGAGGAGGACGTGCGCCCCCGCGCGCGCGAGGTGCGTCACGACCTCGGCGTAGCGCTCGGCGGGATACGTCCGCGCGGGCATCGTGCACCCGGGATGGACGACGATCGTGGGGTCGCCGTCCGGGAATACGATCCGCGACGCGACCCGTCGCGCCGCGTCGGGGACGCGAAGCACGAGGTCG
>DATDNP010000201.1:0-89408 GCA_036518215.1 Candidatus Limnocylindria bacterium
CGGCGTACGCCGGCAGGTGCCGGCGAAGCAGGGTCACGAGCATCAGGCACCCCTCCGTACGGCCACGAGGCCGTGCTCGCGCTTCTCGAGGACCTCTTCCGCGTTGAGGCGGATGAACGCGCGGAGCGTCGTGGCGAGCGCCTCCCGCTCCACGGGTGTCATCCGCTCGATGAGCCGAGTGAAGTGCTCGCTCGAACCCTGCTCGAGCCGGTCGAGCATCCGTCGCGCCCGCGGCGTGAGCTCGAGGAGGACGATGCGTCGATCCTCGGCATCGGCTCGCCGCGCGAGCAGGCCGTGACGCGACATGCGATCGACGAGCGCGGACGTGGCCGCGAGGCCCGCGCCGAGCTCCTCGGCGAGGTCGCTCACGCGGAGCGGCTGACGCCGGCCGACGGCGGAGAGGGCGCGCAGCTGCGTGAAGGTGAGGTCCACGGCGTGCCAGCGCGGGCGCCGCAGCGCCATGACCGCGCGCCACTGGCGCATGAGCTCCTGGAAGTCGACGTCCGTCGTCGCCATGACGCAGGTACTCTACGTCGTGTGAACTATCCGCGTCGTGTTAACTACGTAACAGTCGCCGCGGATCAGCCCTCGAGCTTCGTCGCCTCGGTCACCGCGCGCCGGCCCTGAAACCGTGCCCGCAGGAACGCGAGCACCTCCTGGAGCTCCCCGATCCGCAGCACGAGCGCCGCGATGAGGTACACACCGCCGCCGAAGGCCGCCGCGAGCACCGTCTGCACGAAGAGGAGCGGCTTCGGCGGGTCGAGCGCGAGATCGAACGGGATGTTCGTGACGCGGATGAACCCGAACATCGCGACGCCCATGAGGAGCGCGGCCGTCACCTGTTTCGTGATCGCGTAGCCCAGGCCGACGAGGCGAAGACGCGCGCGGGGCGCCAGCATCGCGAGGAGGAGCGCCGCCTCCGCGAGCGTGGCGATCGAGTTCGCGAGCGCGAGGCCGTTGATGCCGAGCGTCGGCGCGAGGCTCACCGACAGGACGACGTTCACGCCGATCGAGATGACGGTGAGCACGACCGGCGTCGTCGTGTCGCGTGACGCGTAGTACGCGCGCGCGAGGATCTGCACGAGCGCGTGGCCCGCGAGCCCGAGCGCGTAGAAGAGGAACGCCGCCTGCGTGAGCTCGCGGGCGTCCGCGTCGAACTCCCCGTACTGGAACAGCAGGTTCACGATCGGACGGCGCAGCACCACCATGACGATCGCGGTCGGGAGCGTGAGGAACAGGATCCACCGGATCGCCTGTTGCAGCGCGTCGCGCATCTTCGCGGCCTGACCGAGCGACGCGTACTGCGAAAGCGACGGGAACACCGCGGCGCTGATCGCGATGGAGAAGACCCCGAGCGGTAGCAGCATGAGCTGGAACGCGTAGTTGAGCGCCGTGAGCGAGCCGCTCGGCATGCTCGAGGCGAGGAACGTGTCGACGAAGAACACGACCTGCACGGCGCCGAGCGACAGCGTGCGCGGTCCGGCGAGGAGGAACACCTCGCGGACGCCGGTGTGCCCGAGGTCGAGCGCGAGCTCGTACTTCGTCCGCCGGAAGGTGAGCTCGGGGAGCTGGACGAGGAACATCATCGCGGCGCCGGCGACGACGCCGAACGCGAGCGCGTGGATGCCCACGAACGGCGCGGCGAACAGCGCGAAGAGGATCTGCACGCCGTTGTACACGAGCGGCGCCGTGGCGCCGGCGAGGAACTGCCGGTACGACTGCAGCACGCCCGTCACGAGTGCCGACAGACCCATGAAGATCGGCGAGAGCAGCATGATCCGCGTGAGCTCGATGGTGAGCGCGAGCTGCGCCTGATCCTTTTCGAATCCGGGCGCGACGAGCGTCGGGACGAGCCACGGCGCGAGGACGAACATCACCGCGGAGAGGCCGACGAGCGAGAGGATGAGGACGTTCATCACGCTCGACGCGACGTGCCAGGCCTCCTTCTCGCGCTCCTTCGCGAGGTAGCCGGCGAACACGGGGATGAAGGCCGACGAGAGCGCGCCCGCGACGAGGAGCTCGAAGAGCGCGTTCGGGACCTTGAACGCGGCCCAGAACGCGTCGAGCTGTGGCGTCGCACCGAACGTCGCCCCGATGACCGACAGGCGCAGCCATCCGAGGATCCGGCTCGCGATGAGGGCCGCGATCATCACGACCGAGGCCCGCGCGACCGACATCGTCACCGTAGGAAGTATGGCGGGAGCGCATCGGTTATCGTTCGGGGCCTATGGCAACGAAGAAGAAGAAACGTTCATCCCTCAAGCGCATGCGCCAGACGACGCGCCGCACGTCGATCAAGACGCTCGCCCGCTCGGCCGCGAGGACCGCGGTGAAGGACGCGCGTAAGGCGATCGAGACCGGCGGCGAAGCGGTGCACGAGGCGATCGCGGAGGCGGCGAGCATCCTCGACCGCGCCGCGAAGCGCGGGGCGATCCACAAGAACGCCGCGCGCCGAGGCCGCAGCCGCATCGCGAAGCGCGCGGCCAAGAAGGCCTAGCAGCAGTCCGCGCCGTGCCGCCGCGCGTCTCGCTCGGCGACCTGGCGCGCTATTTCCTGAGGCTCGGAGCGCTCGGCTTCGGCGGTCCCATCGCGCTCGCCGCGACGATGCAGCGCGACCTGGTGGAGGCGCGCGGGTGGATCAGCCAGGACGAGTACCTCGAAGGGCTCGCTGCGTCGCAGACGCTTCCCGGGCCGCTGGCGGCGCAGCTCGCGATGTGGCTCGGGTACGTTCGCCGCGGGACGGCGGGCGCCCTCGTCTCGGCGATCGCGTTCGTCGCGCCGCCGTTCGTCCTCGTCACCATCGTGGCCGCCGCATACGTCGCGTTCTCGGGCAGCGGCGCGGTGCAGGCGCTCTTCTACGGGATCGGGCCGGCGGTGATCGCGCTCATCGTCCGCGGCGCGTGGAAGCTCGTGCGCGTCACGGTGCGCTCCGATCGCCGTCTGCTCGTGATCTTCGCGGCGGTCGCCGTCATCACGTTCGCGCTGCGCGCGGAGATCGCGCTCCTCTTCGTCCTCGCCGGGGTCGTCGGGATCGCGCTCTACGCCCCACGCGCAGCGCGATCGCCGCGCGCACCGGCGATCGTCGCGACGCTCGCGGCGCTCCCCGTCCCGGCGATCGCGACATCGACCCTCGTCGCGCTCGGCCTCTTCTTCTTCGAGGCCGGCGCGTTCACGTTCGGCTCGGGGCTCGCGATCGTCCCGTTCCTCCAGAGCGGCGTCGTCCGCGATCATCAGTGGCTCACCGAGCGGCAGTTCCTCGACGCCGTGGCCATCGGGATGATCACGCCGGGCCCGGTCGTGATCACGGCGGTGTTCGTCGGCTTCCTCGTCGCGGGTCTCACCGGGGCGCTCGTCGCGGGCACCGCGATCTTCTTCCCGCCGCTCCTCATGGTCGTCGTGCTCGCGCCGTGGATCACCCGGTATCGGCGGCATCCGGCCGTGCAGGGCTTCACACGGGGTGCGACGGCCGCTGCCGCGGGCGCGATCGTCGGCGCGGCGGCGATCATCGCCACGCAGGTGCTCGTCGACGTGCCGACGGTCGCGATCGCGATCGTCGCGTTCGTCGTGCTGTGGCGGACGAAGGTGCCGGAGCCCGCGGTCGTGGCGGTCGCGGCGGTCGTCGGTCTCGCGGTCGGCGCGCTCCGAGGCGTCTAGCATGCGCGTGCTGACAGGGACATAGGGGAGGTCGGACGATGCGCAACCCGGTGACGTGGTTCGAGATCATGGGCAAGGACTCGGCGCGGCTGCAGCGCTTCTACTCGGAGGTCTTCGGCTGGAAGCTCACGCCGCCCGTCGTCGACATGGGGAACTACAGCATGCTCGCCGAGCACGGCCCGGATGCGAAGGGTGCCGGCGGCGGCATCGGCGACGAGATGGGCGGCGGCGCGCGCGTGTCCGTCTACATCGAGGTCGACGAGCCCCAGCGGTACCTCGACAAGGCCGTCGCCGCGGGTGCCGAGGTGCTCATGCCCGTGACGACGGTCGCGCCGACCACGACGATCGCGATGTTCCGCGACCCGGCCGGGAACGTGAACGGGATCATGAAGGCGAACCCGCCGCAGCAGGGCACGCGGAAGAAGACGACATCGCGCGCGAGCGGACGCACGAAGACGACGGCGCGAAAGAAGACGACGGCGCGAAAGAAGACCAGCGCGCGGAAGAAGACGACGGCGAGGAAGCGGACGACGCGGCGCCGCTAGGCGCTACCCGTCGCCGAGGCTCACCGTCCCCGCGGAGCCGTCGACGGTGATCCGCTGTCCGGTGGCGATGCGATCCGTCGCGCCGGGAACGCCGACGACGGCAGGGATGCCGTACTCGCGCGCGACCACGGCGCCGTGCGACATCATCCCGCCCATCTCCATCACGAGAGCGCCGGCCGTGAGGAAGAGCGGCGTCCAGCCGGGATCGGTCGCAGGCGCCACGAGGATCTCGCCGGGCTCGAGCTGACCGTCGCCGGGCGAACGCAGCACGCGCGCGACGCCGGTCGCGACGCCGGGCGACGCGGGCGTCCCGCGGATCGCGCCCACGGCCGGAGGCGCGTATGCGGCCTCGGCATCCGTGCCGTCGGACAGGAGGATGCGCGGCACGTGACGGCGGCGCATCTCGCGCACGTACTCGGCGCGGCGCGAGACCACGACGGCGCGGAGGTCTTCGCCCCCGAGACCGCGGCGCATCTCGGGGAGCGTGAGGAACCACAGGTCGTCTCCGCGGGCGATGCGCCCGGCGGCGGCCAGCTCGTCGCCGACCGGCGCGAGGATCCCGCGCACGCGGCCGAAGAGCCGGATGATCTGGAACTTCGGCATCTCGCGCAGCCCGGCGAGCGCGCGGACGCGATGCAGGAGCGCGCGCGCGACCACCCGTCGCGGACCGCGCACACGCGAGAGCAGCGCCGCGATCATCGCCTCGGCTTCGCGCGCGCCGCGCGCGAACTGCGCGTCGGGAGCGAGCGCCGCGTCGTCGAGGCGCCGGTAGCCGGCGAGCGCGCTCCGGAGGTAGCTCGGGTCGTCCGCCCAGCGCGGGAGGCCGAGATCGATCTCCGCCACGGCGCGATGGCCGTACCGCTCGAGGAACGCTCCGAGCGCGCGCTCCTCGGCGGCCGGGTCGCCGCGCGTTCGCTGTGCGATCGACCAGAGCGCGAGATCCATCTCGGTCGTCGGGTTGTACGGCAGACCGCGCAGGACGGTCCGCATCTCGTCCTGCGTCGCGACCGACCGGAGCAGGCGCCCCGCGGCGTTGTACGAGAAGAGACCGACCACGAGCGGCGCGACGAGCCGCGGGAAAAGACGCGGCGGGACCGTCAGCACGAGCCGCTCGAACGCGGCGACGCGCTCGAGCGCCGTCGCCGTCGGCCCGGGATCGGCCTCGTCGACGATGCGCAGGTCGCGGTAGAGGCGCTCGCGCGCGGCGTCGGGGCGGAGGGCCGCGCGCGCGATCGTCGAGATCACGCCGACGCGGCGCAGCACGCCGAGGATCGTGAGCGCCGTGCGCGGCCGCGACCCACCGCGCGCCGCGAGCCGCGGGTCGGCGAGGAGCGCGCGGAACACGCCCTCGCTGCGCGCCTCCATCACCGACATCGCGCGCGCCGGCATCTCGCGCACGGCGCTGTTGCGCATGAGCGGCGTGAGGTCGATCCAGAGCCGCATGCCCGAGTCGCGCAGGATCGACGTCCCTGCATCGACGTCCGCTGGAGGCTTCCCCACCGCCGTCGCGAACGCCGAGCCGATGAGCCGGAAGGTCTGGAGACCCATCGGCGTGAGCGGCTGGAACACGCCCTGCGCGACGTTCGCCGAGAGGAACACGCGGAGGTCCGCGTCGGGATCGGGAAGACCGTCGGGAAGCGGATAGAGCGTCGTGATGTCGCGCGACTGCACGATCCAGAGGCGCTCCGCGTCGACGGCCCACTCGATGTCCTGGGGCCGGCCGAAGTGCTCCTCGATGCGTGCGCCGGTGCCCGCGAGCTCGGAGAGGCGCGCGTCGTCGATCGCGTCGCCGTGGCGCTCGAGGATCTCGCCGCTTTGCGCATCGACGACGAAGTGGTCGGGGTTCGCCGCGCCCGACACCAGGCGCTCGCCGAGACCGCGCACGGCGTCGACGACGGCGCGCCGGCGCCGGCCGGTGAGCGGATCGGCGGTGAAGAGGACGCCGGCCGATCGTGCGCGCACGAGCCGCTGCACGACGACAGCGAGGGCGAGGCCGCTCGTGCTCACGCCGTGCGTCGAGCGATACGAGATGGCGCGGCCGTTCCAGAGCGACGCCCAGCATCTGCGGAGGGCGTCGACGACGGCGTCCTCCCCCTGCACCCCGAGGAAGGTGTCCTGCTGTCCCGCGAAGCTGGCCTCGGGGAGATCCTCGGCCGTCGCGGACGAGCGCACCGCGACCATGCCGCCGAGCGCGCGATACGCGTCGCGGACCGCCGTCGCGACGGCGTCCGGCACCGGGTCCGAGCGGAGGCGCTGCGCGATCGCGGCCGGATCGCTCGGATCGAGCTGCGCCGCCGCGAGACGGTACGCGTCGGTCGTGACGATGAAGCCGTCGGGCACCGCGAATCCCGCGCGCATGAGCTCCCCGAGATTCGCGCCCTTGCCGCCGGCGATCGCGATGTCGCTCGATGCGAGAGCCGCGAGCGGCCGGACCAGCACGGCCGTCAATGCTAGGTGGAGCGGGCTAGCGGCCGGAACGAGGGAAGGCGTCGCGCCCCGGATAACGCGCCGCGTCCTGGAGCTCGATCTCGATCTCCATGAGGCGGTTGTACTTCGCGACGCGCTCGCTCCGCGAGAGCGAGCCCGTCTTGATCTGGCCCGTGTTGAGCGCGACGACGAGGTCGGCGATCGTCGTGTCCTCGGTCTCGCCCGAGCGGTGGCTGATGACCGCGGCGTACCCCGAGCGATGCGCGAGCTCGACCGCCTCGATCGTCTCGGAGAGCGTGCCGATCTGATTGAGCTTGATGAGCACGGCGTTCGCGACGCTCGCGCTCACGCCGCGCCGGATGCGCTCGACGTTCGTCACGAAGAGGTCGTCCCCGACGAGCTGCACCTTGTCGCCGAGCTTCGCGGTGAGCTTTCCCCAGCCATCCCAGTCGTCCTCGGCGAGCCCGTCTTCGATCGACACGAGCGGATAGCGCTGGCGCCAATCCGCGTAGAGACCGATGAGCTCGTCCGCCGAGAGCGTGCGCTTCTCACGCGCGAGCTCGTAGGCACCGTTCGAGAAGAACTCCGTCGACGCGGGATCGAGCGCGATCGCGACGTCCTCGCCGGCGCGGTACCCCGCCTTCTCGATCGCCTGGAGGATGAGCTTGATGGGCTCCTCGTTGTCCTTGAGCCCGGACGGCGCGAAACCGCCCTCGTCGCCCACTCCCGTGCCCATCCCCTTTGCGTGAAGGATGTCCTTCAGCGCGTGGAAGACCTCCGACCCGGCGCGCACCGCTTCGCGGAACGAGTCGCGGCCGAGCGGCACGATCATGTACTCCTGCATGTCGGCCGAGTCCGTCGCGTGCTTGCCACCGTTCAGGACGTTCATCATCGGCACCGGGAGCGTCCGCGCGAGCGGTCCCCCGAGGTAGCGGTAGAGCGGAAGACCGACCGCGTTCGCGGCGGCGCGGGCGCACGCGAGCGACACGCCGAGCATGGCGTTCGCGCCGAGCTTCGACTTGTCATCGGTGCCGTCGAGCTCGAGGAGGATCTTGTCGATCGCGCTCTGGTCGGCGGCGTCCTCGCCGATGAGCTCGGGCGCGATCACGTCGTCGACGTTCTCGACGGCGTGCCGCACGCCCTTCCCGCGGTAGCGGCCCTTCTCGCCGTCGCGGAGCTCGACGGCCTCGTGCGCGCCCGTGGACGCGCCGGACGGCACCATCGCCGTACCGTGCGAGCCGTCCGCGAGCAGCGCGTCGACGGCGACCGTCGGATCGCCGCGGCTGTCGAGGATCTCGCGCGCCCGCAGCAGCTCGATCGTCGTGTCAGGCATCTTGTTCGATCTCTCCACTTCGTGGAGGAGACACGCTCATGGCTGGCTGTCTCGCTCCTCGCGGGAAACCCGCTCGTCGCTCGTCATTTGTCCGGTATCACCGCCACGCCGGGAAGTGTCTTCCCTTCGATGAGCTCGAGCGAGGCGCCGCCGCCGGTCGAGACGTGCGTCATCTTGTCGGCGAGACCCGCCTCGGTGACGGCCTGGACGGACTCGCCGCCGCCGACGACGGTCGTCGCGCCGGGATTGTTGGCCATGAACTGCGCGACCTGACGCGTGCCGTTGGCGAACGCGGGGATCTCGAAGACACCGACCGGCCCGTTCCAGAAGATCGTCCGCGCCTCGCGCACGATCTCGCGGTAGAGCGCGATCGTGCGGGGCCCGATGTCGACGATGGCCATGCCGTCCGGGACCTCATCGACGTCGTAGGTGACCGAGCGCTGCGCGCCCTCCGCGTCGACGCTCGGCGCGCACAGCACGTCCACGGGAAGGAGGATGCGCTTCCGCCCGCCCTCGACCTCCTCGATGATCCGCGCTGCCTCGCCCGCGCGGTCCTCCTCGACGAGGGACGTCCCCACCTTGTGGCCGGTCGCGAGCAGGAACGTGTTCGCCATTCCGCCGCCGACCGCGAGCGTGTCGACCTTGGGCACGAGCGCGCGGAGCACGTCGATCTTCGACGACACCTTCGCACCGCCGATGATCGCGAGGAACGGCTTCCGCGGATCGCTCACGATGCCACCGAGCGCGATGAGCTCCCGTTCCATGAGGAGGCCTGCGTACGCCGGCAGGATCTTCGCGACCCCCTCCGTCGACGCGTGCGCGCGGTGTGCCGCGCCGAAGGCGTCGTTCACGTACAGGTCGTAGCCCTGCGCGAGCTCCTTCGCGAACGCAGGGTCGTTCTTCTCCTCCTCCGGATGGAAGCGCACGTTCTCGAGGAGGACGACGTCACCGGGCCGCAGCTTCGCCACGCGTTCGCGCACCGCCGGACCGACCGAATCCGGAAGGAGCGGAACGTCCTTCCCGATGAGCTCGCCGAGGCGCTTCGCGACTGGGGCGAGGCTCTGCTTCGGGTCGGGCCCCTTCGGGCGCCCGAGATGCGAGCAGAGCGCGAGCGCGGCGCGACGCTGGAGGAGCGACTCGATCGTCGGGAGCGCGGCGCGGATCCGCGTGTCGTCCGCGACGTCACCGCCCTCGAGCGGCACGTTGAAGTCGACGCGGACGAGGACCTTCCTCCCGGACGGGTCGACGTCCCGGATGGTGCGCTTGCCGAAGGACGCCACGGGTTACCGCGCGCCGGCGGCCGCGGGCACGCGTTGCTTCGACGCGACGAACGCGGTGATGTCCGCGAGGCGGCAGGCGTAGCCCCACTCGTTGTCGTACCAGGAGATGACCTTCACGAGATTGCCGACCACCATCGTGTCGAGCGCGCTCACGATCGTCGACCGCGAGTCGCCCTTGAAGTCCATGGAGACGAGCGGCTCCTCGGTGTATCCCATGATCCCCTTGAGCGCGCCCTCGGACGCCTTCTTGAACGCCGCGTTCACCTCCTCCTTCGTCACGTCGCGGTCGAGCACGGCCGTGAAGTCGACGACGGATACGGTGGGTGTCGGCACACGGAAGGACATGCCGCCGAACTTCCCCTTCAGCGCCGGGATGACGAGCGCGGTCGCCTTCGCGGCCCCGGTCTCTGAGGGAACGATGTTGAGCGCCGCGGCGCGCGCGTCACGCGGATCCTTCGCGACGAGGTCGAGCGTCTTCTGCGAGTTCGTGTACGAGTGGACCGTCGTGAGGAAGCCCTTCTGGATGCCGAACTCGTCGTTCAGCACCTTCGCGACGGGGGCGAGGCCGTTCGTCGTGCACGACGCGTTGCTGATGATGTTGTGCGACTCGGCGTCGTATTCCTTCTCGTTGACACCGAGCACGAACGTCTTGTCCTCGTTCTTCGCCGGCGCCGAGATGATCACCTTTTTCGCCCCGGCGTCGCGGTGCGCCTTCGCCTTCGTCGCGTCCGTGAAGAGCCCGGTCGACTCGATGACGATGTCGATGCCGAGGTCCTTCCACGGAAGCTTCGCGGGGTCGCGCTCCTGGATGATCTTGATGCTCTTGCCGTTCACGACGATGGCGTCCGCGGTCGCGGATACGTCGCCTTCGAAGGTGCCGTAGTTCGAGTCGTGCTTGAAGAGGAGCGCGTTCATCTGCGGATCCGCGAGATCGTTGATCGCCACGACCTCGAGGTCGGGGTGCCGCTCGAGCACCGCCTTGAGGAACTGACGGCCGATCCGGCCGAACCCGTTGATCGCGATACGAGCACCCATACGAACGAACTCCCTTCTGTGCGCGCGCTAGAGACTATCTAAAGGAACCACTGGCCGCGTCCGGCGCTCCGTTCCCGTGCCTCCAGAACAGCACCGTGCATGCCGACATCGCCACCGAGTGCGGCGGGAAGCAACCGCACGGCTCCCGACGCGACACGGAACGCGCGTTCCGCGATCGCCCGCCGCATCGGCTCGAGCACGTGCTCCGGCTGGTACTCCGCCACCGAACCCCCGACCACGATGACGGTCGGGTTCATCACGTTGACGAGCCCGACCGCGAGATTCGCGAGCGCTCGCTCGGCGCGCACGACGATCGCGCGCGCACGTTCGTCTCCCTTCGAGAGCGCGCCGAACACGTCGCTCGCGTCGCGCGAGCCGAACGCCTCGGCCATCTTCGAACCGGACGCGAAGGCCTCGACACAGCCGAAGGACCCACAGCCGCAGCGCGGAACGGCCTCATCCGCCGGCCGTGAGGGGTCGAGCTGGAACGCGACCGGCCAGTGGCCGATCTCGCCCGCCGTGTTCGTCGCGCCTCTCAGCATCCGCCCTCCGCTCACGACGCTCCCGCCGATCCCGGTCGAGACCGTCACGTAGACGAAGTCTGTTCGGCCGCGTGCCGCGCCGACGAGACCTTCGGCGATGGCGGCCATGCACGTGTCGCGATCGACGAACACGCGGGTGCCGAGGGCATCCGAGAGGCGATCCGCGAGGTGGACGTCGCGGAAGCCGACGAGGTTCGGCGTCTCGTGCACGATGCCGGTGGCGTGATCGAGGGGCCCGGGCGACGAGCACCCCGCCGCCACGACGTCGCGTCGTGAGATCTTCGCGCTCGCGAGCGCCGCGTTCGCGCTCGCGGCGATCTCGGCGATGATGTCGTCCGCCCCCGTGCGCGGCGTCGGCCGCTCGTCGCGGGCCGCGATCGCGGGAACGCTGTCCGTGTCCTCGACCATCGCGACGACGCTGCGGATGTGCGTGCCGCCGAGATCGATGCCGAGGTACGGCTTCGCGCTCAGACCTTGGGCAGCTTCCCCGCGACGTCGGGCGTCGCGAGCGCGGAGACATCGGCGCCGAAGACGTGCTGCTGAGCGGCCTTGTATCCGCGCTTCGCCCTGTCCTTGCCGAATGCCTTCTCGGCATCGCCGTAGATCGTGGAGACGAGGGTCGCGAGGTACGGCACCGACTGCGACTCGGCGATCTGGGACCGTTCCATCGCTTGGACGTCGAGGCGATCGTCCACGACGGGCAGCGGACGATCGATCGGGTCGGCCTGCTCGTCGACGCGCATGAGCAGGCTCGGGATGCGATCGTCGATGCGGTTCTTCCCGTAGTGGCCGCTGTTGTACTCGGTGAGGAGGGCGTTCGAGAACGCCGCGAGCAGACCGGCGCGGCTCGACGCGCTCCGATCGACGAGCGTCGTGCGCGTCGCGGGCTCCGGTGCGGTCTCCTCGCGACGGAATCGACCGAAGAGACCCTTCCTCTGCGGCGCTTCGACGGCAGGCGGAGGCGTCCATTCGTTCGGCGGCGCGGCCGGTGCCTCGGACTCCGCGGTCGTCTCGGGAGCGGGCGGCGCGCTCATCGCGGCAAGACGCGGGTCGGCGGCCTCGGGCGCCCACTGGTCCGTAGCCGGCGCGGTCCACTGGTCGGGCGGCGCCGCTGGCTCGCTCGGGGTGGCAGGTGCCGTCCCGAAGAGCGCCGCGAGCCGATCGTCCATCGCCGCGGGCGTCTCTTCGTGCGCGGGCTGCTCAGGCTCGGCGGGCTGCGCCGGCGCCCACTGATCGGTCGAAGGCGTGCTCCACGCGTCCGCGGCGGGTGCCGGCGCGTTCCATGTCTCCGCCGGCGCGGGCTCCGCGGGCGCCGCGGGCTCGGGGGCAGGGGCCGCGGCTGCAGGCTCGGGGGCGGCTTCCGCCCGCGCCGCACCCCACGCCTCGGGGGCGGGCGGAGGAGGCGGCTCGGGAGCGGGCTCGGGCTCCGGCGCGGGTGTCGCCTCCCATGCCGCGGCGGTCTCGGCCGCGGGCTGGGGCGGTGGCTGCGACGCCGCGGGTTCGGGCTCCGACGGAGGCTCGATCGTCTCGATGACGCGGTCGCGCACGAGACCCGCGAGCAGGTCGAGCGCGGCATTGCGATCGACCGAGAGGTGCGCGGCGATGTCGTTCACGTTGCGCTGTCCGTTCACCGCGAGCACGACGCGCCAGCGGTCCGCGGTGAAGCTCACCGTTCCCTGGTCTGCGGCGGCCTCCGAGAGACGGAAGCGATAGCGATCGTTCGGGATGACCTCGCGCACCGAGGCGAGCCACTTCTTGTGCTCATCCGCCTGCCGCAGGAGCGTCTCGAGGTCACCCTCGAGGTTCGTCGGCGGTGGCTGATCCCATGGCGTGAACTCGAAGTTCGCACCGCTCAGATCGAAGATCGCGCCGAGCGCGGGGACCGGCGGCTCCTCGCCGAACACCGCCGCGACGACACGCCCCTGGGCGATCCCGAGGGCACCTTCGCCGTCGGCACCGCGGAGCGCGAGCTCGCCGGTCTTCTTCGTATCGGCCAGGAGTCGCAGCAGTACGTCGAGCGGGAAGTCGCGCGTATTGCCGCTGAGGCTCACCGGAGCGCGACCTCGGTCTGCTTGTCGAAGACGTGCAGCTTCCGCAGATCGAACCCGACCTTCATCGTCGCGCCGGCCTGCGTGTGCGTCTCGGTCGACATGCGCGCGATGTACGACTGTCCGCCAGACGACAGCAGCAGCTGGAGCTCGTTCCCGAGGAACTCGACGACCTCCACGCGCGCGTCCACCGGAAGCATCTGACGCGGGTTCTCCTCGGCGCCGAGGTCGTGGATGTCCTCGGGCCGGATGCCGATGATGACGTCCTTGCCCACGGCCTCCGCCGCCGTCCCGCGCACCGGCGCCTGACCGAAGCCGGCGTCGGCGACGGCGCCGCCGTCCTTCGCGACGATCTTGCCCGGGAAGAAGTTCATCGACGGAGATCCGATGAATCCGGCGACGAACATGTTCACCGGTCGCTCGTGGAGGTTCTCGGGCGTGTCGAGCTGCTGGAGCACACCGTCGCTCATCACGGCGATGCGGTCGCCCATCGTCATCGCCTCGACCTGGTCGTGCGTGACGTAGATCGTCGTGCGCTTGATGCGCTGATGGAGCTTCTGCAGCATCGCGCGCGTCTGGATGCGCAGCTTCGCGTCGAGGTTCGAGAGCGGCTCGTCCATGAGGAACACCGCGGGCTCGCGCGCGATGGCGCGACCGACGGCGACGCGCTGGCGCTGACCGCCGGAGAGCTCCTTCGGCTTGCGCTTGAGCAGCTGACCGATCGCGAGCATCTCGGCGACCTCGGTGACGCGACGCTCGATCTCCTGCTTCTGCATGTGGCGCAGCTTCAGACCGAACGCGATGTTGTCGTACACGCTCATGTGCGGATAGAGGGCGTAGTTCTGGAACACCATCGCGATGTCGCGATCCTTCGGCGCGACGTCGTTCACGAGACGCTCGCCGATGAAGATGTCGCCCGAGGTCTGCTCCTCGAGGCCCGCGAGCATGCGCAGCGCGGTCGTCTTGCCACACCCCGACGGACCCACGAGGACGAGGAACTCCTCGTCACGCACCTGGATCGACAGGTCGTTGACCGCAAGGACGTCGCCGAACTTCTTCGAGACGTGATCGAATGTGACGGTAGCCATGCGCCGCAGTTTAGGGGAGAAGGCGGGAGTACAAAGAGCCGCCGCGCGACGCGCTCCGGCCACCGAAGTGGAGCGCGGCGGTCACGGCGTCATCCGTCGAGCGCCCGGTGGCGGCGGAGAGGCGAGCGAGCACGCGCACTCGGTACGCGACCGCTCCCGCCGGAGGATCGAGCTCGATCGCCACGAAGGCATGCCGGCCGCCGGCAACGGGTGCGCTGTCGCTGATCGCGATCTGCCGGCTGCGCGATGACGCTGTCCCGTAATACGCCACGCGTACGAACGCCTCTCGCACCGCCGGATCGCTCACCGCGAGCCGGACGACGAGGACGGCGCCGGCGTCTGGGAGCGGTCTCAGCTCGCTCTCGATCCCCCACGCGCGCCCGGAGGGCACGCCGATGACGACGACGTCGCGCGCGTCCGCGAGCACGGCGCGCGGCGTGGTCCGGTGGAATCGGACGCCATCGTCGGCGCGAGCGGCCGACGCCGTCGCGAGCGGCAGGGTCACGATGACGACGATCGCGATGACGAGGCGCAGCACGCTCGGACGGTACGCGACGGCAGGGCCCGTGTCTGTCCCCTATCCGTCGCACGTTCATGCGACGAGCCGTCACACGTTCATGCGACGAGGGGCGACGCGAGCGTCACCAGATACGTCCCGATCTCGTACGGCTTGAGCGTCACCTGCAGCGCGCCGTCGACGATGTCCGGCGGCGCGGCGGTGCGGATGACGTCGAAGCCGGTGTTGCCGAGGCCCGTGTCGCCCTCGCGCAGATCGACCGCGCGCGCTTCTCGCACCGGGCGCGCGAAGCGGATCGTCGTCCTCGCATCCTCGCCACGTGGCGCGAAGACGCGAACGACGAGCGTCCCATCGGGACCGGCGCGGAGCGCCGAGAGCTGGACGAGCGAGTCGCGCTCGAGCTCGACGAGCGGCCCCACGGCGCGATCGCCACGGACCACGCGCGCCGGCGACAGGAACTCGCGCACCTCGCGCGCGGCGAGCGCGAGCGCCATGCCGTCCCACATCGGCACGACGCAGTAGCGGTACGTGCGCTCCCCTAGGCATTGCGCGCTCGGGGTCTCCAGCGCCGGACCCGCATGCCCCCTGCGCTCCGGTATGTCGCCCCGCGAGAGCCATCCCGTCGCGCGGATCAGCGTGATCGCGATGGTGCGGCCGTCGTGGAGCACGGCGTATTCGCGCAGCCCGTCGACACCCACCGCGAGCGCGCCGTCGAGCGCGACGAGATCGTGCACGCAACGCTCCGCCGTCGGCCGCTCGACCCAGCCCGTGCGCGAGGGGACGCGTGTGAAGCGGTCGAGCCACGCGAACGCCGCGCCGGCGACATGGGTGAACCCGCGCG
This sequence comes from Candidatus Limnocylindria bacterium, assembly GCA_036518215.1. Taxonomy (GTDB): domain Bacteria; phylum Chloroflexota; class Limnocylindria; order P2-11E; family P2-11E; genus CF-39. Next base: position 15,311 of record DATDNP010000201.1, read on the forward strand.
TGCCTGTCTCGCAGAGGACGCGCAGACGATGGTCGCGCGCGCGGTTGTCCACGGTCGTCGACACGACCACGCGACGGCCGCCCGCGGCGAGCTGGACATTCGTGCGCACCTGACAGCGCACGAGGGCCGGCGAGCGGGCGAGGCGATCCTCGCGGAGGCCCTCCGGGAGCTCGAGGTCGAAGGTCACACCGACCGAGGCGAGATCGCCCGTGACCGCCGTGGTGCGGCGGCCGTCGACACCGCGCGATCCCACCGTCGGTCCGGCATAGGAATAGGTGTACTCATCGCCCTTGTCGCCATCGTCGACGAACAGGTTCTGCACGCCGCTGCGTCGTCCGGTCGCCTTATCGACCACGACGAACGTGCCATCCGTGGCCACCTCGACGCGCAGATGCTCGTTCTCGATGACGCCGTCCTGGGGCGACGATAGGCGCGGATCCTCCGCGCGCACGATGTCGGAGGCACCGAGCGCGACGCAGCGCACGCGCGTGGGCACGCCATCGAGGAGGACGACGGCGTCGCGCGGCCACGGCAGATCGTTCCACACGAGGGCGCGGGCCCCGTCCCCGACGAGGCGTCGCTCGAGCTGCTCCGCGAGCGCCGTGCCGTCGGCGCGGACGCGCGCGAAGCGCGGCGCCATGTCGATGTCGTGCACGTCGTCGATCGAGCAGCCGCAGATCGAGTCGTGTGGATGGTTCTGCAGCAGCGTCCGCCAGAGCGAGCGGATCTCGTCGCGGTCCTCGCCGCCGACGAGCGCGTCGAGCGGCTCGCATCGCTCGAGGAGCAGCCGTTCGCACGCGACGTTCTCCTGCTTGATCCATGCGCGCGTCGAGTTCACGCCGCGGAGGATCGGGCGGTATCGCCCGCTCACGATCTCGCCGCTGAAGCTGTGCCGCGGCGGCGCGACGTTCGCCTCGTACTCCTCGAGGCTCGAGATCACCGCGTCGACGTTCGGCGCGACGTCGCGCATCGCGGCGACCGCTTCGGGCAGACGCTCGTATGCCTCGACGTGATCGTCTCCCTCCATGAAGAGGAGGCTCGAGCCGTTCGCGTAGCGCGCGGGGACGTCGAGCATGCGCGGGAGCCGGGCACGGATGCGCGCTCTGAGCTCGGCCTCCGTCTCCGACAGCTCGCCGACGAGCGCGAGACCGCCCGCGTAGTGATCGACGAGGTGCGCCGCGAGGACGCGGTCGCCCGACGGCGACTCCCACATGAACTCCGCCCCGAGCTCCTCGCCCTCGTCGCCGATCCCGCGCGAGAACACGTAGGTCGTGTATCCGAAGCCGCGGAGGATCTGCGGGATCTGCGCCGGATGTCCGAACGGATCGGCGACGTATCCGACGCGGAGCGCGCGCCCGAACGACTGCGCGACGCGCGATCCCTCCTGGAAGTTGCGTACGAGCGATTCACCCGAGACGAGGAGGTTGTCCGCGAGGACGTACCACGGTCCGACGAACAGGCGTTCCGCCTTCACGAGCGCGGCGACGCGCTCGCGATCCTCCGGCCGCTTCTCGAGGTGATCCTCGATCGCGATCGTCTGCCCGTCGAAGGTGAACGAGCGGAACGACGCGTCGCGCTCGAGGAGGTCGAGGAGCTTCGTCACCATCGGGACGAGCCGCGCCCGGTATCCCTCGAAGCGCTCGTACCACTCGCGGTCCCAGTGCGTGTGCGGGATCACGAAGACGCGCCAGCGAACGCGCCGGCGTATCTCTCGGACGAGGAGCGGCGCGAGGAGACCCGAGGCGACGCCGAGAGCAGCGCCGCCGATGACGTCGAGCGGGTGATGCTCTCCGACGGCGACGCGCTCGACCATCACGGCGATCGCGAAGAGGAGCGCCGGCCACCGCCAGCGGGGCGCGACGACGCCGAGCGCGATCGCGGCGCCCATCGCGTATGCCGCGTCGCCCGAGGGGAACGAGAAGCTCGTCGGCGCGGGCGTCAGCGTCGCGGGGATGTTCGCGATGTACGTGAATGGACGCGGCCGGCGGAAGACGAGCTTCAGCAGCTCCGCGGCGATCCAACCGGGCACGAGCCCGAGGTAGATCGTGAGGAGGACCCACATCCCGCGGCGGAGCGACCGGCGCGCACGCGCGAGGAACACCGCGGAGATCCACCAGATCGCTCCGTTCCAGTTGACCCAGAAGACCGCGAGCGCGAGCGCGGTGAGGACGGGTGACGCCGCGGTGGCGGTGAAGATCGCGACGAACAGCTGACGGTCGAGCGCGAGAAGGGCATCCACCTACTTCCGGACGTGCCGCCACACGAAGAGGACGACGAGCGCGACGACCGCCGCGGCGACGAGGTAGTCGAGACGGCGGAGCTGCTGCTTCAGATCGAGCCAGTGATCGCCGAGGACCACGCCGCCCCCGACGAGGAGCATGACCCACGGGATCGCGCCGAGGAGGCTGAAGAGGATGAACCGCCAGAGCGGCATGCGCGCGACGCCCGCTGGGATCGAGATGAACGTTCGCACGAGCGGGAGCATCCGCGAGAAGAACACCGTCGCCTCTCCCCAGCGCGCGAACCAGCGCTCCGCGACGTCGAGATCGTGCGTGCTGATGAGGACGTATCGGCCGTAGCGGTGGACGAGCGGGCGACCGCCGTATGCACCGATCGCATACCCGACGAGCGACCCGGCGGTGTTGCCGATCACGCCCGCGATGACCGCTCCCCAGTACGACCACGGCGTGTTCGTGAGCGGCTCGACGAGCCCTCGCGACACGCTCCAGCCCGCGAATGGGAGGATGAGCTCCGAGGGGATCGGGAGCGCGGCGCTCTCGATCGTCATCGCGATGACGACGCCGATGTATCCGAAATGCGAGTAGAGCGTGTCGATGAACGGCAGGACGATCTGGTCGATCGCTTCGAGCATCTGCGTATGATGGCCGAGGGACGGGCAGGGCATCTTCACAAGGAGGACTGCATGCCCGGAGAGAGCGCGCTCGACGGCGGACTTCGCGAGGCCCTCGGACGCATCAAGACGGCGGACCTCGTCGTGGGCATCCCCAGCTATCGCAACGCGGCGACCATCGGCCACGTCGCAGCCACGGTCGCCCGCGGTCTGCGAGAGCACTTTCCCGACGCTCGCGTCGCGCTCGTGAATGCCGACGGCGGCTCGAACGACGGGACGACCGACCGCGTCCGCGAGGCCGCGGCGGACATCCCCGCCGCGGTCGGGCGCTACGTTGGGCCCTCTGGCAAGGGCTCGGCCTTCCGCGCGATCTTCGAGTGCGCGGTCGCGCTCGATGCGCGCGCGTGCGCCGTCGTCGACTCCGACCTTCGCAGCATCACGCCCGAGTGGATCGCGCGGCTCCTCGGCCCGATCGTCCGCGCCGAAGCCGATTACGTCGCGCCGCTCTACGCGCGGCACAAGCACGACGGCACGATCACGAACAGCGTCGCCTATCCGCTCACGCGCGCGCTCTACGGACTTCGCGTCCGCCAGCCCATCGGCGGCGAGTTCGGGTTCCACGCCGACCTCGCGCGCGCGTACCTCGCGCAGCCGGTCTGGGAGAGCGACGTCGCACGCTTCGGTATCGACATCTTCATGACGACCACGGCGATCGCGCGGCACGCGCGGCTCGCACAGGCGTTCCTCGGCGCGAAGGTCCACGACCCGAAGGACCCCGCCGCCGATCTCGGTCCCATGTTCACGCAGGTCGTCGGCACGCTCTTCCGTCTCGCCGCCGAGAACGAGAGCGCGTGGCGCGGCATCACCGGCTCGCGGAATGTCGATGTCGTCGGCGACGTCGTGCCGGTCGAGCCGGAGGCGATCGTCGTCGACGCGCTGCGCCTGCGCGAGAAGTACGAGGCGGGCGCGGCGGAGCAGCGCGCGCTGTGGGACGAGGTGCTCACCGCGCCGGTCCCGCACACGATGGATCCGGACGCGTGGGCGCGCGTCGTGTTCGACTTCCTCGAGGCGGCGCTCCGGCATCCGCGCGATGCGGAGCGGCTCGCGCGCGGCCTGCTGCCGCTGTACTACGCGCGGGTGGCCGAGTTCGTCGACGAGGTCCGCGACATGGACACCGCGCGCTCTGAGGACGTGGTCGAGCTCGGCGCGCGCGCGATGGAGAAGGAGAAGCTCGATCGGCTCGAGGCAGTCGATGAACAGGTAGTCCGATGAGACGCGTACCCGGGGTGGCAGGGGCAGAGCCCCTGCGAAAAGAGGGTGCGTTGGTCGCGGGTGCGAAGCACCCGTGACCGTATCGCTCAAGGAGGATCAGCTCGTCCTCATCACCGAGGATGACGGCGCACTCCCGCTCGGAGCGGCGAGCCCGCTCGGCCTCTACTACCACGACACGCAGTTCCTCTCGGGGTATGCCCTGCGGGTGAACGGCGCGCGACCCGTGCTGCTCTCCGCGAATACCGAGCAGAACTACGTGGCGACGTTCCAGATGATGCATTCGGAGGGCACCGGTGCCCTGTCGGCGGGCCGCCACGGCGCGGCAACGATGTCGATCCGCCGGACGCGCTTCCTCACCGACGGCCTGCGCGAACGCATCGGCGTCCTGAACGCGAACCCGCGGCCCGTCCGCATCGCGATGGAGCTCGAGTTCGAGGCGTCGTTCCGCGACATGTTCGCGGTGCGCGGCTATCGAGAGGTGTCGACGCCACCCGCGCCCGTGACGATCGAGCGCCGTGGCGACGCGCTCGTGTTCGAGCGCGTCGGTCGCGACGGCGTGCGTCGCACGACGGAGATCGTCGTGCATCCGACGCCCGACCGCATCGAGGGCGCGCACGTGCACATCGAGCGCGACCTCGGACCGCAGGAGGTGCTCACGCTCGAGATCGCCGTCATCCCGCGCGAGGACGGCGCCGGCGAGGCGCCGTCTCCGGGCCGCTTCGACGACGCGCTCGACGCTCTGAACGCGCGGTACCGCCGTTTCCTGCGCGCGTGCGCCCGGTACGCGACGAGCTCGGAGACGCTCGACGAGGGGCTCATCACGCGCAGCGCGCTCGACCTGCGCGCGCTCCTCGAGTTCCACCAGGGCGGTCCGTTCCCCACCGCCGGCATCCCGTGGTACGCGGTCCCGTTCGGGCGCGACGGCCTCATCGCGGCATATCAGACGCTCGCCTGGAACCCCGATCTCGCGCGCGGCACGCTGCGCCTGCTCGCGCGCTATCAGGGACAGAAGGTCGACGAGTTCACCGAGGAGGCGCCGGGGAAGATCTTCCACGAGCTGCGTCGCGGCGAGCTCGCGCGGCTCGGCGAGGTGCCGCATCGCCCCTATTACGGATCGGTGGACGCGACGCCGCTCTTCGCGCTCGTCTTCGCGGAGACGGTGAAGTGGACCGGTGACCGGTCGCTGTGGCGCGATCTGCTCCCGGCGGCGGAGCGCGCGCTCACGTGGTGCGACGGACCGTGGGGCGATCCGGACCGCGACGGGTACGTCGAGTACGGCGCCACCGGTACCGCGCTCCGCAGCCAGGGGTGGAAGGACTCGAGCGACTCGCTCTCCTCGCCCGATGGGCAGTGGGCCGAGCTTCCCGCGGCGCTCGTCGAGGTGCAGGCCTACGTGTACGCCGCGAAGACGGGTCTCGCCGACCTCTACGCGCTCGACGGCGACGACGCGCGCGCCGAACGGCTGCGCGGAGAGGCGCGCGAGCTGCGCGAGCGCTTCGAGCGCGACTTCTGGATGGTGCACGAGGACTGCTATGCGCAGGCGCTCGACGCGCACAAGAAGCAGGTGCCGGCGGTCACGAGCAACGCGGCGCACGCGCTCTGGTGCGGCATCGCGGCGCCCGAGCGCGCCGCGGCCCTCGTGCGGCGCCTCATGCAGCCCGACATGTACACCGGCTGGGGCCTTCGCACGCTCTCGACGCGCTACCCGACCTACAACCCGATGAGCTACCACAACGGATCGGTCTGGCCGCACGACTCCGCCATCGCGGCGCACGGGATGGCGCGCTACGGACACCGCGAGGAGGCGAACGAGGTCGTGAGTGGCCTCGTCGAGGCGGGGCGGCGCTTCCCGAACGCGCGGCTCCCGGAGCTGTTCTGCGGGTTCCAGCGGGACCTCCGCTTCTCGTCGCGTCCCGCCGACTATCTCGTCTCGTGCATCCCGCAGGCGTGGTCGGCCGGCATGGTGTTCCATTGCCTCCGGACCGTGTTGTGCATGGAGCCTGACCTCGTGAAGCAGCGGCTCCTCCTCGATCCCGTCCTGCCGCCGTGGCTCGAGCGGATCGACGTGCGCGATCTACGCATCTTCGACACGCACGTCTCGTTCCGCGTCCGCCGCCGGCGCGGCGGCGACCGCATCATCGGCGCGCGCGGTCGCGTCACGCGCGCGGAGGCCGCATCGCCCGCCTGACGCGACAGAAGCGCAGGGTCGTCCTCCTCCACTACACGACGCCATCGATCCTCGGCGGCGTCGAGCAGGTGATGGGCGCGCACGCGGCCGGGCTCCTCGCGGCGGGCGCGGAGGTCACCGTGCTCGCGGGTCGCGGCCGCACCGCGCCCCCTGGCGTTCGCGTCGTGCGGGTGCGCGACGTGGATTCGCGCGCGCCGGCCGTGGAGCGGGATCACGCGTCGCTCGCCGACGGGAAGCGGACGCGAGAGCACGACGCGCTCGTCGCGCGCCTACGCGAGCGGATCCGGCCGGTCATCGCGAAGGCCGATCGCGTCGTCGTGCACAACGTCTTCACCATGCCGTTCAACCTCGCGCTCACCGAGGTGCTCGCGGGTCTCGCCGCCGAGGAGCCCGGCCGCTTCGTCGCGTGGATCCACGACATCGCGCGCTACGACGAGCGGTACGCGGCCTTCCACCGTCCGGGAACGCCGTGGGACCTCATCGCGCGAGCGCTTCCCGGCGTCGAGTACGTCACGGTCTCGGAGGAGCGCGCGAAGGAGTGGTCCTCGCTCACCGGGCTCGCCGAGTCGCGCATCAGCGTCGTGCCGAACGGGATCGACATCGGCACCGTCCTCGGCCTGTCGCGCCCGGGCGCCGCGCTCGTCGCGCGCCTCGGGCTCCTCGAATACGACCCGCTCCTCCTGCTGCCGGCGCGCCTCACGCGACGGAAGCGCATCGAGGCCGCGATCGACGCGACGCTCGCGCTGCGAGCGCGTGGTCACGGCGCGGGCCTCGTCGTCACGGGGCTCGTCGGGCCGCACGACCGGACGAACGTCGCGTACCTCAAGGAGCTCGCGGCGCGCGCGTCGCCGCGGGACGGCGTCCATCTGCTCGCCGCCGAGCGCATCCCCATCGGCTACGAGGTCGTCGTCGACCTCTACGCGCTCGCCGACGTCCTCGTGTTCCCGAGCGCGCACGAGGGCTTCGGCATCCCGATGCTCGAAGCGGGACTGCACCGCATGCCGATCGTGTGCAGCGACATCCCGGTGCTGCGCGAGACGGGCGGCGACGAGCCGGTGTACGTCCCGACCGACGCGAGCGGCGACGTCATCGCCGATGCGATCGTCCACGCGCTCGACACCCCGACGATGCGGATGCGACGGCGCGCACGCGGCTTCGCCTGGCCGCGCGTGCTGCGCGAGAAGGCGCTCCCGGTCATCCTCGGGTCATGAAGGTCGTCGCGGTCATCACCGATCCGGAGCGCGAGCGGACGATCGCGGACCTCGCCGTCGCGCTCGCGAGCGGAGACGACGTGCTCCTCGTGTCCGTCATCGAGGTGCCGGAGGGCGAGCTGCTCGCGTCGGCGCAGCCCGAGGCACGGCGCCGCCGTCGCGCGCTCGACCAGCTCGTGCCGCCGGGCTCCGGCGCGCGCACGCACGTGGACGTGGGTCGCCAGGGGTGGGACGCGATCGTCGACCTCGTCGCGCGCGAGCGTCCCGGTCTCCTCGTCATCGGCTGGCGGCGTCCCGGCTGGGACTACCTCGGCACGACGGTCGACGACATCCTCCGGTCTCCACCGTGCGACATCGCCGTGCTGAAGGGCAGCGCGTCGCGGGCGAGACGCATCCTCGTCCCGGTCCGCGGCGGCCGGTACGCCGATCTCGCCGCGATGGTCGCGATCGCGTGGGCGCGCGCGAACGACGGCAGCGTCACGCTGCTCCACGTCCGCACTCCCTCCGCGCGCCGCGCACCGACGCTCTATCAGCTCCTCGGCGATCGCGCGCTCGACGAGCGCGTCGAGCGCCTCGTCACGCGCATCGGCGACCCGAGCGAGGTCATCGGCGAGGAGCTGCGCGCGCACGACGGGATCGTGTTCGGCGCGACCGGCCGCGAGAACGCGCGCGATCCGCTCGGCCCCGTCGGGCAGACGATCGTTCCCGCGGCTCGCTCGGCCGTCATCGTGCGCACCGCGGTGCCCGTCGCGTCGCCGGTGTTCCTGCCGCAACAGGCGCTCCCGACCGATCGCGCCGGACGCAGCCGCGCCGTCGGCGAGCTCGTGGACGCGTGGTTCGTGCGGAACACGTTCAGCTCGAGCGAGTTCGCCGACCTCGGCCGCCTCGTCGACGCGAAGGAGCGACAGGGCCTGCGGATCAGCGTCGTGCTGCCGACGCTCAACGAGGCCGCGACGATCCGAAAGGTGATCCATGCGATCCGCACGCGGCTCGTCGAACGCTTCCCGCTCGTGGACGAGCTCCTCGTCATCGACTCGCGATCGCAGGACGCGACGCGAGACATCGTCCGGAGCGAGGGTGTGAAGCTGTACATCCACGACGAGATCCTTCCCGAGTGCGGCTCGTACGTCGGCAAGGGCGAGGCGATGTGGAAGAGCCTGCAGGTGACGAGCGGCGACATCGTCGTGTGGATCGACACCGACGTGACGAACACGCATCCGAAGTTCGTGTACGGGATCATCGGGCCGCTCCTCCTCCGTCCCGAGATCCACTTCGTGAAGGCGTTCTACCAGCGCCCGATCAACGTCGGGGGCGAGATGCAGGCCACCGGCGGCGGACGCGTGACCGAGCTCGCGGCGCGCCCGATCCTCAACCTCTTCTTCCCGGAGCTCTCCGGTCTCGTCCAGCCGCTCTCGGGAGAGCAGGGCGGCCGGCGCGCGCTCCTCGAGCAGCTCTGCTTCTTCACCGGCTACGGCGTGGAGACCGGCCTCCTCATCGACACGCTCCAGCGCGCCGGCATCGACGCGATCGCCCAGGTGGACATGAAGCAGCGCATCCACCGGAACCAGAGCCTGCTCGCGCTGTCCAAAATGAGCTTCGAGATCCTCCAGGTCGCCCTCCGTCGCGTCGGCGAGGCGCACGGCGAGCGGCTGTGGGAGGAGGCGAACTCGAGCCTGAAGCTCGTGACGACGCAGGAGGGGCGCTTGCATCTGGAGCTGCACGACATCACCGCCGTCGAGCGGCCGCCGATCTCGACCATCCCCGCGTACCTCGCGACGCACCAGCGATAGGCGCTCGCGTGAAGATCCTTCGGACCGCATCCGAGGCGCGCGCGTGGCGACGCGAGGCCAGGCGCGTGGGTCTCGTGCCGACGATGGGCGCGCTCCACGCCGGTCACCTCTCGCTCGCCGAGCGCGCGGTGCGCGAGAACGACACCGCGGCGGCATCGATCTTCGTGAACCCGACGCAGTTCGGCCCGCACGAGGACTTCGCCGCGTACCCGCGTCGCGAGGCCGAGGACCTCGCGATGCTGGAACGCGCGGGGGTCGCGGCGGTCTTCGTGCCGAGCGTCGCCGAGATGTATCCGGACGGCGATGCGACGCGCGTCCATCCCGGCCCCATCGCGGACCCGCTCGAGGGCGCGGCTCGTCCGGGCCATTTCGTCGGCGTCGCGACCGTGGTGCTCAAGCTCTTCGCGATCCTCGCGCCGGACGCCGGCTACTTCGGGCAGAAGGACTTCCAGCAGCTGCGCGTGCTGCAGACGATGGCGCGGGACCTGCGTCTCGGCGTCCGCGTCGTCGGATGTCCGATCGTGCGCGAGCCCGACGGGCTCGCCATGTCCTCGCGGAACGCCTACCTCACGCCGGAGCAGCGCCGCGACGCGCGCGCGCTCTCGCGCGGGCTGTTCGCGGCGCGCGAGCTCTGGGACCAGGGCGAGCGCGATCCGGATCAGCTTCGCGCGCGCGTCCGCGAGACGGCGTCGGCGCCCGGCGTATCGCTCGAATACGTCTCCGCCGCGGATCCCATCACGCTCGCCGAGCTGCACGGTGCGGCGGAGCGCACGGTGATCTCGCTCGCCGCGCGTGTGGGAAAGGCGAGACTCATCGACAATGTGCTCCTCGGTATGGATGTGAGCGAGTTGTCGTGAGCCGGCGGAAGCTTCTCGTCGGGCTCTCCGCCGCGCATTTCGCACAGCACGTCACCAATGGCCTGCTCTCCGCGCTCCTGCCATTCATCAGCGCGACCTTCGCACTCTCCTTCACGGAGGCCGGGTTCGCGGTGACCGCGTACACGATCGCGTCGGGTGTGATGAACGCGCCGCTCGGCGTGCTCGCCGACCGCGTCGGGTCGCGGCGCGTCATCGTCGGCGGCCTCGTCCTCGTCGCGGCCACGGGCGTCGCCGTCGGGCTCGCGCCGTCGTACGCCATCCTCCTCCTCGCCCTCGTCGTCATGGGCGTCGCGAGCGCGACGTATCACGCGCCGGCGTCGGCGCTCATCGCCGAGACCTTCACGTACGCGCGACGCGGCGTCGCCCTCGGCACGCACACGACCGCGGGCCATCTCGCGTTCTTCGTCGCGCCGCTCGTCGCCGGCATCCTCGCCCTCACCGGCACCTGGCGGCTCCCCTACGTGCTCTTCTCGCTCGCGCCGCTCGTCTGCGCCTTCGTCGTCATGCGCATCGCGCCGCCCGGGATGCGCGCGACCGAGCAGCACCGCTGGTTCGCGACCTTCACCGAGATCGGCCGCGTCGCGCGATCGGTCGGCTCGCTCGTGTCGATCTCGATCGTCGCGCAGGTGCTGCTCTCGAGCGCGCTCGCGTTCCTCACGCTCTTCTACGTGAACGCCCGTGGGGTGTCGCCCGCCGTCGCGGCCGCCCTCTACGGTGTGCCGCAGCTCGCCGGGCTCTTCGCGGCGCCGCTCTCGGGCGTGCTCTCCGACCGCTTCGGCCGACCCGCCGTGCTCCTCGGTGCGCTCATCGCGAGCGGCCCGGCTTCATGGCTCCTCGTGACGACGCCCGTCGAGGTCGCGGTGATCCCACTCCTTCTCGTCGGCGCGTGCCTGTCGTTCCGAGCGACCGCGACGGAGGTGCTCATCATCGATACGACACCGGCCGCGCGACGGTCGACGGTGCTCGGGACGTACTACCTCGTGAATCAGCCCGTCGGCGGGATCGCCGCGCCGATCTTCGGCGCGATCGCCGACAACGCGGGCATCGCGAACGCCTTCCTCTGGCTCTCCTACGCGTTCGTCGGGCTCTCGGTCGTCGCGCTCGTTCTCGTCGCCGCCGGGAGCGCGCGGCGCCGCGTCGCGCAGGAGGCATAAAGAAAGACGGGGCCTCGCGGCCCCGTCCTCCGTCACTCGCGATCCTCGGCGCTAGTCGTGGTGATGCTTCTGCGTCGCGACCCAGGCCGCGGGACCGCCATCCGTCTTCACGGTGGCGACCCACGCCGCCGGCCCGCCGTCCTCCTTGACCGTGGAGACCCATGAGGGTGCGTTCCCCTGGGAAGACGCGTGCGACTCGTTCTCGTCCGTGTCCTTGTCCTCGTCCGTCGAGGTCGCTTCCTGGTCCTGATCGGTCGTCGTGTCCTTGTCCTCGTCGGTGGAGGTCGTCGACGAGGTCGTGTCCTCATCGGCGCTCGCGTTCGTGGTTGCGGTGTCCTCGTCGGCGCTCGCTTCGGTGTCGGCCTGCGTCGACGTCGACGTCGTGTTCTCGTCGCTGGTGCTGACCTGCGTCGAGACCGCCGTCGTCGTCCCGGTCTGCGCCGTCATCGTCGCGCCATCGTGCGCGAGCGCGGTCGATGCGGCGAGCGCGAGCGCGGCGATGGCTCCAAGGGCCGTGATGATGCGGATGCGGATGCGCATGCTGCGGCTCTCCCTTCGAGGTGTGGTGCCCGGTTAACGGCCAGCGCAACGACGTGTTGGGCAGGCAAGCGTTCGCGGCGAACGACCGAGCTGTCGTTACTGCGGGTGCAACGAAGCGACGAGCACCGTCAGGGCCTGATTCAGCGAGGCGTCGACGCCGAGCCGCTGCGCTTCGCGCTGTACGGCACCGCAGATCGCATCGACCTCGGTCGCCCGCTTCGCCTCGACATCCTGGAGCATCGAGCTTCGATTCGCGCCCGTCAGCTCCGCCATCTCCCGCCACCAGCGCACCGCGTCGTCCTCCGGGATGAGCACGCCGCTCGCGGTCGCCACGCGCGCGACCTCGCGTGCGAGCCGATCGGCGAGGCGCGCCGCGACGGGATCGCGCAGCAGATCCGCGTTCAGCATGCCGAGCAGCGCGGTCGTCGGGTTCACCGCGGCGTTCGTCACGACCTTTCGCCACACGGCCGGCCAGGGGTCGTCGACGACGGTGATCGTCATGCCGCCGCCGCGGAGAAGCTCGGCGAGGGCGTCGAGGGTCGCGCGCGGGCGGGCACCACGTGGACGGCCGAGCTCGGCCCGTCCGGGGCCGGTCGCGTGGAGCGCGCCGTGCTCGTCCAGCCGCGCGCCGACGTAGATGACGCCCACCGCGGCGCGATCCGCGCCAACGGCATCGCGCAACACCTCGTAGTTGCCGAGCCCGTTCTGGATCGTGATCGCGACGCCGCCCTGCGCGACGACGCGCCTCGCCATATCCGCCGCCCAGGCGGTGCCGTGCGTCTTCACGCACACGACGGCCGCGTCGACGGGCGCCTCGCGATCCGCGAGCGGGGAGCGCGTGCGATCGACGCGAACGAGCTCGGCACGACCGTCGAGCGCGCGCTCGATGACGTGACCGATCGCGCCCATGCCGAGGATCGCGACGCGCACCTGCTACACGGCCTTCGGACGCGCGAGGTTCTGCCGCAGCGCTGCGAGCTCGGTCTCCTTCATCGTGAAGCTGTGCTCGGCGTCGGGGAACGTGCCGTCGCGCACCTCGCGGTCGAAGGCACGCAACGCCTCCACGACCGCGCCGCCGATGTCCGCATAGCGCTTCGCGAACTTCGGCTTGAACTCGCCGAACAGGCCGAGCACGTCGTGGAGGACGAGCACCTGGCCGTCGCAGTCCGGTCCGGCGCCGATGCCGATCGTCGGGATGTCGAGACGCTCGGTCACCATCGCGGCGACGGGAGCGGGGATCGACTCGAGCACGATGGAGAACGCACCGGCCTCCTCGAGCGCGATCGCGTCGTCGATGAGGCGCCTCGCGGCGCGCGCGTTGCGCGCCTGCGTCTTGAACCCGCCGAGCTGCGCGACGCGCTGCGGCGTGAGGCCCACGTGCGCCATCACGGAGATGCCGTTGTCGACGAGCGCGCGGACGGTCTCGACGGTCTCGTGACCGCCTTCGATCTTCACCGCGTCCATGCCACCTTCCTTCAGGAAGCGGGTCGCATTGCGGAGGGCATCGGACGTCGACGTCTGATAGCTGCCGAACGGCATGTCGCCGACGAGGAGCGGGCGCGTCGCGCCGCGCGACACCGACGCGCACATGCGGACCATGTCGTCGACCGTCACGGGGACGGTGTTCGGGTAGCCGAGCATGACCATGCCGGCGGAATCGCCGACGAGGAGCACGTCGATGCCGGCGGTGTCGACGAGGCGCGCGAACGCGACGTCATACGCCGTCATCATCGTGATGCGCTTCCCATCCCGCTTCATCGCGACGACGTCGGGGACGGTGACCTTCTTCGGGGGAGCGGCGGACGCGCCGCCGTACTGGGACGAGTCCTGGGGACGCTCGGTCTTCTCGGTCATGCGACACCTCCGTCCAGGCCGATGGCTCGGTCCCGGCGAATGCATCGAGTCTAGTCCGTCCGCCTGCCGACCGGCTGGCCCGCGGCTTGCGACCGAGCGCAGCGTGGACATGGCGGCCGTCGCCCGCCCGCGCTCGGCGCTCGCGACGCGCGTGACGGCCCTCGCGTCGTCTCAGCTCGTCACCGCGGCGACGCTCGTCGTCGCGCTCGTGCTGCGCGGACGCCGCGCCTTGCTGCTCGTCGACTTCCCGCTCAACGACGGCGGCATGTTCTACACGGCGATCCAGGACATCCGCGCGGCGGGCTTCGCGCTTCCAGCGGTGCTCACCTACAACGGCGGGATCCCGTTCGCGTATCCACCGCTCGCCTTCTACCTCGTCGCGGGGCTCTCCGACGCCACGGGAGTGTCGACGATCGACCTGCTCCGGGTCCTTCCGCCGATCCTCTCCACGCTCTCCGTCGCGGCGTTCATCCCGATCGCGCGGCGCCTGTCGGCGAGCGGCAGCGCGGCCGCGATCGCCGTGTTCGTGTACGCCGTCCAACCGTCCGCGTACACGTGGATGGTCATGGGCGGTGGGCTCACGCGGGCGCTCGGGCTCGTCTTCGCGCTCGTCGCGCTCGCGGCGCTGCTCTCCTTCTATGAGCGGCCGCGAAGGCTCACCTTCGCCATCGCCGCGGTCGGGGGCGCGCTCGCGCTCCTCTCGCACATCGAGATGGCGTGGTTCCTCGCGTTCAGCGCGGCGCTGTTCGTCGTCGCGCGCCGACCATCGCGCCGCGTCATCGTGGGCGCCGGCGCGAGCGGCGCGTGCGCCATCGCGCTCGCCGCGCCGTGGTGGCTGACGGTACTGCTGCGACACGGGGTCGGCCCCTTCGTCGCGGCCGCCACCACCGGATCGCTCGACAACCCCGTCCTCGATCTTCTCGCGTTCCAGCGGACCGACGAGCCGTACTTCCCGCTCATCGCCGCGGCCGCTATCGCCGGCGTCGTGTTCCACGTCGCACGCGGTCGGTACCTCATCCCGGCGTGGCTCGTCGCGATCGCGCTGCTCGACCACCGCTCGTTCAACGCGCTCTCCGGCCTTCCCATCGGGATCCTCGCGGGCAGCGTCGTGACGGAGCTCATCGCACCGCTCTTCACGCGACGCCATCTCGCCGTCGCCGCCGCCGTCGCCGGCATCGTGTACGTGACGTTCAGCTCGGCGAAGGCGGACCAGACGCTCCATCGCGCGCTCAAGCCCGACGAACGCTCCGCGATGGCGTGGGTCGCGAACGGCACGCCGGCCGACGCGCGGTTCCTCGTCATCACGCAGTCGTTCTGGGCGGGCGATCGCGTCGCCGAGTGGTTCCCCGCCCTCACCGAGCGCGTGAGCGTCACGACGGTCCAGGGCAGTGAGTGGCTGCCGCGCGCGACGGGGTTCTGGCCGCACATGTGGAGCTACGAGAGCGCGCAGGACTGCGCCGATTCCGACGGCGACTGCCTCGCGCGCTTCATGAGCGGCAGCGGCATCACGTTCGACTACGTCTACCTGCCGAAGACGGCCGTCGCGACGGCGATGGACGAAAGCGACATCTGGTGCTGCGGCGGACTTCGCGCCGCGCTCCGCCACGACGACCGCTACGCCCTCGTCTACGACGGGCCGGGAGCGACGATCTTCAAGCGCCGCTAGCGGACCTGCGTCGATAAAGCACGGCGGCGGGTCCTGTCCCGCTCCGGGCGGGTTCTCCTCGCTGCGAGACCGAGACCCGCTTCCGTGACGACACCGAGTGCGGCGGACGCGCGGCCGCGGGCCCCTCGGTCTCTGGCATCGGAGAACATCGCCCTGCGCGTGCCACCCGCCGCCGCCAGACACGACGCATGTCTGCTAGCTATGCAGCTATGCATCCCGTCACTGTCTGGTCCGGGCTGACGTTGACCGAGCGTGCGGTGGTCGTTCCTCTCGGCGGCGATGCTCGTCGTCGCCTGCGCGCCGGCCACCGTGGCGCCCCTTGCGGCGCCGGCGTTCCCGCAGCCGCTCGCGATCGCCGAAGCGACGTCGAGCGCGTTCGCTCGGCAGATCCTCGTTCCGACGCCCACGCTCGCGATCGCGGCGACGGCGACCGCGGCGCCGACGGACAAGCAGCTCGCTCCGTCTCTCGCGCCCACGCCGTCCACGGCGCCAACGCTCACGTTCGCGCCGACTCTCGCACCGACCGTCGCGCCGACCATCGCGCCGGCTCCGACACCAGCGGCGACGCCGTACGACCCACCCTTCCTCGGTCCGGTGATCGCGAAGGACTACCCGGACCCCGGACTCCTCATCGCGGCGGGCGCGTTCTACGCGTTCGCGACGAACGCGAACGGGCGCAACGTCCAGGCGAGCGTCTCGACCGACCTCGTGCACTGGCGCGATCTCCCGGACGCGCTTCCGGCGCTGCCGTCGTGGGCACGGCCGGGCTTCACCTGGGCTCCCGAGGTGACGCAGATCGGCGGCACGTACGTCATGTACTTCACCGCGCGCCACGCGCCGAGCGGCCGTCAGTGCATCGGCGCCGCGACGGCGGCGTCCCCGGCGGGTCCGTATCGGCCGCGCGGTGATGTCCCGCTCGTCTGCGAGCCGCAGTTCGGCGGTTCGATCGATCCGTATCCGTTCGTCGACAGCGACGGCGTGCGCTATCTCGTGTGGAAGACCGACAGCAACGCCATCGGCACGCCGACGGTGATCAAGATGGGACGGCTCGCCGCGGACGGGCTCTCCTTCCTCACCATCCCGACCGCGCTCATCGCGAACGACCTGCCGTGGGAAGGTGCCGTCGTCGAGGCGCCGACGCTCGTGCGGCGCGGCGCCACGTACGTCCTCTTCTATTCGGCGAACGACTACTCGGGTCCGGCCTATGCGGTCGGCGTCGCGACGGCGACGTCGCTCGCCGGTCCGTGGGTGAAGTCGCCGCGACCCATCCTCGCGAGCGCCGACGGACGCATCGGCCCGGGTGGCGAGACGATCGGCGTCATCGGCGACGACACGTGGATGCTCTATCACGCGTGGAGCGCATCGGGCCCGTATCGCGAGATGCGCATCGCGCGCGTCGTGTGGGACGGCGCACGTCCGACCGTGGTGCCGGCGACGGTGTCCTCGCTCGCTCGCATCACGCCCTGACGATCTCGTCGCCGGGCGTGGCAGCGAGTGTGCTCAACAGTGCGGCGTGGCGACCCGCCGCGCCGCCGCGCGCGTCCTCGAACCCCCGCGGCTCCATCGACCGGATGTGGCGAGCATGCGCGCGCTCGTCGTGGCGGTCGCGCGCGCGGTCCCTTCGTGGTGGGTGGCCGACGTCCTCGTCCCGTTCGCGGTGACGCGGGCGGTATTCGCCGCCATCGGGTACATGGCGTTCCGTCTCCCCGTCGATCCCGCGCTCGCCACGACCGGAGACCGCTTCCTCGACATGTGGTCGCGGTGGGACGGTCAGTGGTATCTCGCCATCGCGCGCGACGGCTACAGCTACGTCCCCGGCCAGTTCTCGAGCGTCGCGTTCGCGCCGCTCCTTCCGATCCTCATGCGCGTCGTCGCGTGGCCCGCGCACGACGGCACCGCCGCGCTCGTCGCCGCGGGGATCGGCATCGCGAACGTCTCGCTCCTCGTCGCGGCGACGCTCCTCGTGCTGCTCTTCCGCGATGAGGTCGGCCAGGCTGTGGCCGGCCGCGCGTCGCGGTACCTCATGCTCTTCCCGACCTCGTTCTTCCTCTCCGCCGTCTACCCCGAATCGCTCTTCCTCGCGCTCGCGATCGGCTCGTTCCTCGCGGCGCGCCGAGGGCGGTGGTGGCTCGCGGGCGCCCTCGCCGCGCTCGCGACGCTCACGCGGCCGTACGGGCTCGTCGTCGTGGCCGCGCTCGCGCTCGAGTACGCCTGGCAGCACCGCTGGCGGATCCGCGAGTTCGGCGTCGAGATGCTCTCGTTCGCGCTCGCGCCGGCCGCGTATGCGGGGTGGCTCCTCTACCTGTGGCGATCCTTCGGCGATCCGCTCGCGGGCATGCACGCCGAGAGCGTGTGGCAGCGCGGGCTCGCGCCGCCGTGGCAGGCGTTCGTGAACTTCTTCACGCCGCCGCGCGGCGCGTTCATCGACCTCGCCTTCGCGCTCCTCTTCATCGCGCTCGCCGTCTTCGCGTGGCGGACGCTCCGCGCGCCGTACGCGCTCTACACGACGCTCACGCTGCTCATCATCCTGTGCACCGGGCAGCTCTATTCGCTCATGCGGCTCGGCCTCGAGCTCTTCCCGGCGTTCGCCGTGCTCGCGATCGCCGGCCGCACTCGGCTCCTCGATCGCGCGTACTCGAACGCCGCGCTCCTCATCGGAGGCGCGTTCATGGCCTTCTTCGCGTCCGCGCTCTTCTTCTTCGCCTAATCACTCGAGTCACTCGAGCTCGCGGATCGATCGGACCGCGAGCGGCGGCAGGAGCAGGACGATCGATGCGACGCCGCCGACGACGAACGACGCCGCGGGACCGACGGCGTCGACGACGCCCACGAACACGACCGGCGCGACCGGCCCCATGAGCACCGCGCCGAACCAGTCGATGCTCACGACGCGACCGAGCATCTCGCGCGGAACGTGGCGCTGCAGCGCCGACTGCCAGAGCACGCCGAAGCCGACGATGGAGAGCCCCCGGATCGCGAACATCACGAGGATCACCGGGAAGAGCGGCAGCAGCCCGAGCAGGACCGACGCGACGGCGGCGACGATCGCCCACGCGTAGATCGCGACGCCGACGCGGCGGACCCGCATCTGGCTGATGGTGAACGTGCCGATCACCTCGCCCGCGCCCATCGCGGCGATGATCGCGCCGTACGTGCGCGCGTCGCCGAAGAGGACGTCGCGTACGAGGAGCGGCAGCGCGACGACAAAGGGGCCCGAGTTCGCCATGTTGATGAAGGCCCAGAGGAAGATCGTGATCCAGAGCCACGGGACGCCGAACGTGAACACGAGACCATCACGGATCTGGCGGAGCAGCGGCACCGCGACGCGTTCCTCGAGCGGGCGCCGAGCGACGAGCAGGACCGCGGCGAAGCTGAAGAAGAACGTGAACGCGTCGAGCGCGAACGCCATCGGCGCTCCGGAGAGCGCGACGACCGCGCCACCGACGACGGGTCCGCCGACCTGTGCGATCTGACGCGAGAGACCCTGCACCGCGTTGCCTGGGACGAGGACGTCGGCGGGGATGAGCTCGGGGATGATCGCGCTGATCGCCGGGCCGACGAACGAGAACGCGACGCCGAAGAACGCCGAAGCGACGTACAGGTGCTCGATGCGCAGCGTCCCGGTGATGCCGAGCACGGCGATGACCGTCGTCACGATGCCGCTCACCAGATCGCTCACGAGGATGACGCGTCGCCGCGGCAGCCGGTCGACGAGCGCACCCGCAACGAGGAGCGACAGGATCATCGCGCCGCTCGCGATCGACGCGCCGATGCCGAGCTGCAGCGCGGAGCCGCCGAGGGCGAGGATCTGGAACGGCAGCGCGACGCCGTAGATGAAGTTGCCGAAGATCGAGACGGTCTGACCCGCCCACAGCAGGCGGAAGTCGCGATGCCGCAGCGGGACGAGGACCGCGGGGAGCCTCACGAGAGAGCGACGCTAGCGGAATTGCTGCCGGAGGAACGCGAGCATCCGCGCGTCGTACTCCGCCGGCGCGGTGACATACGCCTCGGTGTGGCCGCATCCCGGCACGATCCAGAGCTGGGTCTCCGCGTTCGCGCTCGCCGCCGCGAGATCGCGCGCGTGATGCACCGGGATGAAGTCGTCGTTCTCGCAGTGGATGAAGAAGAACGCGCGCTCGGGGTGCGCGCGCACCTGGTCGATGGGTCTGATCGTCGTATGGTCGAGGCCGAAGAGCCGAGCGGCGAGAAGGACGCCCGGCACGAAGAAGCTCGGCAGTCCGCTGTCGTGCGTGAATCCTTCGTTCACGACGCGGTCGGCGTCGGTGAACGCGGAGTCGACGATGACCGGACCGACGTCCGGCCGCAGCGCGAGCGTCTCGAGGGTCGTCGCCGCGCCCATCGAATGACCGATGAGCGCGACGTCCTTCGCGCGGTAGCCGCGTCCTTCGAGATACGCGATGGCCGCGGCGACGTCGAGCCGCTCGTACTCGCCGAGCGAGAAGCGATCGCCCTCGCTCTCGCCGCCGCCGCGGAGATCGAACGCGAGCACGCTGTAGCCGTTGGCGAGGAGGACCTTCGCGCGATCGATCGTCTGCTGGTCGTTGAGCCTCACCGATTCTTTCCCATGCACGAAGACCACCGCGCGCGCGCCGCGCGGGAAGTACCACCCGCGCATGAGGAGGCCGTCGCTCGTCCGGAACGAGACCGCTTCGTACGGGCTGCCGACGAGCGCCGCGTGCTCGGGATCGGGGAGGTACCGCTCGTTCAGCGTGAACACGTTCGCCGCGTAGACGGAGATGCCCGCGTACGCGACGACCGCCGCGACGATGATGAGGATCGTGGCCGTGACGAGGATCTTTCGCATGCCCCGAACGTCCGCGCGCATCGTCGCGTCAGGCCTTCGCCTCGCATAGAGTCCTTCGTCACATGCGGCAGCGTGAGCTCGCGGCGCACCTCCAGCGCGCCGAGGGTGTGAGCGTCGGCTCGTACATCGCCGCGAGCCCAGAGATCGCGCGGGCCTCCGGTGCGGCGACGCGACGCATCGGCGGCGTCATCTGTCTCGGCGCCGCGAAGATCGACAGCGAGTTCCTCAATCGCGCCCTCGGCTTCGGGACGATCGCCGCTCCGGACCCGCGGCTGCTCGACCGGATCGAGCGTCATTACGCGTCCATCGGCCGCCGCGCACGACTCGCGATCGCGATGCAGTGCGTGTCGTCAGCGACGCTCCGTCTCCTCGAACGGCGTGGCTACGTCGCCGAGGTGCGTCATCCCGATCACTACGAGCTGATCTACGTGTACGACCGCACGCGCCCTCCCGCGATCCCACACGTCGACGACCTCGCCATCGAGCGCGTCACGCCGCAGCTCGCGCCGCTCTATTCGCGCGTCGGATACGAGTCGTTCCGCGAGCGTGGTCCTGAGTTCAGGACGATCATCGAGGTCCTCGTGCGCACGCGACGGCGTCGCGTCCGCGCGTACCTCGGGCGGATCGCCGGCGCGCCCGCGGCGACGGGGATGCTCACGGACATCGGCATCGTCGGAGCGCTCGGAAACGGAAGCGTGCTGCCGCGATTCCGCGGACGCGGGATCCAGGTCGCGATGATCGCGCACCGGATCAACGAAGGGTGGAAGCGCGGCTACCGCATCTTCTTCGGCGAGACGGGAAATCCGGCGTCGGCGCACAACATGGAGGAGCTCGGCTGGCGGAAGCTCTACGACGAGGTCGATTGGGAACGCCCGACAGCCTGAGGGCGCCGAGGCGCGTACCGTCGTAGGGAGACCGTGGCTGGAGGACCGACATGGCGATGACCGCTCCGCGACAGATGACCTATGGCCTTCGCGTCACGACGGACTTGTCGTACGACGCGGCGATCGAGCAGATGAAGGCGGCGCTCAAGGAGCAGGGCTTCGGCGTGCTCACCGAGATCGACGTGAAGCGGACGCTCAAGGAGAAGAAGGACATCGACTTCCGCCGCTACGTGATCCTCGGCGCGTGCAACCCCGGGTTCGCCGCACGCGCGCTCTCGACCGAGATCGACATCGGGCTGCTGCTCCCGTGCAACGTCGTCGTGTACGAGACGGACGATGGCGCGGTCGTGGAGACGATCGATCCGATCGTGACGCTGGGGCGTGTGCAGAATCCCGCGCTCGAGCCGCTCGGCGCCGAGGTGAAGGACGCGCTCATGAAGGCGCTCGGCTCGCTTCCCGCGAAGAAGAAGGGCTAGCGGCCGAGACGCTCCGCGAGCTTCGCCGCGAGACGCCGCGCGACCTCGAGCTTCGGTAGCACGGGCAGCGTCTCGACGCCGTCGGCGCTCACGAACGCGACGCGGTCGGTGTCGCTCCCGAAGACCGAGCTCGGGTCGGTGATGTCGTTCGCGACGACGAGGTCGAGCTTCTTGTCGCGCAGCATCCGGCCCGCCTCGGCCGTCGCGTCGCCGGTCTCGGCCTTGAACCCGACGACGATCGTGCCCGGCCGTCGCTTCGCGACGACCGCGGCGAGTACATCGTCGGTCTGGACCATCCGCAGCGTGAGCGCGTCGCCGACATCCTTCTTCTTGAGCTTCGCGTCCTTCGCCTCCGCGGGACGGTAGTCGGCGACCGCCGCGGCCATCACGACCGCGTCCGCGCTCGTGAGCTCGGCGAGGACGGCCTCGCGGAGCTCGGCCGCCGTCTCGATCGCGACGACGCGCACGCCGGCGGGAGCGCGGAGCGCGGTCGGGCCCGACACGAGCGTCACGTCGGCGCCCGCTTCGCGCAGCGCCTGCGCGACGGCGTAGCCCATCTTCCCGCTCGATCGGTTCGAGACGAACCGCACCGGATCGATCGGCTCGTGCGTCGGCCCCGCGGTCACGACGACGCGCCGGCCCGCGAGCGCCGCGGAGGAGGAGACGGCCTCGGCGACCGCGGCCTCGATGCGCTCGAGCGCGGCGAGACGTCCCGGGCCGACCTGACCCGACGCGAGCAGGCCGGACTCCGGATCCACGACGAGAACACCGCGCGCGCGGAGCCGCGCGATGTTTTCCTGCGTCGCGGCGTTCTGCCACATGTGGGTCTCCATCGCCGGCGCGATGACGACGGGCGCGTCGGTCGCGAGCACGGTCGTGGCGATGAGGTCGTCGGCCATGCCGTTCGCGAGACGCGCGATGACGTGCGCGGTCGCGGGCGCGATGCACACGACGTCGGCCTCGCGGCCCATCGCGACATGTCCCGCGGCGCGCTCGTCCTGCATCTCGAACATCTCGACCTCGACCGGGCGGTACGTGAGCGCCTGGAACGTGAGCGGGCGAACGAACTCGGTCGCGGACCGGCTCATGACCACCTGCACGGTGGCGCCCGCCTGCGTGAGGCGGCGCGCGAGCTCGATCGACTTGTACGCCGCGATCGAGCCGGTGACGCCGAGGACGACGAACTTCCCCTTGAGCGCTTCGGTCATGCGTTCAGCTCCCACAGGAGACGGAGCCCCTCGAGCGTGAGGTCTTCGTCCACGCGCTCGATCCCCTTCGCGAGCGGCGCGATCGTCGCGGCGAGCCCACCGGTCGCGATGACGGTCGGCTTCGCGGGAAGCTCCGCGAGGATGCGCGCGAGCAGCCCCTCCACGAGGCCGACGTAGCCGAACATGAGGCCGGACCGCAGGCAGTCCGCGGTGTTCTTCCCGATCGCCTGTGCCGGCGGTGTGAGCGCGACGCGGAAAAGCCGCGACGCGCGGCCGAAGAGCGACTCCGCCGAGACCTCGAGGCCGGGCGCGAAGGACCCACCGAGGAAGTCACCCTCCGCGCTCACGACGTCGAAGTTCGTCGTCGTCCCGAAGTCGACGATGACCACCGGGCCGCCGTACCGGCGATGCGCCGCGAGGGTATTCGCGATGCGGTCGGCGCCGACCTCGGAGGGATTGTCGACGCGCAGGCGGACACCGGTCTTGATACCCGGTCCGATCACGAACGGCGGATGCTCGAGGTAGCGCTCGCCGAGGCGCGTGAACGCCTGCGTGAGCGGCGGCACGACGCTCCCGACGACGAGCGCGTCGAGATCGGCGAGCGCGAGGTCCTCTTGACCGAGCAGGCCGTCGATCGAGACCGCGAGCTCGTCCTCGGTGCGGTCGTGCACCGTCGCGAGACGCCAGGTGTGGCGAAGCTTCGCGTTCTCGTACACGCCGAGGACGATGTTCGTGTTGCCGACGTCGACCGCGAGGATGGTGCTCATCGCTAATCGTTCGCTTCGGTCGCGCCGGTGCGCAGGCCTCCCTGCCCCATATGGGCCTTGAGCGCCTTCGCGACATTCGCCGGGACGTACGCGTCCACGGGCGCGCCGAACGCGACGAGCTCCTTCACGCGCGAGGCGGAGAGGAACAGGTACTCCGGCGCGGTCATGAGGTAGACCATCTCGACGCCCGGCGCGAGCGTGCGGTTCATGTTCCCCATCTCGAACTCGAACTCGAAGTCGGAGAGCGCGCGGATCCCGCGGATGATGAAGGCGGCGCCGCACGCCTTCGCGAAATCGACCTGGAGGCCGTCGAAGGGCCGGACCTCCACGTTGTCGAGCGTGCGGCACGCCTCGGTCATGAGCGCGACGCGCTCGTCCGCCGTGAACACCGTCTTCTTCGCGAGGTTGCGGCCGACGCCGACGACGACGCGGTCGAAGAGACGCGCCGAGCGCTCGACGATGTCGACATGGCCGTTCGTCGGGGGATCGAAGGATCCGGGGTACATGGCCACGCGCTGCTTCACGCGGTCGCGCCTCCTTCTTACTGGTAGTGCACGCCGCCGCGAATCGTAGCGCTTACTGCGGAGCCGAAGGCGAAGAAGCAGGACGGTCATGCGACGCAATGCGTCGCATGAGCCACCTATGCCGGGGCCGCACGGGCCGCGGCGGGCTTCGGTTCGGCGGCCTGCGCGGGTTTCGCGGCGAGCGGGATGCGCACGGTGACGACCGTCCCACGCGTGCCGCGCCGCTCGATGCGGACGGTCCCGTGATGGCGCTCGACGATCCACCGCACGATGGCGAGGCCCAGCCCGCTCCCGGACGAGTTCACGCGGCGCGCCGCGGTGCTGCGGTAGAAGCGATCGAACACCTTTGGCAGATCCGCATCGTCGATCCCGATGCCCTCGTCCTCGATGCGCAGGACGCTGTCGTGGCCGTCGTCGGAGAGCGAGATGTCCACCCCTCCGGGCTCGGGCGTGTAGCGGAGCGCGTTGTCGACGAGCGCGAGGACGAGCTGCTTCAGGCGGTCGCGCTCGCCGTCGACCACGGCGCTCTCGATCCAGCGCACGCGGAGACGCCCTCCGGCGATCGGCCGGAGCTCGTCGAACGTCTCCATGACGATCTCGTCGAGATGCACGGCGCGCGGCGCGAACGCCTCGGCGGCCTCCGCGCGAGCCAGCATGAGGAGCTCGTCGACCAGCCGCGACAGCCGGCCCGATTCACGCGCGATCCGCAGGAGCGACTCGTGCTGCTGCTCGCTCGACATCGTGCTCGTGGAGAGGAGCTCGGCGTTCCCGCGGATCGTCGTGAGCGGCGTGCGCAGCTCGTGCGACACGTCGCCGAGGAATCGTTGCTGCTGCCGGTACGCGTCGTCGAGGGACGTGAGCATGTCGTCGAACGTCTTCGCGAGGACGACGAGCTCGTCGTTCGGGTCGCCGCGCACGTGCACGCGTCGCGAGAAGTCGCGGGAGGTCGCGATCTCCTGCGCCGTCTCGGTCACCGCCGCGACGGGGCGCAGCGCGCTGCCTGCGATGGTCGACGCCGTGGCCATGCCGAGGCCGACGCCGAGGAGCAGGAGGATGAAGTAGGTCATCCGCAGATCCGCGTTCGCGCGATCGATGACCGAGAGGTCGGCCGCGGTCACGATGTGGCCGATCCCGATCGGCACGACGTACGTGCGCACGCGGCCCTCGGTCGTGTAGCTGGTGTGCCACCCGTCCAGCATGTCCGTGACCGCTGCGTACTTGAACGAGAGGAGGTCGATCTCGCCGGCGGTCGCGACGACCTTCCCATTGATCACGAACCACGCCGCATGCGGCTCGTCGATGGCGCGGGAGAGGTCGCTCAGGTCGACGGCGTCGATCGGGATGCCCGAGTGGAGCTCGCCGTCGATCTGCTCCTGCGCCTTGTCGGCCATGTCGCCGAGCGCGCTGTCGACGTCCGAGTCGTGCGCCTCGGCGTGGAGGAGGTACGCGAGCGTGAGGGCGACCGCGAGGACCACCGCGATGACGCCGCCGTACCACAGCGCCAGGCGGCGGCGAAGGGTCATGCCGCCGACCGGAGCTCGTACCCCACGCCGCGGAGTGTGTGGATCATGCGCGGCTCGCCGTGCGCCTCGAGCTTGTTGCGCAGGTACCCGATGTAGACCTCGAGCACGTTGTCGTTGCCCTCGAAGTCGTAGCCCCAGACGCGCTGCGTGAGCTCGCGCTTCGGGATGGCCTTTCCGGCGCTGCGCATGAGCTGGAGGAGCAGGCGGTATTCGGTCGCGGTGAGATCGATGTCGCGCCCGCCGCGCTTCGCGCGGTGGCTTCCGGTGTCGAGCTCGAGGTCGCCGATCTCGAGGATCTCCGGCGCGGGCTGCCGCCGCCGGAGCACCGCGCGGAGGCGGGCCGCGAGCACCTGGAGGCTGAACGGCTTCACGAGGTAGTCGTCGGCGCCCGCGTCGAGGCCGGTGATCTGGTCGACCGCGGCGTCCTTCGCTGTGACCATGAGGATCCCGACGTCAGGCAGATCCGCACGCATGCGACGGCAGAGGGTGAGTCCGTCGGTCCCCGGCATGAGGATGTCGAGCACGAGCGCGTCCGGGTGGAACGCCTTCACCGTCTCGACCGCCTGATCCGCGTCGTTCGCGATCGCGACGTCGTATCCCTCGCGTTTCAGCGCGCGGTCCACGACGCTCGTCACGCCTTCGTCGTCGTCGACGACGAGCACTTTCGCTCGCTTCTCTTCTGTCGTCATGTCCGAATCCTCAGGTCACGCGCCCACTCCGCGAATCTGCCGCTGGTCCTCGATGAGTGGGTCCTTCGGTCCTTCTCTCAGGCCACGCTCAGGGAGAACCTCGCTGAAGAGAACTGAGGCTGGGCTTAGAGCTCCAGACGCAGGACGGACAAAAAGGAGGCTCGCTCGTGGCAGGACAGCTGACCCGCAGGCAGCTCATCGGCACGCTGGGTGGCGTCGGCGGGGCAGCGCTCGCCGCCGGCTTCGTTCCGGTCGCCTTCCCCGAGGCGGTCGCGGCCGAGCCGCAGACGAAGCAGCGACAGTGGGCGATGGTCATCGACCTTCGCAAGTGCGATGGCTGCAAGAAATGCACGGAAGCGTGTCAGACCACGCACCACCTTCCGCAGACCTTCGAGTGGATCAAGGTCTTCGAGATGAAGGACAAGACCGGTGCGCAGTACTTCATGCCCCGGCCGTGCATGCAGTGCGAGAACGCACCGTGCCTGCGCGTGTGCCCGGTGGCAGCGACGTTCCGCGAGAGCGACGGCGTCGTGCTCGTCGATCAGGAGCGGTGCATCGGCTGCCGCATGTGCATGGCGGCGTGCCCGTACGGCGCGCGCTATTTCAACTACACCGATCCGCCCGTCGCACAGAACCCGTTCGGGCACCCGACGCCCGAGTTCCCGGTCCCGCAGATCAAGGGGACCGTCGGCAAGTGCATGTTCTGCGTCCACCGGACGGCGGACGGCGAGCTCCCGGCGTGCGTCCAGGCCTGCGGCATGAAGGCGCTCTACATCGGCGACCTCGTCGAGGACGTCGCGACGAACGGCGACCAGACGGTGCGCCTCTCGACCTTCATCCAGGAGAACGACGCCTTCCGATACAAGGAGGAGCTCGGCACCGGACCGCGCGTCTACTACATCGCTGGCCACGGCCAGCTACTGGACTACTAGAGATGGATAGAAGGACGCACGACCGCTACGTCGAGCGCGCCATGTGGCCCATCGGTCGCGGCGACCGGTTCTTCTGGATCGCGGTCGTCGTGCTCGGCGCGTTGGTCGTCGCCGGGCTCGGCGCATGGGTCTACCAGATCAAGAACGGCCTCTGGGTCACCGGGCTGAACCAGAAGGTCTCGTGGGGCTTCTACATCATCAACTGCGTCTTCTTCATCGGCATGAGCTACGGCGGCGCGATGACGAGCGCGATCCTCCGCCTCACCAACGCGAAGTGGCGCGCGCCGCTCACCCGCCTCGCGGAGGCCACGGCCGTCGCGGCCCTCCTCGTCGGCGCCGTGTATCCGCTCATCGACATGGGCCGGCCCGACCGCTTCTTCAACATCCTTGCGTACGCCCAGGTCGGGTCGCCGGTGGTCTGGGACGTCGTCGCCATCAGCACGTACATGGTCGCGAGCATCGTCTTCCTCTACCTCCCGCTCATCCCGGACCTCGCGATCACGCGCGACTCGCTGCACAAGAGCAAGCTCGCGCCGATCTACCGGGTCCTCGCGCTCGGCTGGAAGGGAACGCCCGGACAGGAGCGATCGCTCGCGCGCGGCGTCGGGATCATGGCGATCCTCATCATCCCGCTCGCGGTCTCGGTCCACTCGGTGCTCGCGTGGCTCTTCGCGGTCACCGCGCGCGGCGGCTGGCACAGCACGATCTTCGCGCCGCTGTTCGTCCTCGCCGCGATGCTCTCGGGCGTCGCCGCGGTGATCCTCGTCATCGCGGCCTTCCGGAAGGTGTACGGGCTGCAGGAGTTCATCACCGCCCGTCACTTCCGCTACCTGAGCTACCTCATGATCGCCCTCGGCGCGGGCTACCTGTACTTCATGGTGAGCGAATACCTCACCGAGGGTTACCTCGCGGATCAGGCGACCGCGCCGCTCCTCGAGCAGATCTTCGTGGGCACGTACTCGCCGGCCTTCTGGGGCTTCACGATCGTGGGCCTCGTCTTCCCGCTCGTCCTCGCCGCGATCCCCGGCCGCTACGCGATCGCGCGCGCGTGCAGCGCGTCGCTCCTCGTCATCGGCGGCATGTGGCTGAAGCGGTTCCTCATCGTCGTGCCGGGCATGGCCGAGCCGGTCATGCCGTGGGACTGGGGCCGCTACGCCCCGAGCTGGGTCGAGATCGCGATCACGCTCGGCTCGGCGGCCGCGATCCCGCTCATCCTCATCCTCTTCTTCCGCTTCTTCCCGGTCATGTCCGTCCACGAGATGGAAGAGGTCGAGGGTGGCGCGCCCGAGCCACGCGGCGTGGTGCTCATGCCGACCCTCGCGGAAGGAGCAGGCAAGTGAAACGGAAGATCCTCGTCTTCGCCGCGGCGCTCGTCGCGACGCTCGCGTTCATCGTCGCCGGCCGCGGGCTCCTCCCCGGCTCGGTGCAGCTCCGCGTCCCGAACTCCAACACGATCTCGCAGAACGCGCCGATGCCCGGCCACGACACGACGCCGCAGCAGGCGCCGCAGCCGATCGTCGCTCCGCCGGGAGGCTCGCGCGTCGCGCTCGCCGTGACGACCGGCGCGAAGCCCGAGCTCGGCTACATCGTCAGCGCAACGGTGACGAGCCCCGCGGGCAAGGCCGTGAGCGAGGCGACCGTCCGCTTCTACGACGTCGTCGACCTCTTCGGTCAGCGCGAGGAGCTCATCGGGAGCGGCACGACCGACGGGCAGGGCAACGCCTCGATCTCGTACCTCCCGGCCTCCGGCGGAACGCACCAGCTGGTCGCGCGCTTCGCCGGCCAGGGCTCGCTCAGCGCATCGCTCGGCACGACCACCTTCGAGGCAAAGGTGACCGCGAAGCCATACGTCGTAGACCAGCCGCCGCTCGCGGGCTTCAGCCGCGCGGTGCCCTACGCCGTCGGCCTGCTCGTGCTCGCGGTCTGGGGCCTCATCGCCTTCTCGTTGTTCGGTACCGCGCGTGGCGTCGTCGCCACGGCGAACACAACACGCCGAAAGGGGGAAACCGCATGATCCTGCGCCGCATCCTCGCGACCACCGCGTCCACCGTCTTCGTCGTCGGCGCGCTTGCCTCGTGTGGAGGCGGCACCGGCGAGACGCCCAACAGCAACGCCAACGCGGCGCCGTCGACGCCCGCGCAAACGCAAGCGTCGGCAGCACCGCAGAAGGCGACGTTCCTCATCCTGCAGGGCGACACGGTCCGCAGCCCGGAGAACCTCACTGACGAGGAGAAGACATTCCTCTCCTGCGTCCAGCAGAGCCGCTTCCCGCAGGGCTCGCGCATCGTGTGGCGCTACCGCGTGCTCGACCCGACCACGAACACCGCGCTCGATGACAAGGCGATCAAGTCCTTCGATCTCATCCTCCCGGATGGCTCGAAGGTCGCATTCAAGTACGGCGGCCACGGCGGCACGAAGCCCAACTACGCCGAGTACTTCTGGACCGCGGGCTTCAGCATCCCGGCCGACTACCCCACGGGTCTCTTCAACTATCAGGTCAAGGCAGTGAGCGCTGAAGGCGCGACGGGCTCCTTCGATCAGTTCAAGGTCGCCGCCGCCCAGCTCACCGTCGTCAAGGCCGGAACGAGGTAAATGACATGAGGCGTCTCGCCGTCGCGTTCGCAGCGGCAACACTCCTCGCAGCATGCAGTACGAGCGCAACTCCGTCCGCGCGGAGCCAAGATGTTGCGTCGGCCAAGCCGACCGCGACCGTGGCGGCGAGCGCCGCCTCATCCGCAGCTCCAAGCGCATCCACGCAGCCGATGGAGGTCGTCGGCAAGTTCGGGCTCGATCCGGCGCATGGACCGTGGGACACGAAGGTCTCGGCGACGGCGACGGGCATGAAGGCGAACACGAAATACGACCTCGTCTGGGTCACCGGCAAGGTGACATGGAAGCTCTCGGATGACAAGAGCAAGTACCTCGGTCGCGACGCGAAGATCGTGCAGAACACGATCACGAGCGTGACGACCGATGGGAACGGCGCGTTCACGACCCAGTTCGCGGTGCCGCGCGGCTTCGGCTACGGGCACGACGTGCTGGTCGTCGACGCGGACAAGGTCATCCGCAACAAGGGTCTCTTCGACGTGGACATGACGACGACGATCAGCCCGACGAGTGGGCCGGTCGGGACGCCGATCACCGTCGAGGTGAAGGGCATCGGATACCAGGCCTACCAGAACAGCTTCCAGCTCGACTACGACAACGAGTACACCGGTTGGGTCTCGTCGGTCACGACCGACGGCTACGCGAAGTTCGTCATCCCGGCGACCGGAGCGGTCGGCACGCACATCATCACGCTCGGCCACTCCGACTTCGGCGCGCCGTACATGAACCCGCAGCAGCAGCCGGTCGTCGCGTCGCGGCCGTTCCCGCACATCCCATTCACCGTCACCGACGGCGCGGCCGTGATGCCGAGCGCCGCCGACAAGCAGGGATTCGCCCCGATCGCGGGTAAGCCCGTGACGCAGGGGATCTGGTCAGAGCCGTACGCGACCACCGTCGGCGCGCCCGTGACCCTGAGCGCGAAGGCGCTTCCCGCGAACAGCGACATCGAGATCTTCTGGACGACGCAGGTCGGCAACCGCTCCGTCACCGGTTTCGAGGAGCGCACCTCATCGCTCGGCAAGACGAAGACGGACGCCAGCGGCTCGTTCAGCTGGTCGTTCAACATGCCCGACGATCTCGGCGGCACTCACACGGTCACGGCGAAGCTCGGTGACAAAGAGGTCGCGAAGACGACCGTGTACATCCTCGCCCAGGCGTTCCCGCTCGACGTGACGCAGGGGCCCGCCGGTACGAAGACGACGCTCCACCTCAAAGGCGCCGGCTGGACCGAGACCGAGCAGATCTACCACGTGGTCGTCGACAACGCCTACACCGGCTACGCGTGCGCCTTCAACAGCAAGGGCGACGTGACGGTCTACCTCACGATGTCCGGCGCGCCCGGGTGGCACTACATCGACATGTACCCGGGCATCTACCAGGGTCCGGCCGACGCGAAGCCTGCGGACTTCAAGATCCCGCAGCTCACCGCCGACACCGACCACCCGGGCGAGAAGCTTCCCATCTTCCGCTGGGCGTTCTACATCTCCGCGTCCTGAAGCTGCGCGACCTCCTTTTAGGTGAGCGCGCCGTCTCATCCGACTCGTACCGGATGAGCGGCGCGTTCTCCTGTCCGCTAGGCCGCGGGCCGGCGGCGCGCCCCGAGCAGCTGGCGGACGCACGCCGCCAGCTCATCGACGTCGAACGGCTTCAGTACGACCGCATCGACGGGAAGGGCGTGCGTTCCGCTGCGCGCCCATTGCTGTGCCGTGAGGAGCAGGATGGGCGTCGCGCCGAACCGCGCTCGCATGCGCGAGAGGTACGCACGGCCACCGACGGGCTCGTGGACGTCACGTCCGATGAGATCGGTGATCACGAGGTCGGGCGCCTGGCTGTCGGACACGAGATCGGGGGACGTGACCGCGTGCGCGTCGGCGCCGATGACGTCGACGACGACGTCGCGCAACACGCGCAGGATCGGCTCGTCATCCTCGATGATGAGGACAAGGCCGCTCCGCCGGCGCTCCCCCACGGTATGAGTACACGCGCGGCAGGGGGCACCGGAAAGATGTACGAATGGACAGGGTCATGGAGAACGTGCAACTCACCGGTCGGCAGGAACAGGTGGTGGCCGGTGTCGCCCGCGGCTTGACGAACAAAGAGATCGCGGCCGAGCTCGGCATCTCCGAGCGCGCCGTGAAAGCGCACGTCTCCGAGCTGCTCCGGAAGTTCGCGGTCCCCAACCGCGCCGGGCTCATCGCCCAGCTCGTCGACTCGTCCCGGCCGCAACACGCCCTCGAGCTCGACGCGCGCCAATTCGCGCAGTACGAGGACGTCCCGTTCATGGTGGCGGTGACACACGGGCCGGAGCACCGCTTCGTCTTCGTGAACGCGATGTCTGCGTCCGTCGCGGGCCGCACCGCAGCCTCGCTCGTCGGCCACGCGATGAAAGACGCGTATCCCGAGCTCGACCCGCGCTACCTCGCCGCACTCGACGCCGTGTACACGACCGGTATCCCGTGGTCCGCGCCACGCTCGCCGGCGCGATTCCCGCGCGCCGACGGAACGTTCCACGACACCTGGCTGAATCTCATGTTCGCGCCGATCCGCGACGCGAGCGGGAGGATCGCCGGCCTGCTCCACATCGGCGCCGAGGTCGAGCCGGGCGACGAGTGACGCGCTGCGCTATGCGACGGCGCGCCCCGCCGCGTACACGCGCGCGACGAGCTTCGCGCCGAGCGAATATGCGAGCTCACGTTCGTCGTCGGTCGCGAGGACGATGACATCCGCACGCCGGCCCTTCACGAGCGAGCCTGTCCGCTCGCCGCGCCCGAGCGCGTGCGCGGCGTTGATGGTCGCCGCGACGATCGCCTGATGCGGCGTGAGGCCGCAGAGCGACACCGCAAGCGCGATCGCGGTCGGCATCCCGACGACGGGCGAGGTCCCCGGATTGTGGTCGGTGGCGATGGCGACCGGCACGTCCGCGGCGAGGAACCGGCGCGCGTCCGGCGCCGCGTAGCCGACGAAGAACGCGCTCCCGGGTAGCAAGACGGCGGGGATCGCGGCCCGCGCGAGCGCGCGAAGACCGTCCGCCGAGGCGTTCGCGACGTGATCGGCCGACCGCGCCTTCATGCGCGCCGCGAACTCCGTCGCGCCGACATCGTTCAGCTGATCGGCGTGCAGCGTGACGGCGAGGCCCGCGTCGCGCGCGGCCTTCGCGAGCGGACGCACCTCCTCCGTCTCGAAGACGCCGCGTTCGACGAACGCGTCGACGGCCTCGGCCAGACCCTCGGCCGCGACCGTGGGGATCGTCTTCACGACCTCCTGGAGGAAGCCGCGGCGGTCCTCGGCATGCTGCGTCGGCATCGCATGGAGCGCGAGGTACGTCGGCGCGACGTCGATCGCGACCATGGCGTTCGCATGCGCGATGACGCGGAGCATCCGCAGCTCGTCGGCCGGCTCGAGGCCGTACCCGCTCTTCACCTCGATCGTGGTCGTCCCCGCGGCGATCGCGGCGTCGAGGCGGCGGATGAGCAGGCCGAGGAGGTCGTCGTCGCTCGCGTCGCGGGTCGCGCGCACGGTCGAGTGGATGCCGCCGCCCTGCGCGAGCATCGAGAGGTAGTCGCCACCGCTCTTCCGCGCCGTGAACTCGTCCCAGCGATGGCCCGCGTAGCAGAGGTGCGTGTGCGGGTCGACGAATCCGGGCATCACGACCGCGCCGCCGGCATCGATGACCGTCGCGTCCTCCGTCACCTCGAGGCGCTCCCAGCCATCGCCGTGACCGCCGGCCGCGATGACCCCGTCGCGGACGCCGATCCAACCATCGTCGATCGCACCGACGTCGCCGGCCGAGGCGCCCGTGCGTGGGCGCTCCTCCTTCAGTGGCGCGAGGGTAAGGAGCCGCGCGCGCCGGATGACGAGATCGGCCTCAGCAGCCACGCTACTCGACGATCTTCCAGTACGAGTCCTTGCGTCGGATCAGGTCGCCGTCGAACTCGAAGAGATCGCACCCCCGGACCGAGATCCGCGTGCCGTTCCTCGTCGTCCCGGTGAGGAGCCATTCCGATGCGCCGCGCTCGCCCGCGACGAAGTGGCGGTCGTCGCCGTACTGCACGTCGGGTATGCCCTCGAACCGCGTCGCGAGGAGCGCGCGAACGCGCTCCTTTCCTTCCGCGCGCGTCCCGGACGGCGCCGGCCCGCGCGGGAAGTCGAATACGCAGTCGTCGGTGAAGAACTCCATGATGGCGTCGAGGTCGTGGCGATTGAACGCGTCGAGGAACTCGCGCAGTCGCGGCTCGTCCATCGCTACTCCAGGAACCGCGCCTCGATGACGCGCGAGCGGTCGAAGCTCTCGAGCTTGAGCGCGTCGGCGGTGACCTGCAGTGCCGCGTCGAGCGGGATCAGCCCGATGAGCTCTCCGCGCAAGATCTTCACGCCCGCCGCGCTCGCTCGCGCTCCCACCTCGTGCCACACCCTCGCGAGCGACGTCGTGTTGAAGTCGAGCACGTTCATCGAGACCTGGACGCGCGCGGGACCGGTGAGCTCGAAGCCGAGCGCCTGGATCGCCGCGAGCCCGCCCGACGACTCCCGGATCTCTTTCGCGATGCGCTTCGCGAGCTTCAGGTCCGTCGTATCGAGCTCGATGTTGAAGGCGATGAGGAACGGACGAGCGCCGACGACCAGGCCGCCGCTGCGCTCGTTGAAGCGCGCCGGCCCGGCGTCTGGGACGTGCGTCGTCGGCATCGCGGCCGCGAGGCCTTCGTACTGGACCGCGTTGCGGATGTCACCGAGCTTCGTCCGTTCGGGGCGGCTCGCCGCGTTCGCATAGAAATAGACGGGGACCGCATGGCGCTCTCCCGCCTCCCGGCCGAAGCGCTTCGCGAGCGCGACGCACTCGTCCATCGTCGCGCCGCTGATCGGGACGAAGGGCACGACGTCCACCGCCCCGAGCCGCGGGTGCGCGCCGGTGTGCGTGCGCATGTCGATCTCGGCGAACGCGACGTCGCAGAGCGCGTGCGCCGCGGCGAGCACGGCGTCCGGGTCGCCGGCGAACGTGAACACGCTTCGGTTGTGATCCGCGTCGCTCGTCTGGTCGAGGAGGCGCACGCCCGGCACCGCCGCGATCGCCGCCGCGCATCTCGAGATGACGTCGGCGCGGCGCCCCTCGCTGATGTTCGGCACGCATTCCACGAGCGCAGGCATGCGCGACAGGCTAGCGCGACGGACTTAAGGCCAGCTCCTGAGCGGAACGGAGGCCGTGACGGAGAGCACGGCGTAGTGCTCGAGGGAGTCCCAGGCCCGCCAACCGTGATGGGTACGGAACAGAGAGGAGGGGCGGTTGGCGTGGCCTGCTAGACGAGCGAGAGCACTACGCCGTGCTCTCCACAGCGACACGTGCGGCGCCGTGCTCTCTGAGCCGCGCGCGGCCGAGGTGCTAGTGACGCGCCGCCTGCTGCGGCAGCATCCCCTCCGCGTTGCGGATGCGGCGAGTGAGGATCGGGAGCAGCGCGAGCGCGAGCTGCGGGTGGCTCTCGAGGATCCCCTTGAAGTGCCAACGCTGGATCCCGAGCGCGGTCGTCGGCTCCGTCGCGCGGACGCTCGCCGATCGCGGGAACTCATCGAGGAGCGCCATCTCGCCGACGACGTCGCCCGGACCGAGGGTCGCGAGCTTCGTCTCGTGCCCGTCCTTTTCCTGGACGACCTCGACCTTGCCGCTCCGGATGATGAACGCGCCGACGCCGGTGTCGCCCTGACGCATGATGAGCTGGCCGGCCTGATAGGTCTGCTCGACGGCCGCGTTCGCGATCGCGTCGAGCGACCGCTGGTCGAGGTCCTCGAACCACGCGACGCGCTTCAGGAATTCGGTGTTCGGTGCTGCCACGCGCGGCATGGTAGCCCCAGCCCTGATACTTCGCCACAAGGGGAAACACAGAGAGCGTGAAGTTCCGGATCGAGGTGGCGACCGATATCGCCGCGTGCGCGGCGACGATCCCCATCCAACAGGAGACGTGGAGCGGCGACCTGGCCGTCCCGGCCAACATGCTGCTCGCGGTCGCGCACAACGGAGGCTTCGTCGCACTGGGCTATGGCGAGGACGATCCCGAGCCGGCCGGGTTCGTGTTCGGCTTCCTCGGCATACGCGACTACCACTTCCGCCACCACTCGCACATGCTCGCGGTCCGCGACAAGTACCGCGGCACGACGCTCGCGCGGGAGCTGAAGGAGGCGCAGCGGGACCACTGCCTCGATCAGGGCATCGAGATCATCGCGTGGACGATGGACCCGCTCGAGGCGCGCAACGCCACGTTCAACTTCGCGAAGCTCGGCGCCTACACGCGCGAGTACCACCGGGACTTCTACGGGGAGATGCCCGACAAGCTCAACGCGGGTCTGCCGTCGGATCGCATCTACGTCGAGTGGCCGATCGGTCACGACCGCACGTACAAGCGTCTCCGCGGCGAGGATCGACCGCCGACGCTCGACGACGCCGAGGGCGAAGGGATCCGCTACGTGCTCCGCGCCGATGGGGAGCGGCCCGCTGCGGTCGCCGCACCGAATGGCGAGTCGCATCTGCTGCTCGAGATCCCTCGGCAGTTCCAGGAGATGAAGCGACGCGACGGCGCGCTCGCGCTCCGCTGGCGTCTCGCGGCCCGCGAGGCGTTCGAGTCGGCGATGGCGCAGGGCTACGCGGCGGTCGAGTTCCTCCGTTCCGCGGACGGGCGCGCCGCGTATCTCCTCGTGCCGCAGCCGCGGCGCGAGGCGCCGATCGACACGGATGAGGACGCCTGATGCGGATCGAGCGGATCGAGCTCTTCCTCCTGCGTCTTCCCCTGAAGCGCCCATACGAGACGAGCGGTTCGGTCGAGACGCATCAGACGCGTGTGATCGCGCGCATCGAGTCGGAGGGCGTCGTCGGATGGGGCGAGAGCGTCGCTCCCGAACGTCCGTGGTACTCCGGCGAGACGCCTGAGACGATCTGGTGGCTGCTCGACGAGATCGCGATCCCGCAGCTGCTGAAGAGCGATCTCCCCGATCCGTACGCGACGAACGCGACGCTCGACTGGATCCGCGACCACCGGATGGCGAAGGCGACGCTCGAGATGGGGATCTGGGATCTCTTCGCGAAGCGCGCGAACGCGCCGCTCTCCGCGCTCCTCGGCGGCACGCGCGATCGCATCCTCTGCGGCGTCGCGATCGGGATCCAGCCCACCGTCGAGCAGCTGCTGGAGCGGATCCGGACCGAGCTCGACGCGACCGCTTATCAGCGCGTGAAGGTGAAGATCAAGCCCGGCTGGGATGGGCACATCGCCGAGATGATCCGCAACACCTTCCCCGATCTCCCGTTCCAGCTCGACGCGAACTCCGCGTACACGCTCGCGGACATCCCGCTCTTCAAGCGCATCGACGCGTACACGCCGCTCCTCGTCGAGCAGCCGCTCGCCGAGGACGACATCATCGACCACGCGACGCTGCAGAAGGCGATCATGACGCCGGTCTGCCTCGACGAGTCGATCCACACCGCCGAGGACGCGCGCAAGGCGATCCAAATCGGAGCGACCCGCGTCATCAACATCAAGGCGGGCCGCGTCGGCGGACTCGCGGAGGCGAAGCGGATCCACGATGTGTGCGAGGAACATGAGGTCCCAGTCTGGTGCGGCGGCATGCTGGAGATGGGCATCGGGCGCGCCGCGAACGTGCACCTCGCGTCGCTCCCGAACTTCCGCCTGCCGGGCGACGTCAGCGCATCGTCGCGCTACTTCGACACGGAGATCATCGGCGAACCGTTCACCGTGGAGAAGGACGGGACGATGAAGGTGCCGAGGGGTCCGGGGATCGGCGTGACGGTCCTCGAAGACGTCATCCGAAAGCTCGCGCTCAAGACGAAGGAGTACCGGCCCTAGCCGAGCGTCTGCGCGACGGTCAGCGCCTCGCGGATTCCTTCGGCTCCTCCGCGGGCGCCGGCCACACGACGACCTCGTCGATCACCGTGCCGAACGCGTCGACGAGGCGTGCGTAATCACCGCGCGCCCAGATGAGCCGCGCCGCCGCGATCGGCCCCGCCATGTACACATGCTTGCGTCCCTGAGCGAGGTCGTCGGGCAGCGGGTGCGACGCCGCACGGATCCGCGAGCCCGAGTGGATGCGGTAGATCTCGCCGCTGCGGACGAAGGACGGCGAGCCCCACGTGTAGACCCACTCCCACTCGACCGGCTTCGCCATCTCGGCGCGCCAGAGCGCCCGCAGATGCTGGATGCGCCAGTTCGCCATGTCGGAGTCGAGCTGCACGCGGACCTCGATCCACTCGGCGTTCGCGTCCTCGAGCGTCGTGCCCGGCGGCGCCGGGCGGAGCATGAGGATCCGCGCCTTCGTCGCCTCGACAGGACGGAAATCGGCCACGAGGCGAGAATAGCGGGCCATGAACGATCACACACGCGCACTGCTCGCGGAAGCCTGCGGCACGTTCTGGTTCTTCTTCATCGGCGCGGGCGCCATCCTCACCGACAACGTGATCGGCGGG
Source organism: Candidatus Limnocylindria bacterium (assembly GCA_036518215.1). Lineage (GTDB taxonomy): Bacteria > Chloroflexota > Limnocylindria > P2-11E > P2-11E > CF-39. The sequence continues at coordinate 53,605 of DATDNP010000201.1, forward strand.
TCCGGTCTCGTGCCGATCGCGCTCGCGCACGGCATCACGCTCGCCATCGCCATCTCCGCCTTCGGCGCTCTGTCCGGCGGCCACTTCAATCCCGCCGTCACGTTCGGGCTCGCGGTCGCCGGGAAGCATCCGTGGCCGCGCGTCGTCACGTACTGGATCGCGCAGCTCGCCGGCGGCCTCGTCGCGGGCTTCGCGCTCCGCTACGTGTTCGACTCGATGATCGCGTCGATCGACAAGACGCACCTCGGCACGCCCGCCCTCGCGTCGACGGTGACACCGACCGTGGGCATCGCCATCGAGGCGATCCTCACGCTGTTCCTCGTGTGGGCGGTGTACGGGACCGCGGTGTCCCCGCTCGCGCCGCGCATCGCCGGCTTCGGCATCGGTCTCACGGTCATGACCGACATCCTGCTCGGCGGTCCGCTCACCGGCGCGGCGATGAACCCCGCTCGCTGGCTCGCGACGGCGGTGCCGGCCTCCTTCTACGACAACGCGGCCGTGTACTGGATCGGCCCGCTGCTCGGCGCCGCGATCGCGGGGCTCACCGTCCGCTTCGTCTTCGCGCCGCCACCGGATCTCGAAGCGTCGAAGGCGTCGTAGCGATGGCGAAGTGGATCACGCGCGAGCACCCGAAGGTCGACCGCGTCGCGTGCCCGTGGCTCATCGAGCGCTTCGTCGACCACGGCGCTGAATTCGTCTACGTGCCGTCGGGCGACGTCCTGCGCGAGGCCGAGCGCCAGGGCGCCACGCCGTACGACGTGAGCGGCGTCGAGCTCGGTCACCACGGCGACGAGTGCAGCTTCGACGCGTTCGCTCGGAAGTACGACCTGCTCAACGATCCCGCGCTCGCGTACATGGCGAAGGTGATCCGCGGCGCGGACACCCAGGCAAAGGACCTCACCCCCGAGTCGCGCGGCGTGGAGGCGCTCCTCGACGGCGTCCGCGCGCTCCATCACCCGAACGACCAGGAGCAGCGGAGAGCCTCGCGTCCGATCCTCGACGCCCTCTACGCGTACTGCCAGCAGAAGACGAAGACGACGTAGCGCCGTGGCCTCGACGAGCCTGTGGCTTGACGGGACGACGCGGACCTTCGGATCTCTTGACGGCGACACGACCGTCGATGTCGCGGTCGTCGGCGGTGGTATCGCCGGGATCGCGACGAGCTACTTCCTCGCGAGCGCGGGAGCGCGCGTCGTCGTACTCGAAGCGCGCGGCGTCGCCGAGGCCGCGAGCGGGCGCAATGCCGGTTTCCTGCTCGCGGGCGTCGCGGAGAACTTCGTCGCGGCGTCACGACGCTACGGGGAGGACCGCGCGCTCCGGATCTGGATGCTGACGAAGCGGACGCAACTACTCGCGCGCGACCTCGTCGCGCGGCACGACATCGACTGCGACCTGCGCTGGAACGGATCGGATCAGATCGCGGGCGACGACGACGAGTGGCGCGAGGTCGAGGAGAGCGCGCGCCGCCTCGCGGAGCGTGGCGTGCCGGTCACCGTCGATCCGCGCCGTCGTGCCGCGACGTACGCCGACGACGGCGAGGTCCACCCGGTGCGGTGGGTGCGAGGGCTCGCGCGCGCCGCCGCGGAGCGCGGCGTCGAGATCCACGAGAGCACGCGGGTCGTGTCGGCGCGGGGCAGCGAGGTCCGGACCGAGCGCGCGACCGTGCACGCCGGCACGGTCGTCCTCTGCACGAATGCGTACACGTCGCATCTCCATGGGACGCGCGTACGGGCGGTGCGCGGGCAGATGCTCGCGACGGCACCGACACGGCGCGTCTTCGAGCGACCCGCATACGCGCATCGCGGCTACCGCTACTGGCGCCAGACGCCGGACGGACGCGTGGTCGTCGGCGGATGGCGCGACACGGCGGCGGACCGCGAGGTCGGCGAGGAAGAGACGCCGACGCCCGACGTGCAGCTGCATCTCGACGCGTTCCTACGCGAGCACGCCATCGATGTGCCGGTCACGCACCGCTGGGCAGGCACGATGGGCTTCTCGCACGACGCGCTTCCCTATGTCGGACAGGTAGGCCCTCGCCTCTTTGTGTGCGGCGGCTTCACCGGACACGGCATGGCCTTCGGTCCCGCGAGCGCGGAGATGGTCGCGACGCTCGTCCGGACGGGGAGCCACGCCGACGCCGACCTTTTCGATCCATCGCGATGACATTGCGACCTATCTGCCCGCGTCGTGCGTGATACAGATAGATACAGCACGTTGTGGCGAATGAGGACGCGCCACACAACTAGGCGGGAAGGGTTCGGGGTTGCACGCATCGGTCATCCCGTCGATCAACGATCTCGGCGGGCTCGTCACCTATCTCTTCCGCAATCCCTACCTGTTCATCTCGTCGACCACGGTGATGACGAGCGGGCTCCTGCTCGGTGCCGTCGTCGTGAGCATGCTTCCGCGCCGGCTCGGCATCATGCACGCCGTCGCCCCGACGCTCGCCGTGATCCTCGCCTACTTCGGGTTCGGGAGCTTCGCGCTCTCCACGGAGATCCTGCTGCGATTCCACAGCAGCATCCCCTACGAGACCGAGGTGCAGTTCGTGAGCGGCGTCGGGCATCTCCTCGAGGCGCTCGTCGGACTCGCCGTGCTGTTCCCGCACGTGCGCGATCACACGAAGCTCGAGTGGCTGTGGGCGCACACGGTCGCCCTCACCTACTGGACGTTCCAGGTCGCCGTCCTCACGCCGCCGTGGTTCTCGTTCCAGGGGCAGCGCGAGCTCGTGACCATGAGCGCGCTCCTCATGCTCGCGATCGCCGGAGGCGTGAACGCCGCGCTGTGGGTCCGTGCGGCGCGGCAGGCGCGGCGCCCTGTGGCGGTGCGGTGAGCCGCCCGGGATTCGAACCCGGAACCAAAGGATTAAAAGTCCTCTGCTCTGCCGTTGAGCTAGCGGCCCGCGCTCACAGATTGTCGTCCTGAGCGGCCCTGTCCGGGAACGCCTGACACGACGCCGGGCTCCTGCTCTACAGCCACCCTCCTGTGTCGCTCCTATGACGTTCGACCGGCCACGGCGATGGACGACGTCGATCGAAGGGTGCGGCATCCTTCGGGCCGATTCGGGGGGAAGGAGGTGTGAGATGTCAAAGGAAGCCATCGCAAAGGTCATCCAGCGCTCGGTCAGTGACGCGGCGTTCCGCGGGCAGCTCGCGACGGACCCAGCGGGCGCGCTCCGCGGTTACGACCTCACCGATGATGAGAAGGCGGCGCTCCGGTCGCCCGACGCGCGGCGTTTGAGCGGTTACGGCGTCGACCAGCGCATGAGCAAGGCGTTCGTTCTCGGATTCGGCACCGCGGCAGTCACCGCCGTCACATCGAGCGACCTGCACGGCACGGTGCAGAGCCCCGACGCGGCCGAACGCAACATGCCGTTCCTCGCGACGGAGAGCACAAGCGGCGTGCAGAGTCCAGACGCGATCGATCGCAACGCGGCGTTCAGCGCCGACGCGACCAGCGGGACGACCGCGCAGGAGCCCAGGGACATCGCCCCGGTCGACATCGGCGGCACGGATTCGATCGTCCCGTCCGACGCCGGCCACGGTCTGCGCGGCGATCTGCTCGAAGGCGGCATGATCGACGAGGGCGCGACGATGGGCGTCGAGACGCACGACGCCTCCGGTCTGGTACCGCCGGGCGGCGACAGCGCCGACACGAACATCGAGCCCTGAGCAGCACGCGTCTCGAAGGAGCGGCTTTCAGCGAGCCGCTCCTTCCGCATCCAGGCGACCGAGCGAGCGCTCAGCGAGACGACGCACGCCTCTCGCCTCTATCGTTCACGACCCATGGACACGACGGTGCAGTCCACCGCGGACGCGAGCCAGGTCAGCGAAGGCATCTACGTCTACTGCATCATCGAGAGCCCCGAGTCGCGGACGTTCGGGAAGATCGGCATCGGCGGTCGCGGCGACGACGTGTTCACCGTCCATTACAAGGAGCTCGCCGCGGTCGTGAGCCGGACGCCGCTCATGGTGTACGACCCGACCCGGGAGAACGCGCTCACCCACGAGCACGTGAACGAGATCGTGATGATCGACAACGGCTTCACGCCCGTGCCGATGAGCTTCGGGACGCTGTTCAAGACCGAGGACGACATCGTCGAGTTCCTGAAGGACACGTACGACGCGCTGCGCGACGTGCTCCGGAAGATGAAGGACAAGCTCGAGTTCGGTCTCAAGGTGAACTGGGACCGCGACATGGTGCTCGCGGACGTGGAACGCGACTACGAGGAGATCCGGCGGCTGAAGGCGCAGATCGAGAGCGATCAGCAGAGCTCCACGTACTTCGCTCGCATGCAGCTCGGCCGTCTCGTCGAGCAGGCGCTCGCCGAGAAGTCCGAGACGTTCGTCCGCGAGATCTACGACGAGCTTCGGGAAGCCGCGATCGCCTCGCGCTCGAACAAGGTCATCGGCGATCGCATGATCATGAACGCCGCGTTCCTCGTCGAACGCGAGAAGGCCGACTTCTTCGACAAGAAGGTGCAGGAGATCGGCCGGCGCTACGAGGGCAAGCTGAAGTTCACGTACACCGGTCCATGGCCGCCGTACAACTTCGTCACGATCCGGCTGCAGCTGGAGCGGAGCGCCGGGGTCTAGCCGTGCTCCTGCGCCTGCTCACCCTCCCCATCAGCGGTCCCATCGCCGGCATCCGCTACTGCCTCGAGAAGGTCGTCGAGGTCGCGGACCGCGAGATGTGGGACGAGGAACCCGTGCGCGAGCAGCTCATCCTCGTGAACCAGGCGTACGAAGAGGGACGTCTTCCCGAAGAGGACTTCCGCGAGCGCGAGGCCGAGCTCCTCGCACGGCTCCGCGAGATCCGCGAGCACACGAAGGCGCGGGCGCGCGCCGACGCGGAAGCGCAGGCGGGCGCCGCGGTCGACGAGAAGCGTCGCGTCGTCATCGACGTCCCGGACGAGCTCGAGTGAGCCGCACGCGTCCGGCGGCGCGCGCATGACGCTGCAGTACGTGTACGGCATCGTCCCCGCCGCCGAGGCGAACGCCGTCGACGGCGCGGCGATCGCCGGCCTCGATGGAGGTCGCGTGCGAACGATCGTCGAAGGCCCGTTCGCCGCGGCCACGAGCGAGGTGAGCGCGGAGGAGTACGGGAGCGCGTCGCTCAACGATCGCGTCGCGGATCTCGAGTGGCTCACGCCGCGGGCCGCGACCCATCAGGCCGTGAACATGCGTCTCCTCGACGTCGCCGGCACCGTCCTTCCGCTCGCGTTCGGCGCGCTCTACCACGACGATGCGCGCGTCCGCGGGATGCTGCGGGAGGACCTCTCGTCGCGAAGCGCGCGCATGCGCGAGCTCGCGGGGCGCGCCGAATGGGTCGTCACGGTGTCGCGCGAGGTAAGCGCGGTCGCCGCGGCCGACGAGGACGTCCATGCGCTCGAAGAGGAGATCGCGAAGGCGACACCCGGCAAAGCGTTCCTGCTCGAGCGAAGGCGCGCGAGCGTCGCGAGCGCGGCCGGCGAGCGCGCCGACGCGGATGCCGCGCGACGCGCGCTCGCGCTCCTCACTCCGGTGAGCGAGCGGACGTATCGCGAGCCCGTGGCGCGCGGTGGCACGGATGTCGTCGTGCTCCGCGTGTCGCTCCTCGCGGCGCGCGACCGCAGCGACGCGGTGGACGGCGCGATCGCCGCGGTCCGCGAGGACCTCGCCGGCGCGGGATACCACGTGCGCGCGACGGGTCCCTGGCCGGCATACCGCTTCGGATCGCTGCCGTGAGGGACGACGTCGCGACAACCGAGATCCCGCTCGTCGAGATCATCGACCGGCTGCTCGACCGAGGCGTCGTGCTCGCCGGCCGCGCCGTGATCTCCGTCGCAGGCGTCGATCTCATCGAGCTCCGTCTCAACGTCGTGCTCGCCTCGGTCGACGCGCTCGCGCGGAGCGATCGGCGGATCGCGGAGCCGAGGTGACGCTCCTCGTCCGCGCGATCGTTCGGGCGAGCGATCTCGACCGCGTGGCCACCGACGACGACATCGTCGCGATCCGCGCGGCCGACCTCGCCGCGCTGGCTTCGCGCATCGACGGGCCCGTGAGCGCGACCGAGAGCGCGCTGCGCGGCCACGACTCGCTCACGCGGAGCATCCACGAGCGCGTCGCCTCGCTGCCGGCTCGCTTCGGCCAGCTGTTCGAGAGCGAGGACGACGTGGTCGCGGCGATCGAAGCGCGCGCCGCGACGCTTCGCGAGGGGATCGCGACCGTCGACGGACGCGTCGAGGTGGCGATCACGTTGCGATGGCGCGAGCTCTCGCGGCCCAGCGCGAGCGTCGACGGGTCACCCGGACATGCGTACATGGCGCAGCGCGCGGCGGATCTCGCGCTCGCACGCCGAGCGGAAGCGATCGCCGCACGCCTCGTCGACGAGATGGCATACGAGCGAGCGCATGCACGTCTCAAGACTTGCCCGCGGCCGGGGGTGGCAGCGATAGTTGCCATCTTGGTCGACCGAGACGACGTGAGCGACGTGCGCGAGCGCGTCCGCTCGTTCGGAGCCTGTTCGAGCGAAGTCACCGCCAGCGTGGACGGCGTCTTCGCTCCGTACTCGTTCGCGTCGTGACCGACCTCACGCTCGAGCTCGAGGAAGTGCGCGCGGAGCTCGCGCGGGTGAGCGCGCAGCTTCCCGAGCGTATCGACGTCGACCCGGACGACGTGGAGCGGGGCCTCGCCGGTCTCGTGCTTGGACTCGTGGAGCTGTTGCGGCAGGTGCTGGAGAAGCAGGCCGTGCGACGGATGGAGGGTGGGAGCTTGACGGATGAAGAGATCGAGCGGGTCGGCCTCGCGCTCATGAGGCTCGAGCGGAAGGTGCGCGAGCTCGCTGAGCACTTCGGCCTCACCGAGGACGACCTCCGGCTCGGGCTGGGCGCGTCATGACGCTGGATAGGCGGCTCCGCGACACGGAAACATCCGCGACCCTCGTCGACCTTCTCGATCGCGTGCTCGACAAGGGACTCGTCGTGGCCGGCGACGTGAGCATCTCGCTCGCGAACGTCGAGCTGCTCACGATCCGCATCCGCCTCCTGGTGTGCTCGATCGACAAGGCGGAGCAGATCGGACTGAACTGGTGGCGTTACGAATCACAGCTCTCGCGCCGCGACGGTGAGTCCGACGAGGTGAAGCGCCTCGAGGCGCGCATCGCCGAGCTCGAGGCGCAGCTGAAGCGAAAAGGGGGATGAGACATGGCGGTCGTTGAGCGGAGCCCGGGTGGCAGCAGCCTTATCGATGTCCTCGATCGCGTGCTCGACAAGGGCATCATCATCGACGCGTGGGTGCGGGTCTCCCTCGTCGGGATCGACCTCATCACCGTCGAAGCCCGTGTCGTCGTCGCGTCGATCGACACCTACCTTCGCTACGCGGATGCGCTCGGCCTCACGCAGGGTCGTGGGCAGAGCAGCATCGGGGCGAGCGGCGGAGGCTTGGACACAGCGACGGGCCGGTCGCGCGAGCGCGAGCGCTCGTAGCCGCCCGCGATGCGGGACGTCGTCGAGCGTCCGAGCGATCTCATGCCGGACGCGCGCGAGACGCTCGAGCCGATGCTCGACGATCTCGTGCGCGGACTCGGGTATGAGCGCGCGCTCATCCTCGTCCACGACGAGACCGCCGGCGCGCTCCGAGGCCTGTTCGGGCTGAACGTCCGCGACGAGCAGGCACGTTCGGTCCTGCTGCCGCTCGCACGCGCGAACGATCCGTTCGTGACGGCGCTCCGCTCCGGCGTGCCACAGCTCGTCGATGACGTCGCGACGGACGACCGCCTCGACGACGCGGAGCGCAGCGCGCTCCTCGCGATGCGCATCACGCGCTGCGTCGCCGCCTCGCTCCCCGTGACGCACCGAGAGCGCACGAGCACGATCGTCCTCCTCGGTCGCGAGGGCGCCATCACCGAGGCCGACCTCGAGCGTCTCCTTCCCTTCGCGCGCCAGGCCGGTGCCGCATTCACACGAGAGCAGGACGTCGAGCTCCTCCGCCGCGCGTCCGAGTCGCACGCGATCGAGAAGGAATGGCTCTGGTGGATGCTGAACGGCGTCGACGACCCCGTCGTCGTCGCGGACGCGAAGAACGACATCCTCCACTTCAACCGCCGCGCGGAGCACCTCTTCCGCGCGTCGGATGAGGACAGCCCCGGAAAGCGGCGTGCCGTCTGGATGAACAACTTCCTCTTCACGGCGTCGCTCTCGACGTGGAGCCTCGACCGGACGAGCCGCGCCACGAGCCGCGAGGTGACGCTCGTCGACCCGATCGACGGAAGCGAGCTCATCTTCGAGGTGCTGACGGCCGCGGCGCTGAACCACCGCACCGGAGAGCGCGGCACCGTCGCGGTGCTCAAGGACGTCACGAACATCCGCCACATGACTCAGGAGCTCACGCGCAGCGCCGAGCGCATCCAGAGCGCCGACGTTGAGATACGCGCCGAGCGCGACAGGCTCGACCTCGTCCTCCGGAGCGTGCCGAACCCGATCATCGTCGTCGACAACGACAACCAGATCATCTCGATGAACGCGGCAGCGCAGCGGCTCTTCACGCGCACCGAGGGCCGAGCACAGCACGCGCTCGCCAACGACGCGAAGTTCACATCGTTCCTCGCGGAGCTGCGCCTCGACCCGACGCGCGAGAAGCGCACCGAGCTGCTGCTCATCGATCCCCTCACCGAGGAGCGCCTCGAGATGGAGGTGACCGCGACCGAGGTCCGCGATCAGCACGGTGCCGTCGTCGCGATCGTCTCCGCGATGCAGGAGGTCGGCCGCTTGCGCGAGCTCGAGCGGCGACGGCTGCAGCAGGTGCTCTTCGAGACCGAGAAGCTCGCCGCCACCGGGCGTCTCGCGGCGTCGATCGCGCACGAGATCAACAACCCGCTCGAGGCCGTCCAGAACGCGCTCTATCTGCTCGGCACGTCGGTCGCGAAGGACGGTCAGGAGCGCGAGTACCTCGGCATCGCGCAGCGCGAGACGCAGCGGATGTCGCGGATCCTTCGACAGATGCTCGGCTTCTACAAGCCGATGACCGCCATGGGCACGCTCGACGTGAACGTGCTCGTCGACGAGGCCGAGGCGCTCGTCGCGAAGCGCATCCGACAGTCCAAGGTGACGCTGGTCCGCGAGCTCGATCCGAACCTCCCGAAGATCCGCGCCTCCGCCGACCAGCTGAAGCAGGTGCTCCTCAACCTCTACCTCAACGCGCTCGAGGCGATGCCGAACGGCGGCACGCTCACCGTGGTCACGCGCGGCGGCAACGATCTCGACCTGCCCTTCGATTCGGTCCGGATCGAGGTGCGCGATACGGGCACGGGCATGGACGAGCAGACGCAGGCCCGGATCTTCGAAGCCTTCTTCTCCACGAAGGAGCAACGCGGCACCGGCCTTGGCCTCTGGGTATCGCACGGCATCGTGCAGGGGCATGGCGGCACGATGAAGGTGCGCAGCAAGCCGGGACAGGGTGCGACGTTCGTCATCGCGCTGCCCGTCGCCGGGCCGCCGGAGGTACGCGATGGCTGAGACCTGCATCCTCGTCGTCGACGACGAGCAGAGCGTAGCGACGACGATCGAAGCGATCCTGCGGCTCGACGGCCACGACGTCGTGGCGGTCACGAGCGGCACCGAGGCGATCCGCCTCCTCGGCGAGCGGCAATTCGACGTCGTCCTCACGGACCTACGCCTCGCCGACATGGATGGCATCGAGATCCTGAAGGAGGTGCAGCGGACGGCGCCGGAGACGGCGGCCATCATGCTCACCGGCTACGCGTCGCTCGAATCCGCCATCGCCGCGCTACGGTCGGGCGCGTACGACTACCTGCTCAAGCCCTCCGACGTGGAGGAGCTGCGGGCGACGGTGAATCGCGCGATCGAGCGCCGGCAGCTCCGCCGACGGCTCCTCGAGCTCGAAGAGGTCGACCGGCTGAAGACGCAATTCCTTTCGATGGTGTCGCATGAGCTCCGCACCCCGCTCACCGCCGTGAGCGGGTTCGTGCAGGTCGCGCGGCGACGCATCGCGCGCGCGCTCGAAGGGGGCGGTGCGATCGATTGGCAGCAGGAGGCGGTGCGCACCGCGGAGACGCTCGACCTCGCGCAGCGTCAGTCGCGGCGCCTCGCGCGCCTCGTCGACGAGCTGCTCGACGTGTCGCGGCTCCAGCTCGGGCGGATCGAGCTCCACCCGGCCGAGATCGACATCGTCGATGACGTGAGAGAGGTCGTCGAGCGCATGAAGCTCCTCGTGTCGACGCACGACTTCCAGTTCCGCTCGGACATCGAGCAGGGTCGCGTCATCGCCGATCGCGACCGGCTCGACCAGGTCTTCGAGAACCTCATCGGGAACGCGGTGAAGTACTCGCCGGCGGGCGGCACGATCGGCGTCATCGTCGGCGCCGTCGGCGACGACGTGCACGTCGCGATCAGCGATCAGGGGATCGGCATCTCGCGCGACGAGCTCGACCGCATCTTCAATCTCTTCTATCGCTCGCCCGATCCGCGCGCCGGGCACGTCGGCGGGCTCGGCCTTGGTCTCTACATCAGCCGCGACATCGTGACGCGCCACGGCGGGAGACTGTGGGCGGAGAGCGATGGCGAGGGGAGCACGTTCCACGTCAGCATCCCGCTCGCGAGCACGGGCACGACGGGCGTCACAGCCCGCGCAGGAGCGACGACAGCCTGACCCCGAGCCGCTTCGCGATGTGCGCGAGCGCGGGAAGCGTCGGCGTGACGCGGCCGGTCTCCATCTTCCAGACGTACTGCTTCTCGAAGTACACGCGACCGCGTCGATCCGTACCGAGCTCGGCCATGGTGAGACCCTGCTTCTGGCGCAGCGCGCGGATGCGCTCACCCACCCGCTTCGCGAGGAGCGGCTCACCGGGCACGTCTGGGTGCACGCGCGCCGGCATCAGAGTCCTCTCGTGACGAAGTCGACGATGGCCGTGATCGCTTCGTCGCCGTAGGGCGCCGCGAACATCCCGCGCGAGTGCTCCTTGCCGCCGAACATGAGGAGCGTCTTCGGATGTGACGCGACGGTGAACGCGCGCAGCACGTGCTGGCCAGCACCGAGCGAATCTTCGTCGGCGCACACGAACAGCTTGCGGCCGGTGACGCGACGCGTCAGCTCGTCCGGCGTGTCCTGCACGGGCGCGGAGACGGACACGACGCACTCCACGTCCGCGTCGAAGCTCGACGCGAGGACGGCGTGGCCTCCCATCGACGCGCCGACGAGCGCGATCTCGGCCGCGCCGCGCTCCCGGAGGAGCGCCTTCGCCGCGCGCAGATCGATGACCGGCGACCACGGCGCGGGCGGTGCCCAGGCGTTCGTCGTTCCCGTCGACCCGTCGTATCCACGAAGGTTGAGGGTGAGTGCGGGAACGCCCCGCGCCGCGAAGCGGGGCGCGATGTCGCGCCAGCCGCTCCCGTCCCAACCGGATCCGTGGACGAGGATCACCGCGCGCGAAGCGGGCAGCTCGCCATAGAGATCCGCCTGGAGCGTCTCGTCCCCGCTCGTGATCCGCACGGTGACCGCCATGCGCGAATGGTGCTACAAACGAACGGATGGCTCGCACGGTGGAGGCGGACGCCGCGCGCCTCTTCACGGACGCCCGGAGCGCCTTCCCGTTGTGGGAGGTCACGAAGGATGTCCTCGACGAATTCATCGACCTCTCGCTGAACTACCGTCAGAGCGGTCACCCGGGCGGCTCGCGTTCGAAGGTCCATCTCCTTCTCGCGCTCATGCTCACCGGCGCGATGCGCTACGACGTCCTTCGGCCGTGGCGGCCCTTCGCCGACCGCTTCGTGCTCTCCGCCGGTCACACGATCCCGCTCGTGTATTCGACGCTCGCCGTCATGAATGAAGCGCTGCGCGCCCGGCGCGAACGAGATGGCGACCCGCGATTCGCGTTCCCCTTCGACGGCAGGTACGCGCTCACCTGGGAGGACCTTCTCCTCCTACGACGCAACAAGGGGCTTCCGGGGCACGCCGAATTCGCCGGCAAGACGCTTTTCGTGAAGGCGAACACGGGGCCGTCGGGACACGGCATGCCGCCGTCGGTCGGTCAGGCGGCCGCGCTGAAGCTGGCGGGCTGCGAAGAGGTGAAGGTCTTCGTCGTCGAGGGCGAGGGCGGCCTCACGCCCGGGGCGTCGCACGAATCCAAGAACTCGGCCTGGGGGCTCGGGCTCTCGAACCTCGTGTTCCTCGTGGACTGGAATGACTTCGGCATCGACGAGAACGCGCTCTCGACGGTCGTCCACGGCAGCCCCGTCGACTGGTTCGAGCCATATGGGTGGCGCGTCCTCGGCACGGAGCACGGTATGGAGTGGGAGGACGTGACCCGCATCGTCACGGAGGTCGCGCGCGGCGAGAATCCCACGAAGGTCCCCAGCATGGCGTGGTTCAAGACTCGCAAGGGACGCGGCTACGCGAAGTACGACTACAAGTCACACGGCTCGCCGCACGCGATGAACAGCGAGCCGTTCTGGGGGCTGCGCAAGGAATTCATGAACAAGTACGGCGTCGAGTACGAAGGCGTCGACCAGAACGCGCCCGCCGATCCCGCCGCGACGGCGGCGCAGGCGCGCCGCAACTTCGCGATCGCGGCGTCCGCGCTCCGCAAGCGGATGGACGTCGTCGAGTACCTCTCGGACCGGCTCGTCGAGATCGGCGAGACCGTGCCCGACCGTGTCGCGTCGTTCACGCTCGGCGGCCGCGGCGCGGGGCTGTTCTCCGACGAGCGCCTCTTCGACTTCGAGCACTACCCGGCGGGGATGTGGGCGAAGCCGGGCGAGAAGAAGCCGAACCGCGCCGCGCTCGGCACCTGGGGCGCGTGGGTGAACTCGTTCGCGAAGAAGGAGTACGGGCGTCCGCTCGTCATCGCGATGTCCGCGGACCTCGCTGAGTCGACGAACATCGCGGGCTTCATGAAGGGCTTCGAGGACATGGAGGGCTGGGGCTGGTACCAGCGGGACGCGAACCCGCGCGGCACGCTCCTTCCGCAGCAGATCACGGAGTTCACGAACGCGGGCATCGCGTGCGGCATCGCGAGCGTGAACCTCGCCGACGATCCGTTCGGCGATTACAACGGCCTCTGGGGCGCATGCTCGACGTACGGCTCGTTCTCCTATCTGAAGTACGGCGAGATGCGGCTCTTCAGCCAGCTCGCGCAGGACTGCGACCTGAGGGTCGGCAAGGTCATTTGGGTCGCGGGGCATTCCGGTCCCGAGACCGCCGAGGACTCGCGCACGCACTTCGGCATCTTCGAGACGGGCGTGACGCAGCTCTTCCCCGACGGCGCCGTCGTCGACGTGCATCCGTGGGAGCACAACGAGGTCCCGGTCGTGCTCGCGGCCGCGCTCCGGCAAAAGGCGCCGATCGTCGCGATCCACCTCACGCGGCCCGCGGTCGATATCCCCGATCGTGCGGCGCTCGGCATGCCGTCGCACTTCGCCGCGGCGCGCGGCGCGTACGTGATGCGCGCGTACGCGCCAGGGCAGCCGAAGATGGGCACGGTGTTCGTGCAGGGGACGTCGACGACCGCGAACGTCGTGAAGATCCTCCCGAAGCTCGCCGAGCGCGGCCTCAACGTGAAGATCGTCGCAGCGATCAGCCCGCAGCTCTTCGCGCTGCAGGACGCGACCTACCGCGAGAGCGTCGCTTCCGACGCCGATCGCATCGACGCGATGGTGATCAGCAACCGCGCGCGCCGCGTCATGAGCGACTGGATCGCGCATCCCATCGTCGCCGAGTACTCGCTCACGTCCGACTGGGACGATCGCTGGCGGACCGGCGGCTCGGTGGACGAAGTCGTCGCCGAGGCACACCTCGATCCGGAGCACCTCCTCGCGGGGATCGAGCGCTTCTGCCGGGAGCGCGCGGAGCGCTTGCGCCGCCTGCGTGGCGCGATCGAGGCCGCGGAGCGCGGCTAGCTACGCGTCGGGCCGGATGATCCGCGTGTGCGCCTTCGCGATGCGCTGGACGGCGGGCGCCGCCTCCGTGCCGACCGTACGCGTCGCGTAGCCACACACGAGGGAGAGCGGCTGATAGCCGAGGGCCTCGTTCCAGAGATCCTCGAGACGGAGCGCCGCGGTCTGCTTCCCATCGCGCCAGAGGAGCGACACGATCTCACCGAAGGCGCGGACGCTGCCGTGACGCGACGCGAGCTGCTCGATGCGGTGACCGACGACGTCCGCGAACGTCTCGCGCGTCGGAAGCCCGTTCCGGAGCAGGCGCGCGATGACGCGCTCGGCGTCCATCGAGACGTAGCGTCCGGAGAGGACCGCATCATCGACGCGCACGCCCTCGCTTCGGAGCCGCTGCTCGATCGCCGCGACGTGCGCGCGCGTGCCGATCGAGACGATCGCGTCATCCCGCGCGAAGCCGGGCGCGAGGAACGTCGCCACCGTCGTGGCGAGCGTCGTGTCGTCGTCGTACAGATGGAGCGCGTGGTCGCGCTCTGGTCCCTCGCTCATCGCTGGCCCGCTTCATCTGCAGGCGGCATGCCAGGGGACAAGCGAGCGCTCTGAGCCGGTATCGTCGTTGCGTGCCGAAACGCCGATCGTCGCGCTCCCGCGTCGCCGTCGACGCGGTCGCCGAGCACAACCGGCAGATGTGGGAGCGCCTCGCCGCGGCGGGCATCCCGTACACGCGTCCGCAGGGCACGCCGCCGCGCGACCCGCGTGCGAAGCGGCGTTTCCTCGACGAGCTCACCGAGGGACAGCTCGCCGGTATCGAGCTTCGCGGGAAGCGAGTGCTCTCCCTCGCCGGGGGCGGCGGATGGGACGCGATCCTGTTCGCGGAGCTCGGTGCCGAGACGACGCTCGTCGATCTCTCGGCACGTCAGCTCGCGACCGTGCGTGCGCTCGCGCGCGAGCGCGGGACGAAGCTGCGCTTCGTCCGCGCGGACATGCGCGACCTCTCCTCGTTCGAAGACGCGTCGTTCGACCTCGTGTACCACCATCACTCGCTCGTCTTCGTTCCCGACGCGGCAAAGGTGATCCGCGAGGTCGCGCGCGTCCTCGCGCCGAGTGGCGTCTACATCTTCTCGACGATGCATCCGGTGACGCTTCGCATGTACGAGACGTGGACCGGCAGCGGCTGGGGGTTCAAGCAGCGCTACTTCGCGAACGGCGCCGTCCCGGTGAAGGACCCGACCTGGGAGTTCGACGAGGTGAAGGTCCGTGCGCCGACGCTCGAGTACGCGCACCGCATCTCGGACCTCATCACGGCGTGCGGACGGGCGGGCCTCGTCGTGGATCGGATGTGGGAGTGGTCGCCGGGTGACACCGGAGGTCCGCCTGGCTCGGACGACGAGCTCGAGCGTTACCTCCCGGCGTTCATCGCGATCCGGGCTCGTCGTCCCGCGGCGCGCGAAGCTTCGCGCTCGCGTCCGCGTACTGCTGCACGATCTCGCTGAGCTTGCGCGCGGCCGTCGGGATGTTCACGGCCCACCCGACGCCGATGACCTTCTCGCTGAAGATCCGATCGCTCGACGGATCCCAGTACGCCTCGCGCAAACGATCGAATGTCGGCACGCGGAAGTCGTACGGGATCGCGCCTGCGACCTTGCCGTGCCACGTCCGCTCCTGGGGCGGCTTGCGGAGCTCTTGGTAGATCGCGCCGACGAGCGCGATCCATGCGAGCGTGCGAAATCCGCGCATCAAGTCCCTCATCTGGCGCCTACGGGAGCACCGGTCGTGCCAGGGTGGGTCGCCGGGACGCCCGTTGCGCAGAGCGGGCACGCGCCGGCCGGGTACGTCGGGATGTCGAGCGACCAGAGCGCGTGGAGCGGGACGCCGAGCTTCGCGCCGCCGCCGGAGCGATCGACGAGGACGGCGGCCGCGACGACCTCGCCACCCGCCGACCGAACGGCGTCGATCGTCTCCTGGACCGAGCCGCCCGTCGTCATGATGTCGTCCACCACGACGACATGCTCGCCCGGTGCGAGCTGGAAGCCGCGGCGGAACACACGCCCCGTGCCCGCCTCGTCGCGCTCGGCGTAGACAGCGCGAGCGCCGAGCTGCCGAGCGACCTCGTGCGCGAGGATGATCCCGCCCGTCGTCGGCCCGGCGATGGTGTCGGGGTGGAGCGCGCGGACGGCGTCGGCGATGGCGGCGCAGAGACGCTCGGTCTCGCGCGGCCACTGCAGCACCTGGAACTTCTCGAGGTACCGAGGGGAGTGCTTCCCCGACGCCAGGACGAAATGCCCGTCACGGAGCGCGCCGGCGTCCCTGAAGATGCGTTCGACCTCGCTGGCATCCATCCCCACGAGAGTAGGACTGCTCGGCGAGCGGTGCCCATCCCGCGGCGCCGCGCCGCATACTCGGGCGCCTGGAAGAGGTGGGTACCGCGAGGGCCGGCGACGTCCCCCGCCGCTTCGAGCAAGCGATCACAGTGTCGCGGCTCATCGGCGCTGTGGCGGTACTTGTCCTCGCGCCAAATATCCCGAACCTCGGCGCGCCCATCATCTGGCTGCTCGCCGGTAGCCTCGTCGTATCCGCCGCCGTGCTGCACGTCCTCGCGACGCGCATGCGAACGGCGGGCCAGGTCGAGCGGCTCTCGTGGATCGTGCTCGGCTGGGACATCTTCATCGTCGCGCTCGCGCAGCTCGCGATGACGCCCGATCCGCTCTGGCCCGCGATCGTGCTCATCGGCGTCCTGCTGGTGGTCTCCTCGGCGTTCCGCCTCGGCGAGATCGGCGCGCTCATCTCGGCGAGCGCGGAGATCGTCGTCGTCGTGCTGCTCACGTTCTGGCGCCAGGATGCGCTCGCGATCGGGACGCCGGTCGCGTATCTCGGCTTCGACGTGGTGATGTTCTGCCTCGCGGCGATCCTCATGACCTCGATGCTCCGCGAGGTCGGCACCCTCCGCCAGGAGCGACACGCCCTGCTCAGTCAGGTCGGGGACGTGGAGACGCTGCGGCGTTCGACCGAGCAGCACGCGCGCCTCCTCGAGCACGAGCGCGAGGCGCGGACCGCCGCAGAGCTCACCATCACGCGTCTCGAGGCCGTCCGCCAGATCACCGACGCGATCCTGCGCCAGTCGTCCATCGACGACGTCCTCGCGGAGACGCTCGCGGGCGTCGCGCGGATCGCGGGAGCGCACGCCGTCGTCGTGCTCGGTGTCGCCGGCGAGCAGGGCGTGTCCGTGCGAGCCGCGTACGGGCTCGAGCACAGCGTGCGGCGTCCCCTTCCGCTCGAGGGAGATCTGGGCGAGGCCGTGACCGCCGACAAGCCGGTCATCGTGTCGGACAACAGCACGACGCCGCTCGATGCGCACGCGACCGAGCGGATCGACTCGCGCATCCTCCTGCCGCTCCATGGGGCCGGCGGCGCGAAGAGCCTCCTGTACATCGGGTTCACGCGGCATCAGGACTTCGGTCGCGACGACCTCACGCTGCTCGGGCTCATCGCAGAACGCGTCGGGATCGCGCTCGAGCGGGTCGAGCGCTTCGAGGCGGAGCGCCGCGCGCGCGAGGCGGCCGAGAACGTCGCGGAGCGGTCGCGCCTCTTCCTCGACGCCGCCGACACGCTCCTGCGCGCGCCCGATGCGAGCGACGCGCTCGTGCGGCTCGCGCGGCTCGCCGTGCCGCGGCTCGGCGATTGGTGCGCGGTCTACGCGCTGCGCGCCGATACCGAGCTCGAATGCGTCGCGCTCGCCAGCGAGGACGGCGATCGCGAGGCGCGCCTGCGCTCCGCGCTCCTCGGTCGGATCATGCGGCCGTCGCACCACCCGCTCTGGAGCGTCATCCGCAGCCGCCAGCATCGGCTCATCGAGCGCATCGGGCCGGAGGACCTCGTCCCGCTCGCCGAAAGCTCGGAGCACCTCCGCGTGCTGCTCGAGGCGTCCATCCGATCGTGGCTCGCGGTGCCTCTGCTTGCGGACGGTCGCCTGCTCGGAGTGTTCGAGCTATACGCGACGTCGTCGGGACGCGCGTTCACGACGCACGACGTCGAGAGCACGCGTGGCTTCGCGGAGCACGTCGCGGTCGCGCTCGCGCGTGCCGGGGCGATACGATGAGAGGGATGGCGGTGTCCCAGCGACCCCTCGTCCTGCGCCGCGATCTCGTGCGGATGTTCTCGGAGGACCGTCTTGTGGCGGTCATCAGGACGAACGCTGTCGAGAGCGCTGAGACGGCGGCGCGCGCGATGGCGCGTGCGGGCGTGCGCCTCGTCGAGATCACGCTCACCGTCCCCGACGCGTACGAGCTCATCGCGAAGCTCGCCACCGACGACGAGTTCGCGCGGCAGGGCGCCGTCATCGGCGCGGGGACGGTGCTCTCGGGCGCACAGGCGGAGGACGCGCTCGTCGCGGGCGCGCGCTTCCTCGTGTCGCCCGCGCTCATCCCGGCGATGATCGAGGCGGGACGCGCTCGTGACGCGATGACGATGCCGGGCACGATGACGCCGACCGAGATGGTGAAGGCGGCCGAGCTCGGCGCGGACTACATAAAGGTGTACCCGCTCGCGACGATCGGCGGTCCGGACTTCATCACGAACGTCCGCCGCGCGCTCATGCACCTGCCGCTCGTCGCGACGGGCAACGTCGAGCTCGCCGAGATCCCCGCGTACCTGAAGGCGGGCGTCGTCGGCTTCGGCATCGGCGGACCGCTCATCCGCCCCGACCTTCTCGCGAAGGGCGACGTGGACGGCATCGTGGCGAACGCGCGGACCTTCCTCGCGGCGACCCGCCGCTCCTAGCCTTGCCGCGCGATCTCCCGCTCGGCAACGGAGACCTTCTCGTCACCTTCGACTCGACGTACCAGCTTCGCGACATCTACTACCCGATGGTCGGCATGGAGGATCACACGATCGGCGACCCGAGCCGCTTCGGGGTGTGGGTGGATGGCTCGTTCAGCTGGATGTCGGACACCGGCTGGGAGCGCCAGATCGCCTACGAGCACGAGACGCTCGTCGGCGATTCCCACCTCCACCACGCGGCGCTCGGCCTCCGCCTGCATTGCCGGGACGCGGTCGACTTCGACCGGAACATCTACTTCAAAGAGGTCACCGTCGAGGACGAGAGCGGCAAGGATCGCGATGTCCGGCTCTTCCAGCACTTCAACGCGTCGCTCTATGGGAACGACGTCGGAGACTCGGCCTTCTACGATCCGCGGTGCCAGGCGATCGTCCACTACAAGGGCCGCCGGTACTTCCTCGTCTCGGGCACGACGGGCGGGCACGCCTACGGCCTCACGTCGTTCGCCATCGGACAGAAGGACGCCCCCGGAAGGGAAGGCACGTGGCGCGACGCGGAGGACGGCGAGCTGTCGAGGAACGCCGTCGCGCAGGGATCCATCGACAGCGTCGGGATGCTGTCCGCGACCGTCCCCGCGAGCGGCAGCACGACGCTCGTGTTCTGGATCGCGGTCGGGCAGGCGTACGACGAGGTGCGCGAGCTCGACAAGCTGGTGCGCGAGCGCACCCCGGCCGCGTTCCTCGCTCGGACGAAGGATTACTGGCGGCTCTGGGCGAACAAGGACGAGACCATCGTCGATCACGTGTCGCCCGAGCTCACCAGCCTCTACAAGCGCTCCACGCTCGTGATCCGCACGCAGGTCGACAACCGCGGCGCGATCATCGCCGCGAACGACTCGGACGTCCTCCGCTTCAACCGCGATACGTATTCGTATCTGTGGCCACGCGATGGCGCGCTCGTCGCCGACGCGCTCGATCTCGCCGGGTACGGCGAGGTCACGCGCCGCTTCTTCTACCTGTGCGGCGAGCTCATCACGCGCGAGGGGTATCTGCTCCACAAGTACAACCCCGACGGGTCGCTCGGATCGTCCTGGCACGGGTGGTCGACGCCCGAGGGGCGGCTCGAGCTTCCCATCCAGGAGGACGAGACCGGCCTGCCGATCTGGGCGCTCTGGCAGCACTACGAGCGCGACCGGGACATCGAGTTCGTTCGTCCTCTCTATCGCAAGCTCGTTCGGGGCGGCGGGGACTTCATGGCGACCTTCCGTGAGCCGAAGACGAAGCTCCCGGCCGCGTCCTTCGACCTGTGGGAGGAGCGGCGCGGCATCCACGCGTTCACGACGGCCGCCGTCGTCGCCGGTCTCACCGCCGCGCGGAACTTCGCGGTCGCGTTCGGTCAGCACGAGTACGCGAAGCGGTACGCGGTCGCGGCGCAGGAGATCCGCGATGCCGCGCTCGCGAACCTCTGGGATGCGGACCGCGGCCGCTTCGTGCGCACGATCGCCGTCCTGCCCGACGGCGTCATCGTGAAGGACGCGACCGTCGACATCTCGCTCGCGGGGATCTTCCTCTTCGGGCTCCTGCCGGCAGACGATCCGCGCGTCGTGTCGACGATGCGGGCGATCGAGGAGAGGCTCACGATCAAGACCCCCGTCGGCGGGCTCGCGCGCTACGAGAACGACGCGTACTTCCGCGTCGCCGAGGACACCGAGGCCGTCCCGGGGAACCCGTGGTTCGTCGCGACGCTGTGGCTCGCGAAGTGGTACATCGCGATGGCGCGGACACAGGCGGACCTCCAGCGCCCGCGCGAGCTGCTGGAGTGGTGCCGCACGAAGGCGCTCCCCTCTGGGATCCTCGCCGAGCAGGTGCATCCGTACACCGGCGAGCCGCTCTCGGTCTCGCCACTCACCTGGTCGCACGCAGCGTTCGTCTCGACGGTGCAACTCTTCGCGCGCGCGTCGGCGCGCATCCGCGACGGCATCCGCACGAAGGCGAAGGCCGCGGGCGAGGTGATCGCGTGAGGTCGAGCGGCGCGACGACGCGCGACCGAAACCCTCGGTCGCCCATCGTCGCTCTTCTGATCGTCCTCGTCGCGATCGCCGCGTGCGGTGGCGTCGGCAGCAGCTCGCCTTCCGCCGGAGCGAACGGATGCGGGACGACGGCCGTCTTCATCCTCGCGAACCCCGGCGGGCTCACCTGCCTCGACGACACGGCGAAGTCGATCGGCAAGCTCGTGCAGCTCCCCGATCAGAGCGCGCCGTCGACGCCGGCGCTCCATCCGTCCGGCAAGGCGATCGCGTTCGCGCTCACGCAGCAGCCCGATCCGAAGCGCGGGTTCGGCTCCGACATCTACATGGTCGATCTGGACGGATCCAACCTGCACGCGGTCGTCCTGCACGAGGACAACAACGTCTTCTACGCGAGTCCCCGTTTCGACGCGAGCGGAAACGTGCTCTACGTGCACCGGCGCGCGGCCATCGTGCAGAACGGTGCCTTCGTGGGGAACGAGGACGCGATCGAGCGCATCGACC
This sequence comes from Candidatus Limnocylindria bacterium, assembly GCA_036518215.1. Classification (GTDB taxonomy): domain Bacteria; phylum Chloroflexota; class Limnocylindria; order P2-11E; family P2-11E; genus CF-39. Next base: position 74,794 of record DATDNP010000201.1, read on the forward strand.
TCCGCACCGGCCAGGCGACGAAGATCGTGAAGGACGGCGCCGACCCAACCGTGAGCGCCGACGGCAAGACCCTCGTGTACGTGCACCTGAAGGACGGCCAGATCGACGCGCTGTGGCGCGCCGACATCGACGGCGCGAACGCGGCGCCGCTCCTCAAGACGAAGGACACGTTCTGGTACCTGCAGGCGCCGCGGTCCTCTCCGGCCGCGTGCGAGCTCGTGTTCTCGGCGGCGGGCCATAGCGTCTCCGGAGCAGCGCCGGGCGCGGAGGTCGCGGCGACACGCGGCCAGGTCGGGGGGCGGCTCGCCCATCTCAACATCCCGTCGGAGCTCTTCATCGTCCCGTGCGACGGCTCGGGCCTCCGCTCCGTCGGTCAGACCGGCGACGATGTCGTGCCGTCGTGGTCGCCCGACGGTTCGAAGATCGCGTACGTCGGCACGGGAGGGTTCTTCGTGCTCGACGTGAAGGCACAGACGACGCGCACAGTCGCACAGGGTCAGGACTTCTTCTTCGGCGACCTCGTCTGGCTCAAGTAGTCGTGGCTGAGGGAGCAGAGCTAGGCGCTCGGCGGTAGGCGATACCCGGCGAGCGCCGGCTCACCACGCAGCCTCGCGAATCCCGGCTTGATCGTGTCGTAGATGATCGACAGGCGTTCGTCGTATCCGACGAACGCCGACTTCATCGCGTTGATGGTCAGCTTCTCGACGTCGGCGAGGTCGAGCCCGAACGCCTCCGCGAGACGATGGAACTCGTCGGAGAGCGTCACGTCCGACATGAGCCGGTTGTCGGTGTTCACCGTGACGCGGAACCGCTGCGCGATGAGCTGCCGGATGGGATGCGTCGCGAGCGACGGGACCGCGCCCGTATCGACGTTGCTCGACGGGCAGAGCTCGAGCGGGATGCGTTTGTCGCGGACGTATGTCGCGAGCGGGCCGAGCGCGACGACCGCGTCGCCTGCGAGCGTCATGTCCTCGATGAGGCGCACGCCATGGCCGATGCGATGAGCGCCGCAGACCTGGATCGCCTGCCAGATGGACGGCGGGCCGAAGCCCTCGCCCGCGTGGATGGTGATGTTGAAGTTCTCGCGATGGCACAGGTCGAACGCCTCGAGGTGCGCCTTCGGCGGATTCCCCGCCTCCTCTCCGGCGATGTCGAACCCGACGACCCCGCGGTCGCGGAAGGCGACCGCGAGCCGCGCCATCTCGACCGAGTCGGTGCGATCGCGCATCGCGCATACGATCTGCCGCAGGACGATGCGGTACCGCCGCTCGGCCGCCGCGAACCCGCGCTCGACCGCCTCGACGACCCGCTCGAGCGTCATCCCGCGGGCGGTGCTGAACACCGGTGCGTATCGCACCTCGGCGTAGACGACGCCGTCGTGCGCGAGGTCCTCGCCGCACTCGAACGCGACGCGCTCGATCGCGTCCGGCGCCTGCATGACCGCGATCGTGTGCGCGAACCCCCGTAGATAGAGCGACAGGGAGCCGCTCGCCGCGCTCTCGTGGAACCACCGTCCGAGCTCGCCGGGATCGTTCGTCGGGAGCCCACGGTGACCCTGCTCCCGCGCGAGCTCGACGATCGTCGCCGGACGGAGTCCGCCGTCGAGATGGTCGTGGAGCAGAACTTTCGGTGCGGCATGCAGCGTCTCGCGCGGGATCACGCCCAGATGATGCGCCAGGTGCGCCACCGTGCTGACTTTCACAGGCGTGCGGGAGGCCCCTACGATTCGGGGCCGTGGGGGATCAAGGGACGGCCCGGGACGAACGGCGCGTGGCCGAGCTCGAAGCCGAGCTCGCGCGGGCGCGCGAGCAGCAGGCCGCGATCGCCGGGGTGCTGCAGGCGATGGCGGGATCGCACGCCGACGAACAGGCCATCCTCGACGCGATCGCGACGAGCGCCGTCCGGTACTGCGGCGCGAACGACGCGCAGGTCTGGCTCGTCCGCGGCGACGAGCTCGAGCGCGCCGCGCATCACGGCCCGGTCGCGAACCTCGAGGGACGGATCCGGCTCGACCCGACGTCCGTCGCGGGACGCGCGATCGGCGAGCGCCGCACGATCCACATCAGCGACGTCCTCGGTCCCGAGGGCGATGCGTATCCGCAGACACGCGCGCGCTTCGCGCAGATGGGCCACCGCGCGCTGCTCGTCGCCCCGGTCGTGCGCGACGGGGTCGCGATCGGCTCGCTCAACCTGCGGAAGCACGCGCCCGAGCCTTTCACCACGGAGCAGATCCAGCTGCTCGAGGCGTTCGCGGACCAGGCCGCGATCGTGATCGAGAACGTTCGCCTGCACCGCGAGACGACAGCCTCACTCGAGCGGCAGACGGCGATCAGCGACCTCCTCGGCACGATCAGCCGATCGGCGTTCGACCTCGATGCCGTCCTCACCACGATCTGCGTCCGCGCCGTGGCGCTCGTCGGCGCACAGGGCGCGTCGATCGGGATCCGCGAGGGCGACGAGATCGTCATCATCGCGACCGGCGGCGGCCCGGCGACGCTCGGCAAAGGCGAGCGCTGGCTGATCGACGACACCACCGTCGGCGGACGTGCGTTCCTGGACGGTAAGCGCCACTACGCTCCCGATGTCACAAAAGACCCGGCGCTTCCCCAGGGAGGGGCGCAGACCCGTCTCGCGATCCCATTCGTGCGCGACGGCACCGTGACCGGTGTGCTCTTCACGGCACACCGCGAGGCGAACGCGTTCGACGAACGCGACATCCAGCTGCTCGAGGTGTTCGCCGATCAGGCGGCCATCGCGATGGAGAACGTACGTCTCTACCGCGAGACGAAGGAGTCGCTCGAGCAGCAGACCGCGATCAGCGAGATCCTGCAGGTGATCTCGAGCAGCCCGACCGACATACAGCCTGTGCTCGACGCGATCGCGCGGAACGCGGCGCGTTACTGCCTCGCGGAAGACTGCGGCGTAGCGCTCATCCGTTCCGACGGCCTGCTCGAGCAGGTCGCGCAGTACGGTCCGATCGCGCTGGACATCGCGCCATGGCCGGTCGATCGCACCTCCGTGCGTGGCCGCGCGATCGTGGACCGGCAGGTGATCCACGTACCGGACATGGCCTCCGAGAGCGAGGCCGAGTACGCCATCGGCGTTCGGCGCTCACGCGAGCTTGGCCAACGCTCGATACTCGCCGCGCCGCTCCTGCGAGAGGGCAGGCCGCTCGGCGCGATCGGGCTGCGACGCACCGAGGTCCGGCCCTTCACGGACAAGCAGATCGCGCTGCTGCGCACGTTCGCAGATCAGGCCGCCATCGCGATCGAGAACGTCCGCCTGTTCAACGAGACGAAGCAGGCGCTCGAGCAGCAGACCGCGATCAGCGAAGTGCTGCGCGCGATCTCGAGCTCGCCGACCTCGTCGCAGCCGGTCCTCGATGTCGTGGCCACGAACGCCGTGCGCTTCTGCGAGGCCGAGCACGCCGTCGTGTGCCTCATCCGCGACGGGCTCCTGACGCCCGTCGCCCACGGCGGCCTCGACTGGGAGCCCGTGAAGCCGTTCGTCATCGACCGCACGACGGTGACCGGTCGCGCGGTCGTGGACCGACGGATCACTCACGTCGCAGACCTCTGGGCGCTCGAATCCGAGTATCCGCTCGGCTATGCGCAGGCGCGCGAGGGCAACGAACGCGCGCTCGTCGCCGCGCCGCTCATGCACCAGGATGAGGTCGTCGGCGCGATCATCCTCCGGCGGACGCACCCGACGCCGTTCACCGAACGACAGATCGATCTGCTCGCGACGTTCGCCGATCAAGCCGCGATCGCCATCTCGAACGTGCGCCTCTTCAACGAGACGAAGGAAGCGCTCGAGCAGCAGACCGCGATCGCCGACATCCTGCGCGTCATCTCCAGCTCGCCGACCGACCTGCAGCCGGTCGCGGACGCGATCGCGAAGAGCGCGCTCCGTTTCGCCGGCGCAGAGGACGCATCGCTCGTCTTGGTGAAGGACGGAGTCTTGGTGCCGGCCTCTCACCGCGGACCGATGGTGATCCCTTTGACGGTGCCGGCGGACCGGCGTTCGGTCACCGGTCGTGCGATCCTCGACCGCAAGACGGTCCACGTCGGGGACGTCATGGCGAACGAGGAATTTCCGCAGAGCACGGAGAACGCGGCCAGCAGCGGCCAGCGCGCCGTGCTCGCCGCGCCGCTCATGCGCGAGGGGACGGCCATCGGCGCGATCCTGCTCCGCAAGACCGAGCCAAAGCCGTTCACCGACGGGCAGGTCGCCCTCGTGGAGACGTTCGCATCGCAGGCCGTGATCGCGTTCGAGAACGTGCGTCTCTTCAATGAGACAAAGGTCGCTCTCGAGCGTCAAACGGCGACGGCGGAGGTCGTCAAGCTCATGAGCAGCACCGCGTTCGACCTCCGGCGCGTGCTCGACATCGTCATCGGACACGCGACGCAGCTCGCCCAAGCCGACGCTGGGTTCATCTATCAGGCCGACGGTGAGTACCTGCGCATGACGGCGGCGTACGGCGAGCACGCCGAGGCGATGCGCGAGTGGCAAGCGGAACATCCGATCCGCGGCGACTATCTCGGGTCGGCCACCGGTCGCGCCTTCGCGGAGCGCCGGACGGTGCACATCTCGGACGTCGAAGCCGACGCGAGCTACACGTATGGCGAGGCGAAGCAGCTCGGCGCTTTCAGGACGCTCCTCTCCGTGCCGCTCGTGCGCGACGATCGAGCCGTCGGCACCTTCTCGCTGTGGCGCACGACGCCACGTCCATTCACGGCAGAGGAGATCGCGCTCGTCGAGAGCTTCGCCGATCAGGCGCTCATCGCGATCGAGAACGTTCGCCTCTTCGACGAGACGAAGGGCGCCCTCGAGCGACAGACGGCACTGGGCGAGATCCTGCGCGTCATGGCCAGCTCGCCCACGAGCGAGCAGCCGGTCCTCGACGCCATCGCCCACAACGCCGTGCGCTTCTCGGGCGCCGAGGACGCGGCGGTCGCGCTCCGTGGCGAGAAGACATATCGCTTCGTCGCGCACGAGGGTGCGCTCCTACCCGACTTTGGCGTCGATCGGCCGCTCGACGAATCGACGGTGAGCGGTCGGGCGATGCTCCGAGCCGAGCTCGTCCACGTTCCGGATATCCGTGAGCGCGCCGCGGAGTTCCCGCGCAGCTACGAGTTCGCCCAGCGCAGCGGCCAGCGCGCGATGCTCTCGGTCCCGATGCTGCACGACGGCACGGCGATCGGCTCGATCGTGCTCCGCCGCAAGGACCCGCGCGCGTACTCCAACGAGGAGATCGAGATCGCGCGCGCCTTCGCGGACCAGGCGGCGATCGCGATCGAGAACGTGCGGCTCTTCCACGAGATCCAGGAGAAGAGCGCACAGCTCGAGATCGCGAACCGCCACAAGAGCGAGTTCCTCGCGAACATGAGCCACGAGCTGCGGACGCCGCTGAACGCGATCATCGGGTTCAGCGAGGTGCTGTTGCAGGGCATCTTCGGCGACGTGAACGAGAAGCAGCGCGAGTATCTCGACGACGTGCTGTCGTCGGGAAAGCACCTGCTCTCGCTCATCAACGACATCCTCGACCTCTCGAAGATCGAAGCGGGCCGGATGGAGCTCGAGGTCTCGACGTTCTCTCTCACCGCCGCGCTCGAGAGCGGGCTCACGATCGTCCGCGAGCGGGCCGCGCGGCACGGGATCGCGCTCGCAGCCGTGATCCCGGACGATCTTCCGACCGTGGACGCCGACGAGCGCAAGGTGAAGCAGATCCTCTACAACCTCCTCTCGAACGCCGTGAAGTTCACTCCCGACGGCGGACGCGTGGAGGTGCGTGTGCGTCGCGTAGGCGACGACGTCGAGATCGCCGTGAAGGACAACGGCATCGGGATCGCACCCGCGGATCAGCCCAAGGTGTTCGAGGAGTTCCGGCAGGTCGGGCGCGAGCGGTCGCGCGAAGGCACCGGCCTCGGCCTCACGCTCACGAAGCGCTTCGTCGAGCTGCACGGCGGCCGGATCTGGCTCGCGAGCGAGGTCGGCGCGGGGAGCACGTTCACGTTCACCCTCCCGCTGCGCCGCGACGCCCGCCGCGGGGACCCTGCCAGGGAGATCACGCCCGCGCAGCCATCCTGAGAACGGTCGCGGCCCGCCGATCTCGCGAGCGTTACGGCGGCGCCTGACGCGATACAGGCGGGCCTAGCATGCGGGCGGAGGGAGCGGGTGGACCTCGTTCGCCGAGCTGAATGGCTCGTGGAACGACCGTGGCGACTCGTCGCCATCGTGGCCGTCGCAGTCGCGCTGCCGATCCTTGTCCTCGGTGAGATATCGAACGAACAGACGCGCGCCCGGGACGTATTGGCGCGCGCCGAGGCGGGCGAACGCGATGCGGCAGCGGCGACCGAAGTGCTCGCGACCCGACTGACCTCGATCGAACGAGCCGTCGTAACGACGGGCTCCCGGGATCCGCTGGGCGTTCCCACGCCGCTCATCAACGCCGTCGAGCGACTGGATAGCGAGGCCATCGAGGCGGAGCTCGCTGCGGTGTGGCCGTATCGCGATCCGTCGGTGATCCGGCTGGCGGTCGTCGATCCGGACGCGCACGTCATCGGGCAGACGCCGCAGCCTCTCAGTGGTGTTCGCACCGTTGCGTCCTATAGCAGCGCGTTCGCACTGAGCGCGCCGGAAGCGAGCGACGTCCATGTCGACGCGGGCGACCCTCGCCTCGAGATCGGGACGCCCATCGAAGGAGCCGAACGGCGCGGGTATCGCCTCATCGCTACGGTGAGTCTCCGCGCGCTCGCCTCCGACACACTCGCGCCGCTCGCGTTCGTGTATCCGGACGTGTATCTCATCGACACGCGCGGGCGTCTTGCGCTGCGCGGCTCGCGTTTGCTCGCGGACGAACAACTCTTGCGCGATGTGACCGCCGCCACGGCTGTGATGCCCGGCGCATCGAGCGTGATCGATCCGATCGATCCTTCGTATCGAATACTCGCGACCGCGCGGATGCCCGAATTCGGTTGGTCGATCGTCGTGCTCGACCCGGGCGTCTCCAACGCGACCCTGGATGCCAGCCTTGCGCAGCAGCGTGCACTGCGGATCGGCCTTGTTGTCGTGCTTCTTGTCGGCTCGGTGATCGTGGGCAACACGTCGAGCGCGACGATCCGGCGCCGTCGCGAGGCACAAGAGGCTCTCGAACAGCAGGTCGCGACGAGCGCGGTGCTGCGTGCCATCAGCGCGACGCATGACGACGTGCAGGCCGTGCTGCAGTGTGTCGTGGATGAGGCGCTGCGCCTCTGTGACGCGGAGAGCGCGACCTTCTATCGGAGCGACGGCGAGGATCGCGTGCTCATGGCTGTCGCAGGTCGCCACCCGGAGTCTGTCCCCATCGGCGAGCGCATCGCGAACACGCCGACGACGCTGCTCAGCTTGGCCCTTCGAGAAGGGAAAACGTTCCACACGCGCGACATGTCGAGTGAGGAGACGCGCCGGCTGGTCCGGCCCGACGAAACGCAGGAGGAATGGCAGCGCACGATCCTCGCATCGTGGCCAGGACTGTCCCGGCTCGCGGTTCCCGTGATGCAGGATGGCAAGGCGGTCGGTGTCATCCGCGTCGATCGCCGTGAGCGCGGCGGCTTCACACCGCAGCAGATCAAGCTCATCGAGTCCTTCGCGGCGCAGGCCGCGATCGCGATGGAAAACGTTCGTCTCTTCAATGAGACGCGAGAGGCGCTCGATCGACAGACCGCCATTAGTGAAGTCCTGAAGACGATCTCGCAGAGCGTCTTCCAACTGGACTCGACGCTCCAGACCGTCGTCGAGAACGCGGCACGACTGTGCGACGCGGACGCAGCCTGGATGGTCGAATGGGCCGGTGCGGGCTACACGGGCCTCGCCCGATACGCGCGCACCCCAGAGATAGCCGCGCTGCTCGAAAGGGCACGTAAGTCGCAGCCCGGCGTCGTCGCTCCAGCCGAACGGCATCGCATCGCCGGCCGGATGTTCCTCGAACGTCGCACGATCGGCGTGGCTGACATAGCGAACGAGCCGGAGCTCTCAGGGTCATGGACGGCCCTCGATATCGGTGCGCGGTCCGTGCTCGGCGTACCTGTCGTGAGCGATGGCGTGCCTCTCGCGGGAATCGTGCTTGCGCGGGTTACCGTACGCCCGTTCTCCAAGAGCGAGACGGAACTCGTCGAGACGTTCGCCGATCAGGCGGCGATCGCCATCAAGAACGTCCGTCTCTTCACCGGTACGAAGGAGGCGCTCGAGCAGCAGACCGCGGTGAGCGATGTCCTCAAGACGATCAGCCGGAGCGTGTTCGAGCTGGCGCCGACCCTACGCACGGTCGTCGAGAACGCGGCACGCATCTGCGACGCTGATGCCGGCTGGATGACTCGCACCTCTCTGTCGGGACACAGCTCGGGAGCGCGCTACGGCCGCACGCCCGAGATCGCACGCGCCGTCGAGCTCGCGTATGAGAGGTCCGTCGGGGACGTCTCCGGGCCCGATCCCAGTAGGATCGGGGACCGCGTCTACCTCGAACGGCGGCCGATCGTCGTCGACGACATCGCGGCCGACGCCACCCTCGCGAACTCCTACATCGCGCACGGGATCAAGTCACGCTCCGTGCTTGCGGTGCCGGTCCTTGGCGACGACGCCGTGCTCGGCGCGATCATCCTCGCTCGTCTGACGGTGAGACCGTTCTCTGAACGCGAAACGCAGCTCGTTCAGACGTTCGCTGACCAAGCCGCGATCGCGATCCAGAACGTTCGTCTCTTCAATGAGGTCGAAGACAAGTCGCGGCAGCTCGAGGCCGCCAACCGTCACAAGAGCGAGTTCCTCGCGAACATGAGCCACGAGCTGCGAACGCCGCTCAACGCGATCATCGGCTTCAGCGAGGTGCTTCTCCAAGGGCTCTTCGGTGACATCAACGCAAAGCAGCGCGAATACCTCGACGACGTGCTGACCTCCGGGAAGCATCTGCTGTCGCTCATCAACGACATCCTCGACCTCTCTAAGGTCGAGGCGGGCCGCATGGAGCTGGAGCTGTCGCGCTTCTCGGTCGCGACGACGGTCGATACCTCGCTCACGATCATCCGGGAGCGTGCTGCGCGTCACAGCATCGCACTGAGGGCCGTTCTCCCGAACGATCTGCCCGAGATCGAGGCCGACGAGCGGAAGGTCCGCCAGATCCTCTTCAACCTCCTGTCGAACGCCGTGAAGTTCACGCCGGATGGCGGCACAATCAGCCTTCACGTGCGCCGCGAGGCCGGCGGGTTGTGCTTCGCGGTGTCGGACACGGGGATCGGGATCGCGCCGGAGGATCAGGTGAAGGTGTTCGAAGAATTCCGTCAGGTCGGCCGCGAGCGCGCGCGCGAAGGGACCGGGCTGGGCTTGACGCTCACAAAGCGCTTCGTCGAGCTCCATGGCGGCCGGATCTGGGTCGAGAGCGAGACGGGAAAGGGCAGCACGTTCTCGTTCACCCTTCCGCTGACGCAGCCGTCGGCGGCGCCGGCATGAGCGACCTCGTTCTCATCATCGAGGACAACGAGAAGAACATGAAGCTCGCGCGCGACCTCCTGCGCTTTCACGGCTTCGACACGATCGAGGCGACGAGCGCGGAGGATGGCCTCGCGCTCGCGCGGGAGCGACAGCCGCGGCTCGTCCTCATGGACATCCAGCTTCCCGGGATGGACGGCGTCACAGCGCTGGGGCGATTGAGGTCGGACGGCACGACCGCCGCGATCCCCGTCGTCGCGATGACGGCCTCTGTGATGAAGGAGGACCGCGAGCGCTTCGACAAGGCGGGCTTCGACGGGTTCCTCATGAAGCCGATCGACGTGCGCGCGTTCCCGCAGCAGGTGCGCGACGCGATCGCGCGCGGCCGCGCGTGAGCGATCGCCCGAAGATCCTCGCCGTCGACGACACCCCGGAGAACCTCCGGCTCCTCGACGCGCTCCTCGCGCCGCAGGGCTACGAGCTCGTGCCGGCGTCCTCCGGACGCGAGGCGCTCGCGCTCGTGCCGGAGCGGAGGCCGGACCTGCTCCTCGTCGACCTCGTGATGCCGGAGATGAACGGCTTCGAGGTCACCAAGGCCGTCCGCGCCGACGACACCTGGAAGCATCTGCCGATCATCATCATCACCGCGACGGGCGGCGCCGATCTCGTTCGGGCGCTCGAGGCGGGCGCGGACGACTACGTGTCGAAGCCGTTCGACAAGAACGAGCTGCTCGCGCGCGTCCGGTCGCTCATCCGCGTGAAGAACTACTACGACACCGTGCAGCGGCAGCGCGAGGAGCTGTCGCGCTTCTTCTCGCCCGCGATCGCGCACCTCATCACGAGCGACGAAGGGAAGCGCATGCTCGACGGCCATCGTCGCGCCGTCACGGTCGTCTTCTGCGACCTGCGCGGCTTCACGGCGTTCTCGGAGACGGTGGAACCCGAGGAGGTGCTGGGCGTGCTGCGCGAGTACCACCGCGCGATGGGCGAGCTCATCGCAGCGCACGGCGGCACGCTCGAGCACTTCGAGGGCGACGGCTTCATGGTGTTCTTCAACGATCCGATCGAAACGCCTCAGCACGAGCATGTCGCCGTGCGTATGGCCGTGGCGATGCGAGACCGCTTCGACGAGCTCGCCGCGCCGTGGCGCAGGAAGGGCTACGACCTCGCGTTCGGTGTCGGCGTTGCGGTGGGCTACGCGACGCTCGGACGCATCGGCTATGAGGGCCGCTACGACTACGCCGCGATCGGCAACGTGACGATCCACGCGTCGCGCCTCATGGCACGAGCGCAGGGCGGCGAGATCCTCATCACGCAGCGCCTGAACGCCGCGATCGAGGACGAGTTCGAGACGGCGGCCGTCGGCGAGCTCGAGCTGAAGGGCGTCACACGACCGGTCGCGGCGTTCAACGTCATTGGGAGGCGGAGATGAGCGACATCTACGAGACGATCAGTACGCGGCTCGATTACGGCTCGTTCGTCCCGCGGCCCATCGGCGATGTCGAGCGCGCGGACCTGAAGCGGCGGGACGGCACGATGTACACCGTCCTGAAGAACCCGCACGGCGACCGTGCCGCCGGCCTCTACATCCGGCTCGAGCCGGATGACGTCGCGCTCTTCGAGCTGATGGACGGCAACCGCACGATCCAAGACATCCTTGTCAATTACCTGGCGACGCACGGCGTGCTCGCCGTCGACCGCCTCGCGCGCCTCACGGCCGCGCTGTCGGCGAACGGCTTCTTCGGCGACGAGCGCCCGCGCTTCTACGAGCGCCTCGCCATGAACCGCCAGCTCCGCGATCCGCTCGTTCGTCTTTCGCTGTCGCTGCGGCGGCTCATCACGTGGGACATCGCGCGCTGGTCGAACGCCGATTCGCTCGTCCAGCGCGTGTACCGCGCCGGAGCGTGGCTGGCGTTCACGCCCGTCGGCGCGGCGCTCATCGCGGTCCTCTGCGTCGCCGGGATCGTCGCGTGGGTCCGCGAGGTCAGCGTCGGTCGCCACACGCTCGTCACGCTCGACGGGTCATTCGTGCTCGGGATCGTCGCCCTCATCCTCCTCCAGGTGCTATCGATCTCTGTGCACGAGGCAGGGCACGCGCTCGCGATCGCGCATTACGGGCGTCGCGTCCGACGCCTCGGTCTCGCGGTCTATTACCTCTTCCCGTGCGTCTACGTTGACAGCACCGACATGACGATGGCATCACGAAAGGCGCGCATCGTCGTGTCCCTCGCCGGTCCGGTGGGCGGTCTCACGGTGAGCGCACTGTGCGCATTCGTGGCGATCGCCGACGGCGGAGTCCTCGGCAGCATCGCCTTCAAAGCATCGTCGCTCTTCCTTTTCCAATTCGCGCTCAACCTCATGCCGATCCTCGAGCTCGACGGCTACTACATCCTCGTCGACCTGCTCGACGCTCCGCTCCTCCGACAGCGCGCGCTCGCGTTCGCGCGGGGCGGCGTCATGCGGAAGCTTCGACGGCGCGAGCGGTGGTCGCCGTCGGAGATCGGGCTCGGCGTGTACGGCCTTCTCGCGATCGCCACCTCCTTCCTGATGATCGGCTTGTCGCTCGCGCTCTGGGAGTCACGCGTCTCGATCGCGGCACGCGAGCTGCTCGCAGCGGGGCCGCTCGGAGCGCTCGCGCTGGCGCTCCTCGTGCTCGTGTTCATCGGTCCACTCATCGTGGCGCTCACGATCCGCGTGGTCGGCTGGGGCAGGACCTTCGCGAAGGGGCGCGCACGGCGCGTACGCCGGCGTGAGCAGCAGGCGCTCGTCGAACGCGCACGCATCCTCTCGCGCGTGCCGTTCCTCGCGAGTCTCGCAGGGAATGCGCTCATCGCGATCGCGTCACACCTGAGCGAGGAGCGTGTGGACGCGAATACGAACGTCGTGACGATCGGCGAGCCCGGCCAGCGTTTCTACGTCGTGCGCTCGGGCCGTCTCGAGGTGCTCGACGCGAGCGGGCGCGTCATCGGCACGCTCGCGCCGGGTGACGGCTTCGGAGAGCTCGCGCTGCTCGACCACCGGCCGCGGACGGCGACGGTGCGCGCGACCGAGCCGAGCGAGCTCTGGTCCCTCGACCGCGGCCACTTCGAGCGTTGGATCCGCGAGCGGTACGAGATCGCCGCGCGGATCCGCGCGTCGGCTGAGGAGCGCGACATGCTCGCGAAGCTGCCCTTCTTCAAGGGACTGGAGCCTGCCGAGCTCGACCGGATCGTGCCGCATCTCAAGCTGACTCGCGTCGCCGCGGGCGAGGCGGTCTTCCGCGAAGGCGATCCCGGCGACCGCTACTACGTCATTCGCGAGGGCGAGGCGGACGTGAGCGTCGGCGGGAGCCTCGTGGCCCACCTCGGACCGGGCAGCGGCTTCGGGGAGCTCGCGCTGCTTTTCGGGAAGCCGCGTACAGCCACGGTGACCGCTACGAAGGATCTTGTCCTGGCCTCCCTCGGGCGCAGCGAGTTCGGCTGGCTCGTACGGGAATCAGGTGAGACGATGGGTGAGTTCAAGACACGAACGGCGCATTATGTCGGTTCCGCCGGCCTCGGGACGGCGGTGAGGGGGGCTTAGGGTGGACTGCTGGGTCTGCGAGCGCACGGCGCTCGGGGCGTGCCGGTTCTGCGGCCGCGGCACCTGCCGCGACCACGCGCGCACGCACCCCTTCGTCATCGAAGTGTTCCGCGGACGCAAGCACGAGACGCTGCGGGCGCTCGTCGTCGAGGACGCGCTCCACTGTGGCGTGTGCAAGCCCCGCAGCGAGCCCGTCGAGCTCCCCGAGCTCGAGTGAGGAGGCCTACCTGAGAGCTACTGTCATCACGATCACACAGGGGCAGCCATGGCGATGGACGTATGGGGAGCGTGGCGGGGCCAGAGTTCCGTCAACAGGCGATGGGAGGCGAAACAGAGATGTCCAAGGAAGCTCTCGCGAAGGTGGTCCAGCGGGCGATCAGTGACGCGGCGTTCCGCCGTCAGATCTCGAGCGATCCGACGGGTGCGCTGCGCGGCTTCGACCTGACGTCGGACGAGACCGCGGCCATCCGCGCGGCGGACGCTGGCAAGCTCAGCGCGCTCGGCATCGACCAGCGCATGAGCAAGGCGTTCACCCTCGGCGGGAACGCGGACTCTCCGAGCATGGTCGGCGGCACCGACATCAACACGCTCGGCAGCGCGATCACGACCGGAAGCGCGGGCACGGCCGGCGGCGACACGCTGCAGAGCGCGCTTGTCACCGGGGGCGACAACGACAGCGACGCGCTCATCGGTGGCTCGAGCGCCTTCGGCAGCGCGGTCGTCGGCGGCGACGGCAGCCAGCTCGGCAACACGCTCACCTCGGGCGACGACGCGCTCGGCAGCACCATCCCGGTCGACCCGGACCTCGGGCACGACGCGCTCACGGGCAACGATCCGGCGCACTCGTTCGGGGCGATCACGGGTGGCGACCCGACCCTCGGCAACGTGCTGACGGGCGGCGAGGACTCGCTCGGCAACGCGCTCACGAGCGACGGCGGCGTTTCCGGCTCGACGATGCCGGGCGACGCGGCCGGCGGACCCGACCTGCAGCAGTAAGTCAGCGCGACACGGCTCTCTCGCCAGTCGACGAGCGGCCCTTCGGGGCCGCTCGTCGCGTTCTAGTGCCGGACTTCGTTCTTCAGCTTCTCGGGATCCACGATGTCGATGTGGCCGCGTCCCAGGCGGACGAACCCGCGCCGCTCCAGCTCCACGAGGACACGGTTCGTCGCGACGCGCGTCGCGCCCACAAAGGCGGCGACATCCTCCTGCGTGAGCCGCACGATGCCCGTCGACCCGGAGAGCTCGTTCTGGTCCACGAGGAACTTCGCGACGCGGCCGGGCAGGTCGAGGAAGACGAGGTCCTCGATATGGCCGGTGCTTCGCCGGATACGACGAGCGAGCGTCGCAAGGAGCTGGCGCATCGCAGCGGGATTGCGCTCGACGATCGCGGTGAAGTCGCTCTTCGCGAGCGCGTACGCGACGGTCTCCGTGAGCGCCGTCACGGTCGCGGATCGCGGTCCGTCGTCGAAGAGGGCGAGCTCGCCGAATACGTCGCCGCCGCGCGCGAGAGCGACAACGACCTCCTGACCGTCCTCCTCCTGCACGGAGATCTTCACGGTGCCCGAGGCGATGAGGAACACGTGGCCGCCGGGGTC
>DATDNP010000202.1:0-9785 GCA_036518215.1 Candidatus Limnocylindria bacterium
GTGTCACCGGCCGGACCCGTGGGACCTGTTGGTCCCGTCGGACCTACGGGACCGATCGGTCCTGGTGCACCCGTGTCACCGGTCGCGCCTGTTGCACCCGTCGGCCCGGTGGGGCCCGTCGCACCGGTCGCACCGGTCGCACCGGTCGCACCGGTCGCGCCCGTCGGTCCAGTCGCACCCGTCGGCCCGGTGGGGCCCGTCGCACCGGTCGCGCCCGTCGGTCCAGTCGCACCCGTCGGCCCGGCGGGACCCGCAGGACCCGCGGGACCAATCGGTCCGGTCGGTCCGGTCGGTCCCGTTGGACCCGTCGGTCCGCTCACGACGGTCGTCGTACCTGCAGGACCCGCGGGGCCCGCAGGTCCCGGTGCGCCGCTCGCGCCGGGCTGACCCGATGCGCCCGGTTGACCCGATGCGCCCGGCTCGCCCGATGGTCCGGGAACGCCCGCGGCGCCCGCGGCACCAGCGGCGCCGCTCGCGCCCGGCAGACCCGATGGGCCCGGCGCACCTGTCGCACCCGTCGCACCGGGCGGGCCCTGCGGACCAGGCGATCCCGGCGCGCCCGCAGGTCCCTGGTTCGCGGGCGCGGATGTCGGGTTCGTGAAGCGCGGGATGAACGCGAGAGGGTCGAACGTCGCCTGCGGTGGCGCGTTCGCGACGACCGGCTGCGGCATCGCATCGACCGCGGCGCTCGAGAGCGTGACGAGACCCTGCGACGTGAGACCGACGCCTGTCCGCGCGATGCCGCCGTCGACCGCGGGCTGCTCGCTCACCTGCCCCGTCACGGCGCCGTTCGTGCCGCGCAGCTGCGCGCTCACGCTCACCACGCGCGCGCCCGCGTCGCTCGCCGTCACGACCGCGGCGTACCGATCGTCAGCGCTGGGAACGATGACGACGATCCGCGTGTCACTGCGCGCGACCGTCGATCCCGGGATGTATCGCACGATCGCGCCGTCTCTCACGCCCGCCGCCCTGCCCTCGGGATCGACGATGACGGCGTCGCGCGCCGCGTCGAGCGTGAATGTCACGGTCTGCTGCGACATCGCGACGGGTTGCTGCGGCCGCGCGCCCTTCGTCGGTACGACGGTGCTGTTCCCCGCCGTGACCGCGACCTCGCTCGACGCACCCTCACCCACTCCGCTCGTGCGCACCGTGCCGTCGGTCGTCGTCACCGTCGTCGCGCCGGTCACGGGATCGACGCGCACCTGGAACGCGGTGCCCGTGACCGTCGTCTGCGAGGTCGACGTCGTCACGACGTACCGGCCCTGCGGCGTGAGCTGATGCGAGACAACGTGCCATGTCTTCCCGCCGGTCTGCTCGAGGACCGCGTCGATGTCGCCGCCGGAGAGCGCGCGGAGCGACACGATGGTGAGCTCCGTACCCGGTTCGAGCACGACCACCGAGTTATCGAAGAACGTCAGCGCCGCATACGCGTTCGCGGTCGCGCGGACGCTGTCACCCTGACGGAGGATCTGTGCCGTCGCAGCGGGGAGATACGCGCCACCGGTGTGGTGGTACTCCACCGCGCCGCTGAAGATCGTGAGCTCGGCGCGCGCCTGCAGCCCGCTCGACGCCGGCGCGAGGAGGATGCCCGCGCCGGTCGCGAAGAGGAGCAGCACCGCGAGCACCGCCGCGACAAGCATGAGCGGGCGACGCACGGCGCGAGCGCGCTTCGCGTTCGTCGACGGGAACGGCACGAGCTGCGTCGTCGGCGCGCCGAACGCGCGCGCGATCGCCGCGTCGATCTCGCCGAGCGTCGCGATGACCGCGTTCACCGTGAGCCCGGCGAGCATGTCCGCGACCTCGCGGCGCGTCGTGTCGTCGAAGGGGTCGGCCATCGCGAGCGTCGCCTCGCTGCGGCCGAACGTGACGAGCACGACATGACGCTGCTCGCTGAAGCGACGCGGGAGCTGGCGCGCGACCGTCGTGTCGATCGGATCGATGAGGCGACGCGCTTCGCGCCGCCCGCGAGGGCCGCTGGGAACGGCCTCATCGGGACGGGGCTGGAGCGTCATGAGCGGGCGACCGGAGACGCGCGCGAAGACCTGCGCGAGCGTCACGTCGGGCACGATGTGCGAGCGGAGGATCACCGACGAGAGCAGCTCGCGCGGCTCGCGCTGGGCCACGAGCGTGTCGAGCTGCTGCTCGGTGAGCAGACGCGCCTGCATGAGCGCGCGTCCGAGCTCCTTCTCCTTCTCGCTGAGAGCGGGCCCGCTCACGCGATTCGCCTTCTGCGCTGCGGCCGCGTCGCGGAGCGCGTGGAGCATCTGGTGCGGTGCGGTGTCCTTGCTGATGTGGCCCGCCGCGCCGACCGCGAGCGCGAGGTCGCGGATGCCCGGATCGAGCGTGAGGAAGACGATCGCGGTGTCTGGGAGGAGCGTCTTCAGCTCGCGCGCGACCTCGAGGCCGGTCTTCCGCGGCATCGAGTTGTCGAGGACGATGAGGTCGGGAGTGAGCGCGAGCGCCTTCTGGATCGCGTCGTCGCCGTCGACTGCTTCGCCCACCACGACGAAGTCGCGCTCCGGCGCGAGGAGGGAGCGGATCCCTTCTCGGATCGCAAGGTGGTCATCCGCGATGAGAACGCGTGTCGCCACCCGCTAGCTCCCAGTCCTGGCGAGCATGCGAGATAGCCTGCGTTTAGCCCGGTTTCCGGGCATCAGACCCAGGGCGGAGAAAGGTCGGAGAACCATGTCGCTTCGCGCGACAAACGGAGCGCCTTCATACCATGGGATTGCTCTGCCGCTCGGCACACCTCTATATATGGCGCCAGTGGCGGGTCAGAAGGTGCTCCTCGTGATCGCCCACCCGGTCATCGCCTCGGGTATCGAGACGCTGCTCCGCCTCGAGGGCAACTACGAGATCAAGCGCGCGCCGACGCTGGGCGAGGCCGCCGCACTCGAGAGCTGGCGGCCCGACGTCGCGTTCGTCGACGGGACGCTCTTGAACGGGCACAGCGCGCGTCTCGGGACGCCGGCGTACGTGCTGAGCGGGAGCGAGCGCGACGGCCGCGCGCTCACGCATCAGCTCGATGACGGACGCGGCTGGCTACGAAAGGACGCGACCGGCAAAGAGTTGAAAGACGCGATCGGCGCCGTCACGAGCGGCACGAAGCCGAGTGGCGAAGGGCTCGGGACGCTCGGCATCGTGACGATCATCGCGCTCGCGCTCGTGGTGCTCGCGCTCATCGCCTACCTCGTGTGGATGGCTGTGTACTAAGGCGAGACGTCGTCAATCGGCGTCGGCACGTCGAGTCCGCGGACACTGCTGACGCGCCGGCCAGCATCGCAGTCACTGGCGTCCTCCCGAGCCTCGGGAAGTAGAATCGGGGCCAGTGACGACACGTGTCCTGCTCGTTGACGACCACGAACTCGTGCGCCAGGGCATCGCCGCGATGCTCCACGGCGCGCCCGATGTGGACGTTGTCGCGGAGGCGAAGACTGGACGCGAGGCCCTAGAGGTCGCGCGTCGCGAGCTGCCTGACGTCGTCTTGATGGACGTTCGAATGCCGGACATGGATGGTCTCGAGGCCACCCGGAAACTCAAAGAGGAACGGCCGCGCACCGCGGTCGTCATGCTCACGATGCACGACAACCCGGCATACCTACGGGACGCCGTCCGCGCCGGTGCTGCCGGTTATCTCCTCAAAGACATCTCCAAGGAGGAATTGATCGACGCGATCCGGCAGGTATCCAGCGGCGGCGCATTCATCGAGTCGCAGATGCTCAAGGGAATGTTGAGCGAGATGAAGCCGAGCGGCACGATCGCGCCGACATCCGCGGGCAAGAACTTGACGAAACGGGAACGCGAGATCCTGTCACTCGTCGCCGAAGGCATGAGCAATCGCGAGATCGCGGAGAAGCTCGTCCTGTCCCCTGAAACGGTGAAGAGCCACGTCGCGGCGATCCTCGAGAAGCTGAACGTTTCTGACCGCACCCAGGCCGCGATCTACGCCGTGCGGAACGGACTCGTCGAGACCACCGCGTAGCATTCCCTTCACGCTCTTTGCGGGAAGGTTCGCGTTCGTGAAGATCGTCGTTCGTCTGGTCATCGCCGCCCTCGTCCTCATCGCGCTCGCAGGCGGCGGCATCTACATCGCCTCGCAACAAAAGCCGAGCGTCGCCCGTGGTCTCGCGCCGGTACCGACATCATCAATGGCCGCGCAGTCGTTCGACCGCAAGGTGCAGCAGCTCGATGACGCCGCCGCGCAAGCGAAGAAGACCGGCACGGCGCAGATCATCCAGGTTTCGTTCACCGAGCAGGAGCTCACGACGAAAGCGGCCGAGGCTGCCGCCAGTCAGAGCGGGGTCCAGGCGCGGATACGCAGATCCATCTCTCGGGAAATCAGATCATCGCCACGTCGACAGTCACGGTAAGCGGAGTGAGCGTGAACATCGGCGTCGTCGCCGTGCCGACGGTCGTGAACGGTCAGACGCAGATCGTCGTGCAGCAGATCCAGACGGGCGCGTTCCCCCTCCCGGACGCGATCAAGAGCCAGATCAACGCGCAGATCGGCGCTGCGATCGACCCGTCGAGGCTCGGGCTGCCGATCGACATCACCCAGATCCAGATCGTGAACGGGCAGCTCGTGATAACGGGCACGGCAAGGCCGTAGCGGCTCCGGCGTACATAAAGGAGTGCCGCACGGCTCGACGGCGCGTGCTTGGGGCCGATCGCGCCCAGGACCGTGTCGGGAATCGTCCAAGTTGAACCGCTTTGTAGCGGCCGCACAGACGGTCACATACGGTTTGTCTGCCTGCGCGCGCACGCGACATGCGACGCTGGGAAGCGTGGGCGTCTTCATCGCGGGGCTCCTCACCGGCACCGTCCTCGGCGCGTTCGTCGCGAGCCTCTTCGCAGTGAACGCGCGACAGCGCGGACGCGAGGATGCCGAAGAGCTCGCCGACCGTCTCGAACAGGACGAGAAGCTGGAGCGCGACTTCTCCGGCTAGGCTTTCGTCGTGCCGACGTGCGCCGCCTGCGGTCAGGAGAATCCGGCAACCTCACGCTTCTGCGGCGCGTGCGGCGCGGCGCTCGCGCCGGCGAGCGACGTGCGAAAGACCGTCACGATCGTCTTCTGCGACATGGTCGGATCGACGGCGCTCGGCGAGCGGACCGACCCCGAGGTGCTCCGCGAGCTCATGCGCCGGTACCACGCGGCGCTCCGCGCGTGCCTCGAGCGGCACGGCGGCTCCGTCGAGAAGTTCGTCGGCGACGCGGCGATGGCTGTGTTCGGGATCCCGCGCGTGCACGAGGACGATCCCCTCCGCGCCGTGCGCGCCGCCCTCGAGATGCGCGAGGCGGTGCGGCCGCTCGGCCTCGACGTGCGCGTCGGCGTGAACACCGGCGAGGTCGTCACCGGTCGCGGGGAGACGCTCGTCACGGGCGACGCGGTGAACGTCGCCGCGCGGCTCGAGCAGGCCGCGCACGCGGGCGAGATCCTCATCGGCGGGACGACCGCCGCGCTCGTCGGGAGCGCGGCGCGCGTCGAGGCGGTCGAGCCGCTCGCGCTCAAGGGAAAGGCCGAGCCGGTCGCGGCGTTCCGCGTCCTCTCGCTCGTCACGGGCGCGGACGCATTCCCGCGCTCCATGGAGACGCCGTTCGTCGGGCGCGACGGCGAGCTCGCGCTGCTCGACCGCGCGTTCACGACCGCCGTCGAGGGTCGCATCGCGCAGCTCGCGACGGTCGTCGGTCCACCGGGCATCGGGAAGTCGCGTCTCCTGCACGAGCTCCTCGCGCGCGCGCAGGCGCGCCTGCTCGAGGGCCGCTGTCTCTCGTACGGCGACGGCATCACGTACTGGCCACTCGCAGAGATCGCCGCGCGCATCGGTGACGTGCGCACGGCCCTCGGGAACGACGGGGATGCGGCGCTCGCCGCACAGCGCATCGACGCGGCGCTCGGCGTACCCGGCGCCGCCGCGTCGGCCGAGGAGATCGCGTGGGGCTTCCGCAAGCTCTTCGAGGCGCTCGCGCGCGAGCGCCCGCTCATCGTCGTGCTCGACGACATCCACTGGGCGGAGCCCGCCCTCCTCGATCTCATCGAGTACGTCGCGGCGTTCGCGCAGGGCGTCCCGCTCATGCTCCTCTGCAGCGCGCGGCCCGAGCTCTTCGAGCGACGGCCCACGTGGGCAACGCCGCGGCCGAACGTGCTCGTCCTCACGCTCGAGCCCCTCGCCACACGCGACTCGGCTCGGCTCGTCGATGCGCTCGGGGCGCTCTCGGACGAGCAGCGCGCGCGCATCGTCGACGCCGCCGAGGGCAATCCGCTCTTCGTCGAGCAGCTCGTCGCGATGCAGCGCGAGTCCGCCGGCCGCACGCTCACGATCCCGCCGTCGCTCCAGGCGCTCCTCGCGGCGCGCATCGATTCGCTCGGCTTGGAGGAGCGCTCGGTGCTCGAGCGCGGATCGGTGGAGGGGCGTGTGTTCCACCGGGGCGCGGTCGCGCAGCTCCTGCCTGCGCCCGAGCGGCCTCGGGTGGGGACGCAGCTGCTCACCCTGGTGCGCAAGGAGCTCATCCGTCCGGACCAGGCGACGCTCCCCGGCGACGACGCGTTCCGCTTCGGCCACGTGCTCATCCGCGACGCCGCCTATGAGGCGATGCCAAAGCGGGAGCGCGCCGACCTGCACGAGCAGTTCGCGGACTGGCTCGCCGCGCGTCTGGGCGATGCGGCGCCGGTGGAGATCGTGGGGTACCACCTCGAGCAGGCGTACCGCTATCGCGCCGAGCTCGGCGCGCCCGATCCCGCGCTCGGCATCCGTGCCGCGGAGCACCTCGCGGCCGCCGCGCGTGCTGCGACGCTCCGCGGCGACGTCGCGGCGACGGCGAAGCTCGAGCGTCGCGCGCTCGAGCTCGTGCCCGACGAGCACCCGCTGAAGCGACAGCTCCTCGTCCGTACCGGGCGGACGCTCCACAACGCCGGCGAGCTCGACGCGTCCGAGGACGCGATCAGACGCGCCGAGACGCTCGCGCGCGAGGCAGGCGACACGCACACCCTGTGGTCCGCGCGCATCGAGCTCGCCCTCATTGGGCTCTTCCGCGCGCCGCAGGGCGCGATCGAGGCCGCCCTCGAGACGAGCCGCGCCGCGCGCGAGGCCGTCCCGCCGGAGGACCACGACGTCCGCGCACGCGCGTGGCGTCTCGCGGCGGCGACGTCGAACTTGCGCGGACAGCTCGGCGAGCGCCGCGGCTCGCTCGACGCGGCGGTCGCGGAGGCGCGCGCTGCGGGTGACCGCGCGCTCGAGGCCATCCTCACCACCGAGCTCGCGCCGGTGTTCCTCTTCGGCGAGGCGACCGTCGCCGACGGGCTCCGCTTCGTCGAGGAGGCGTCCGAGCGCCTCGGCGACGTGCCCTCGGTGCGCGCCTTCTGTCTCCACGTGCACGGCCATCTGCGCGCTCGCCTCGGCGAGGTGCGCGAGGGAAAGGCGGAGATCGCGGCGTACCGCGAGCACGCGCGCGAGCTCGGGAACGAGGCCATGTACGCGGGCACCGCCGGATGCATCTATGACGTATGCGCGCTCGGAGAGGACTGGGCCGGTGCGGAGCAGGCGCTGCGCGAGGCGTGGCCGATCCTCGAGCGCATGGGCGAGAAGGCCGAACTCTCGACCATCGTCGGACGCCTCGGCATGATGTGCTTCCGACAGGGCCGGGTCGATGAGGCCGAGCGCTACGCGCGCCTCAGCGCGGAGCTCGGATCGAGCGAGGACGCGTTGAACGAAGCGGTGTGGCGTGACGTGCTGGCGCACGTGCTCGCGTCGCGCGGCGAGCGCGCGGAGGCGGAGACGCTCGCACGTGCCGCGATCCTGCACGCCGATCGCACCGATACACCGGAGCTGCGCGCCGATGTCCGCCTGTCGCTCGCGGAGGTGCTCGGCACCGGGCCCGCCGCGCTCGCCGCCGTGCGCGAGGCGCGCGTGCTCTACGAACGCAAGGGGAACCTCGTGAGCGCGGCGCGCGCCGCCACGTTCGAGGCGCGTCTCGCCGGCTGAGACTGCGCGCTGCGTCTGTGGCACGTTCGACCTGCTCGTCGCGGTCGCCGAAGGCCGCGCGCCGGCAGGCGACAATAGCGCGGTGACGACGGAACAGCGCAAGCTCGTGAGCGTGGTCTTCGCGGATGTCGTCGGGTCGACCGCGTTCGGGTCGGACAACGATCCCGAGGCCGTCCGAAGCGTCATGGGCTCGTACTTCGAGCGCATGAAGGCGATCGCCGAGACGCACGGTGGCACCGTCGAGAAGTTCATCGGCGACGCCGTCATGGTGGTGTTCGGCGTCCCGCGGCTCCACGACGACGACGCCGAGCGCGCGGTGCGCGCAGCGCTCGCGATGCGCGACGCGATGGCCGATCTCAACCGCGAGCTGGGCGTGACGCTCGCGGCACGCGTGGGGGTGAACACGGGCGAGGCGGTCGCGGGGAGCGGGACGGACCGGCAGTTCCTCGTGACGGGTGACGCCGTGAACGTCGCGGCGCGGCTCCAGCAGGGCGCCGACGCGGGCGAGGTCGTCGTCGGCCAGCTCACGGAGTCGCTCACCCGCTCCGCGATCGAGTACGAGCCGCGGCAGGGCGTCGCGGCGAAGGGGAAGGCCGAGCCGGTGAAGGCGTTCCGCGCGCTGCGGCCGCGGAGCGCGGTGCCCGAGCAGGCGCGCGGGCTGCCGGCGATGCGCGCGCAGCTCGTCGGCCGTCAGCGGGAGCTCCGTCTCCTTCTCGACACGTTCGAGCGCGTGCGCACCGAGCGGCGCGCGCATCTCTTCACGCTCGTCGGCAACGCCGGCATCGGAAAGTCACGTCTCGTCGGCGAGCTCCTCGCGCGCATCGCTGCATCCGGCGGCGCGCGCGTCCTACGCGGGCGCTGCCTTCCCTACGGACAGGGCATCACGTACTGGCCGCTCATGGAGATCCTCCGTGACGATGCGGGCATCGCGTCGGACGACGATCGGGACACTGCGCTCCGAAAGCTGACGGCGCGAGCGACCGCGCTCGGCGGGACGTCGGGTACGGCCATCGCGAACCGCCTCGCGGTGATGCTCGGGCTGCGCCCGACGACCGAGGCGCTGCCCGAGATCCCACCAGCGAACGTTGGGAACGAGATCGCGTGGGCCGTGCGCGAGCACCTCGCCGCCGCGGCGCGCGATCCGCTCGTCGTCGTCATCGACGACCTGCAGTGGGCCGAGCCCGCGGTCTTCGCGATCATCGATGGCCTCGCGGAGCGCGCCGAGGACGCGCCACTGCTCCTGCTCTGCGTCGCGCGGCCGACGCTGCTCGAGACGCACCCGGAGTGGGCCGCCGGACGCGCGAACGCCGCGACGATCACGCTCGACGCCCTCAGCCACGACGAGACGAAGACGCTCATCTCGCGGCTCCTCGATGTCGACGACCTCCCGGCGGAGCTGCGCGAGCGGGTCATCGAGCGCAGTGAAGGCAACCCGCTCTTCGTCGAGGAGTTCCTGCGCATGCTCATCGACGAAGGCCGCGTCGTGCACGACCATGACCGCTGGCGCGCCACGGCGGCCGCCGCCGACGTGCGCGTCCCCGAGAGCATCCACGCGCTCCTGGCCGCGCGCATCGACTCCCTCGCCGACGACGAGCGCCGCGTCCTGCAGGTCGCGTCGATCGTCGGCGAGCGCTTCGGCGACGCGGAGGTCCGCGGCCTCGCGGCGGACGTCAACGTGGCGAGAGCGCTCGTCGGGCTGCGGCGCGCCGGCCTCGTGCTCGAGGACCGCGAGACGCGGGAGCCAGGGCGCTTCCGCTTCAAGCACCTGCTCATGCGCGACGTGGCGTACAGCGCGCTGCCGAAAGC
>DATDNP010000203.1:0-5649 GCA_036518215.1 Candidatus Limnocylindria bacterium
GAGCTCGCGCGGCCGGGCGACGTCGTGCTCCTGTCGCCCGCGTGCGCGGCGCGCGAGGACATCTCGCGGACGAAGACCGCCGACGCGTTCGCCTCGGCGGACGATCGCGGGGAACGGTTCGTCGCGCTCGTCCGCGGCCTCGCACATGAGGCGCCCGCATGAGAAGGCCGCGTCTTCCGACGACGACGACGTACGACCTCACGCTCGTCATCGTCGTCCTCGCGCTCACGCTCGTGGGCATCGCGATGGTGTTCAGCGCGAGCGGGATGCGCGCGCTCGATACCGTGGACGACCCGCAGTACTACCTCATGTGGCAGGCGGTCTGGGCGGCGCTCGGGCTCGTCGGGATGCTCGTCGCGATGCGCGTCGACTACCACCGCTACCGCGCGCTCAGCGTGCCGCTCCTCGTGCTCGTCGTCGTGCTCCTCGGCGTCGTCCTGCTGCCGGGCATCGGCGTGCGCGCGGGCGGCGCCGCGCGCTGGCTGCGCTTCGGACCGGCCGGCATACAGCCGGCGGAGCTCGCGAAGCTCGCGCTCATCCTGTATCTCGGGACGTGGCTCGCGGCGCGCCGGGATCGCATCGCGAGCGTCGACGTGCTCGTCCCGTTCCTCGTGATCGTCGGCCTGCTCGCGGGCCTCGTCATCGCCGAACCCGACCTCGGCACGGCGATCGTCATCGTCGCGATCGCCATGACGATGTACTTCATCGCGGGCGCGCGGCTCAAGCTCTTCGGCGCGCTCGCGGGCCTCGCGGCCGTCACCGTGGTCGCGATCGCGATCGAGCAGCCGTACCGGCTCCAGCGCATCGCGACGTTCCTCGATCCATGGCGGGACCCGCGCGGCGACGGTTTCCAGACGATCCAGTCGCTCTACGGCCTCGCGCTCGGCGGTCTGTTCGGCGAGGGTCTCGGCGCGGGACGCGAGAAGTTCGGCTTCCTGCCGGCGCCGTACACCGATTCGATCTTCTCCGTCCTCGGGGACGAGCTTGGGCTTGCGGGCACGCTCGCCGTCATCGTCCTCTTCTTCGTGCTCGCGTACCGCGGCATCGCCATCGCGCTCCGCGCGCGCGACGCGACCGGCGCGCTCATCGCGTCGGGGATCACCACCTGGCTCGTCTTCCAGGCGTGGGTGAACATGGCCGTCGTCGCGAGCCTCGTCCCGATGACGGGCATCACGCTGCCGTTCATCTCGTACGGCGGTAGCTCGCTGTGCGTCGGACTCATCGCCGTGGGTATCCTGCTGAGCGTTGGACGCGAGGCCGGACCGGCGCCAGCGAGCGTGTCGCGTGCTCCTCGTCGGCGGCGGGACGGGCGGTCATACGAGCCCGCTCCTCGCGATCGCCGAGGCGCTGCGCGAGACGGCTCCCGACGCACGTCTCCTGTTCATCGGTGGTCGTCGCGGGCTCGAGGGTAAGCTCGTGCCCGAAGCGGGCATCCCCTTCAGTTCGCTCCCCACGTCGTCGCTCCGCGATCCGGACTCGCGTCTTGCGCTCGTCCGCGCGATGCTCGGCATCCCGATCGCGTACCTCGCCGCCCTCTGGCAGATCGTGCGATTCCGTCCGCGCGTCTGCTGCACGAGCGGCGGCGCCGTCGCGATCCCGGTCGTCCTGGCGGCGCGGACGCTGCGCGTGCCGGTGTACCTGTGGGCGGGGGACGCGCTCCCCGGGCGCGCGAGCCGGCTTCTCGGTCGCTTCTGCACGAAGATCGGCACGACCTTCGATCAGGCCCGCTACGCGTTCCCGTCGCACCGCGCGGTCGTGAGCGGCACGCCGATCCGCGCCTCCCTGCTCCGCTGGGCGCGCGACGACGCGCGCGCGAAGATGGGCGTACCCGCGAACGCGGCGCTCATCGTCGTCACCGGCGGGAGCCAGGGCTCAGAGCGCGTGAATGAGGCGATCTTCGGTGCGCTGCCGCGGCTGCTGCAGAAGGCGTACGTGCTCCACGTCACTGGCGAGTCGCATTTCGAAAAGGCGGGAGCGCGCGAGCGGACGCTGCCCGAGGATCTGCGCGCGCGCTACCTGCCGCGCGCGTATCTCCGGGACGAGATGGGCGCCGTCCTGGCGGCCGCCGACCTCGTCATCGGCCGCGCCGGGTCGTCGTCGATCGCCGAGCCGCTCGCGTTCGGCGTCCCGCTCGTGCTCATCCCGTTCGGCGCCGCGATGGAGGGTCATCAGGACGCGAACGCGCGCGCCGCGGCCGAGGCGGGCGCCGCGATCGTCATACGCGAGGGGGAGCTCGACGCCGATCGCCTCACCGCGAAGGTGACCGGTCTGCTGAACGACTCCGCGCAGCTCGGGCGCATGGCGAACGCAGCGCGGAACGCCGGCCGCCGCGACGCCGCGAAGGACATCGCGCGCGACCTGCTGGCGCTCGGCGGCTGCGCGTGACCCGCTACCACGTCGTCGGGATCGGCGGCGCGGGGATGTCCGCCGTCGCGCGCGTGCTGCTCGCGCGCGGCCACGCCGTGAGCGGATCGGACAGCGGGTCGTGGCCGCTCGCGGAGGCGCTCGCGCGGGACGGCGCGACGGTCCACGCGTCGTTCGCGGCCGAGCACGTCGCGGGCGCCGATGTCGTGATCCGCTCGAGCGCGTACCGAGCGGACAACGTCGAGGTGCGTAGCGCGCTCGACCGCGGCATCCCGGTGTGGAAGCGCGACGACGCGTGGCGCGAGCTCACCAAAGGACAGCGCGTGGTCGCGATCGCCGGTACGCACGGGAAATCGACGACGACCGCGATGACGTGGATGGGTCTGCGAGCGGCGGGTCTCGACGCGTCGCTCATCTGCGGCGCGGTCCTGCGTGAGCTCGGGACGAACGCGTATGCCGGATCGGCGGACACCTTCGTCATCGAGGCGGATGAGTACGACAACGCGTTCCTGGCGCTCACGCCGTCCGTCGCGGTCGTGACGACGCTCGACCACGACCACATCGACATCTTCCCGACGAAGGCGTCGTACCGCGACGCGTTCCGCGCGTTCGCGGCGCGGACCCGCGAGCGCGGCGCGCTCATCGTGGGGGTGAGCGACGCGGGAGGACGCGAGCTCGCTCTGTGGGCGAAGCGTGAGCTGGGAGACCGCACCGTCCATTCGTACGGGACCGAGGACGCCGACATCCTCGTCCGGTACGAGGCCGGAACCGTCCGGTGGAGTGGCGACGACGGCTCGTTCCACCTCGCCGTTCCCGGCGCGCACAACGCGATGAACGCGACCGCGGCGATCCTGGCCGCCGACGCGCTCGGCGTGGATCGCGCGCGGGCGACCAGCGGCGTCGGGCGCTTCGACGGCGTGTCGCGGCGCCTCGAGCTGCTCGGGACCTCGGGCGCCATACGCGTCGTCGACGACTACGCGCACCATCCCGCCGAGATCGCGGCGGGCCTCGATGCAGAAGGCGAGGATCTCGTCGTCTTTCAGCCGCACACGCCGAGCAGGCTCGACGCGTTCTTCGACGACTTCGTCGCGGTGCTGAAGCGCCCGCGTGCTGTCGTCATCGTCGAGACGTTCCGGTCGGCGCGCGAGGCCGCCGATCCGCATGGACGCGCGAAGAAGCTCGCCGACGCGGTGGGGGGACGGTACGCGCCCGACGCCGAGACCGCCGCCCGCATCGTCACCGAGCTCGCGCGTCCCGGCGACACCGTCCTCGTCATGGGGGCCGGCGACGTGCGGCCGGTCGGCGAGCGGGTGCTCGAGCTCCTGAGGGCGCCGGTATGAAGAAGGCGCCGGTCGGCACGATCGACGAGCCGCTCGCGCAGCACACGAGCCTGCGCATCGGCGGGCCCGCGCAGTACTACCTCCGCGTCACGACCGAGCGTGATCTTGTCGAAGCGGTGCGCGTCGCACGCGAGCACGAGCTCCCGGTGTTCGTGCTCGGCGGCGGGACGAATCTGCTCGTCGCGGACGCCGGTATCCGCGGAGTCGTGCTCCACAACGACTGGAGCGAGACGAGCGTCGACGGCACGATGGTGACCGCGTCGAGCGGGACGCCGACCGCGCACGTCGCGGCCGTCGCCGCGCGGAACGGCATCCTCGGGCTCGAGTGGATGGCGACCGTGCCCGGCACGATCGGCGGCGCGGTGCACGGCAATGCCGGCGCGTTCGGCAGGGAGACGAAGGACGATCTCGTCGACGCCGAGCTCATGGACCTGAACGGACATACCTGGACCGCGACGAACGCGGAGCTCGGCTTCGCCTACCGGACGTCCGCGCTCCAGGGAACACCGACGATCGTGCTCCGCGCCCGGTTCAAGGGGACCGCCGGCGACCGCGCGACCGCGGTGCAGCGGATCAAGCAGATGGCGAACGAACGCATGGCGAAGCAGCCGCTCGCGCAGCCGAACACCGGCTCGATCTTCCGGAACCCGCCGGGCGACCACGCGGGCCGTCTCATCGAGGCCGTTGGACTGAAGGGCGCGACCGAAGGCGGAGCGATGGTGAGCACGAAGCACGCGAACTTCATCGTGAACATCGGCGACGCGTCCGCATGGGACGTGCGTCATCTCATGGAGCGGTGCCAGCGCGCGGTGAAGGAGAAGTTCGGCGTCGACCTCACTCCTGAGGTCGAGATGGTCGGCGAGTGGTGAGTCCGAAGAAGATCCGCGTCGGCGTGCTCACCGGTGGCGCCTCCGCGGAGCGCGACATCTCGCTGGCGACCGGAGCGCAGATCGCGCGCGAGCTCCCCAAGGACCGGTACGAGGTCGTGCTCCTCGATCCGCTCGCCTTCATGGTCCGCAATCCCGCGCTGTCGGAGGAGCAGCGCGCGCAGGCGAAGGCCCTCCTCGCCGGCGGGGCGCGCCTCGATCCCGGGCACGAGCTCCCGAAGGGACTCGAGGGCGAGATCGCGTCGGCGTCGAAGGCGCTCGTCCCCGCGACGCGCGCGATCACCGACCAGAGCGAGCCGATCGATGTCGTCCTCATCGCGCTCCACGGAACGTGGGGCGAGGACGGGAGGATCCAGGGTCTCCTCGACACGCTCGGCATCCCGTATACGGGCTCGGGCGTCCTCGCGTCCGCGCTCGCGATGGACAAGGTGATGACGAAGAGCGTGCTCGCCGCCGCCGGCCTCGATGTCCCGCGCGGCGCCGTCGTCCGGGTCGCCGGCGGCGTCGACCTCGAAAGCGCGCGCGCGATCGGCGTGCCGGCGTTCGTGAAGCCCGTCGGGAGCGGCTCGAGCGTCGGCGCCTCGATCGTCCGGAGCGCCGAGCGCCTCGTCCCCGCCATCGCGGATGCGCTGCGCTACGACGAGCGCGCGATGGTGGAGGAGTACCTCGCCGGGCGAGAGCTCACGGTGGCCGTCATCGGGAACGATCCTCCGCAGGCTCTTCCGGTCATCGAGATCGTGACGAAGCGCGAGTTCTTCGACTACCGCGCGAAGTACGACGCCGGGGAAAGCGAGGAGATCGTGCCGGCGCATATCCCGGACGACATCGCGAAGCGCGCGCAGGCGCTCGCCGTCCGCGCGCACGAAGCCCTCGGCTGCCGCGGCATGTCGCGCACCGACTTCATCTGGTCGGGCGACCGCATGGCCGCGCTCTAGGTGAACACGATCCCCGGCATGACGGCGAATAGCCTGCTCCCGAAGGCGGCGAAGGCCGCCGGCATCCCGTTCGGCGAGCTGCTCGAGCGGCTCGTCGGGTGGGCGCTCGAGGACGCGCGGCGG
>DATDNP010000204.1:0-5452 GCA_036518215.1 Candidatus Limnocylindria bacterium
GGAATGGACGGGCGCCGACCACGGCCTCGGGAGGGTCATCCTGGTGGCGAACGCCAATCTCGATCTCGCGACGCTCTTCGCGGCGGTCCTGCTGCTCGCGGCCATCGGCATCGCGGCGAACGCGCTCGTCGGCGCGATCGAAGGCCGCGTGCTCCACTGGCATCCGGTCGAGCTCGCGGCATGAGACGTCTCCTCTTCGCGACGCTCTTCCTCATCGCCGGCTGCGCCCCGGGCGCGAGCGTGAACGGCGCGCCGAGCGCGTCGCCGTCCGCGTCGCCGACGCCGAAGGTCGAGGCGGTCACGTTCATGGCCGGGTTCAAGCCGCAGGCGGACCTCCCGTTCGTCGGGGTGTACGTCGCGCAGGAGAAGGGCTACTTCAAGGCACAGGGCCTCGACGTCACGATCCAACACGCCGCGAGCGGCGAGCACGTCCAGCTCCTCGCGACAGGGAAGATCCAGTTCTCCACGGGCACCGGCGGCGACATCCTGAAGCGCGTCTCGCAGGCCGGCGTCCCGCTCGTCTCGATCGCCGTCATCGGCCAGCGCGACGATCAGGCGTTCGCGGTGAAGGCCGATTCGCCGATCCAGAGCCCGAAGGACTTCGAAGGAAAGATCGTCGGCTACAAGTCGACGCCGTCCGCCGACTACCTCGCGCTGCTGCGCATCGCGAACGTCGACCGCTCGAAGGTCCGCGAGGTCTCCGTCGGGTTCGATCCGCGGGTGCTCGCGACCGGACAGGTCGACGTGTACCCGGTGTTCGCGGCGAACGAGCCGGACACGCTCGCGCGCCAGGGCGTCCGGGTGCGCCTCATCGATCCGACGGCGTACGGCATCCCGTCGTTCGGCCTCACGTACATGACGAACCGCGACTTCCTCGCACAGAAGCCTGATGTCGTGAAGCGGTTCCTCAGGGCCGCGCTCAAGGGGATCGCCGACGCCGTCGCCGATCCGGCGGGCGCCATCGACGTCGTCATGAAGTACGCGCCCGGCGAGGATCCCGCGCATCAGCGGTTCATGCTCGACACGGAGATCTCGGCCGCGAAGAACGCGCGCGGCATCGGGATGATGACCCGCGAGCAATGGAGCGCGCTCGAGTCGTTCCTCTCCGAGTACAAGGCGATCCCGAATCGCGTCGACGTCTCGACGGTGTACGACGACAGCATCGTGAGCTCGCTGTACAAGGACGGCACGCTCGTCTGGCCATGACCGACGCGCTCGATCGCTATCTCGTCGCGAACCGCGACCGCTTCGTCGACGAGCTGCGTGACCTTTGCCGCATCCCGAGCGAGACCGGCGCGGATGCCGCGCTCGACGATGCGGCGCGCTGGTGCCGGCAGCGTCTCGCTGCCGCGGGATGCGCGACACGCGAGCTCCGCGTCCCCGGAGAGCCCGCGCTCGTCGTCGGTGAGACCGGGAACGGGAAGCGGACGCTCATCTGCGTCCAGCACTACGACGTGCAACCCGCCGTTCCGCTCGAGCTCTGGAAGAGCGGTCCGTACGAGGCCGCCATCCGTGACGGCGCGGTGTATGCGCGCGGCGTGGACGACAACAAGGGGCACCTGCTTCTCCGCATCCAGGCAGCGGAGGCGTACCGCGCCGTGCACGGCGAGCTGCCCATCGGCATCCGGTACCTCATCGAGGGCGAAGAGGAGGACGGAAGCGCGCATCTCGCGGAGCTCCTCGCCAAGGATGCGACGCTCACCGACGGCGACGGCGCGCTGAAGGAGGGAGGCGCGATCGACGCCGCGGGCCGGCCACAGCTCTCGCTCGGCGGGAAGGGCATCTTCTACATGGAGCTGCGCGTGCGCTCGATGGCGCGCGACGCGCACTCGGGCGGCGCGACGCATCTCCCGAACGCGGCGTGGCGCCTCGTGCAGGCGCTCGAGACGTTCGTCGACGCACGCGGGCGGATCCTCGTCGAGGGCTTCTACGACGACGTCCGCAGGCCGACCGACGCGGAGCTCGCGCACGTGCGGTCGCTCCCGTTCGAGGCCGACGTCGTGAAGCGGATCTACGCCATCGACGGCTTCGCGTGGGGCCGCAGCGACGAGGAGGCTCGCCTCGCGTCCGTGTTCGAGCCGACGTGCAACATCGCTGGGCTCCTCTCGGGCTTCACCGGCGAGGGCACGAAGACCGTCATCCCATCGGAGGCGATGGTGAAGATCGACTTCCGCCTCGTGCCCGAGCAGGATCCGCGGCGCATCGGCGAGCTCGTGCGCGCGCACCTCGATCGCCACGGCTTCGGTGACGTCGAGCTCGTCGCGAAGGAAGGGACCCGTCCGTATCGCGGCCGCATGGACGATCCACTCGTGCGTGCAGCGAAGGCCGCGGCCGAGGAGGCCTTCGGCCAGCCCGCGCTCATCATCCCGTCGTCGGGCGGGACCTCGCCGATGTACCAGGTCTGCGGGAAGCGTTCGCTCCCCAACGTCACGCTCGGGATGGGCCACCCGAGCTCGGGCGCGCACGCGCCGAACGAGCACATCCTCATCGAGAACTACTTCAAGGGGATCCGCGCGACGGTGTCGTTCTTCGCGAAGTACGCGACGGCGTCATGAGCGACCGCGCGGGAAGCGCGACCGATTGGCTCCTCTCGTTCTCCGATCCCGTGCGCGGCGTCGGATGGAATCCCGCATCCGGCACCGGGCTCGAGTGGAACGTGCGGCGCACGCGGCTGCTGCTCGACATCGCCGGCGCGCACGACCGCACCATGAGCATCGTCCTCGTCGCGGGGACCAAGGGGAAAGGCTCCACCGCCGCGATGACCGCCCGTCTCCTCGCGACGACGGGGCGGCACATCGGTCTCTCCACGAAGCCGCACCTGCAGGAGTTCCGCGAGCGCATCCGGGTCGACGGCGTCGCGATCTCCTCTCACGAGCTCGAACGTCGTGCCGCCCAGCTTCGTGAGGTCGTCGACGCGCTCACCCGACGCGTGCCGGAAGCCGGCAACCCGACGACGTTCGAGCTGGCGACGGTGCTCGCGCTCGGCCACTACGCCGGCGAGGGCTGCGACGCGGCCGTCCTCGAGGTCGGGCTCGGCGGCCGATACGACGCGACGAACGCGACCGACCCGCTCGTGAGCGTGATCACCGCGATCAGCCACGACCACACCCGCGAGCTTGGATCACGGCTCTCGCAGATCGCGCGCGAGAAGGCGGGGATCATGCGTCCCGGACGCGTGGCCGTGGTCGCGCCGCAGCCCGACGAGGCGCGACGAACGCTGCGCGGCGTCGCCGCGTCGCTCGGCACACCGCTGCGCGAGGTGCGTGCGCTGGCGACGCGCGCCGCCGACGAGCTCGGGCTCCCGCTGAAGGGCGAGCATCAACGCGCGAACGCATCCGCCGCGCTGGCCGCCGTCGACATCCTCGCCCAACACGACGACGCGTTCGCCGGCGTCCGGCGCGACGGCAGCCTCCGCGATCTCGGCTGGCCGGGGCGGTTCGAGGTCTCGGCGCCGAACGTCGTCCTCGACGGGGCGCACAACGATGGCTCTGCGGAGGCGCTCGCGGCGACCCTGCGACGCGAATTCCCGCGTCGCAAGGTCCGGTTCGTCATCGGGCTCATGCGCGACAAGGACGCGCGCGCCGTCGTCCGGGCGCTCCTTCCGCTCGCGCGCTCGGTGGACGCCGTGCGCGCACCGGGTCCGCGCGGGCTCGAGCCCGAGGCGATCGTGCGCCTCGCGCGCGGCGTCCCCGCCCGCGCGCACGAGGAGCTCGCGGCCGCGATCGCGGCGGCACGTGCCGACGCCGGTGAGCGCGACGTCGTGTGCGTCACCGGATCGCTCTCCGTGGTGGGTCAGGCCCGCGACGCGCTCGGCCTCGGCGTCGCGGAGCGGTTGTGGTGACCCCGCTACGCTCGACCCGTGCATGAGGCGCGCGTCGAGATCCGCGGCCTGCGCTGCCGCGGCCGGCAGGGCACGACCGACGCCGAGCGAGCGGTCGAGCACGACTACGTCGTCGACGTGACGCTCACCGCCGACCTCTCGCGCGCGATGGCGACCGACGATCTCGCGGACGCCATCGATATCAGCGCGATCGCCGCGACCGTCCGCGCATCCGTCGCGGAACGACCGCGCGCGCTCGTCGAGCGCATCACCGCGGACGTCGCGCGCTCGCTGCTCGACCGGTTCCCCGAGGCACAAGAGGTGCGCGTGCGCGTCGCGAAGCCCGATCCAGCCGGGCTCGACGCCGACGCGGAGGCGGTGGAGCTGCGCCTGCGACGATGATCCGCGCGCTCGTCTTCGACTTCGACGGCCTCATCCTCGAGACCGAGGTGCCGGCGCTCGAGTCGTGGGCCGAGATCTACCGCGAGCACGGCCACGAGATCCCGATGGACGAGTGGCACGCGCTCCTCGGCAGCGCACGCGGCTTCGACCCAGGCGAGCACCTCGCCGCGCTCGTCGGCGAGGGCTTCGACGTCACCGCGGCTCGAGCGCGGCGGACGAGCCGTCGCGACGAGCTCATCGCCGCGCTCGACGTGATGGCGGGCGTGCGCGAGTACGTCGCGGATGCGCGCCGCATGGGTCTCCGGCTCGGGGTCGCGTCGAGCTCCACGCGCGGCTGGGTGATGGGCCATCTCGAGCGGCTCGGGATCCACGAGCACTGGGACGTCGTGAAGTGTCGCGAGGACGTTCCGCGGACGAAGCCAGCGCCTGATCTCTACCTCGCGACGCTCGACGCGCTCTCCGTGCCGGGCGACGCCGCGATCGCGTTCGAGGATTCTCCGAACGGCATCGCGTCCGCGAAGGCCGCCGGCATGTGGTGCGTCGCGGTCCCGAACGTGCTCACGCAGGGCCTCGACCTCACACAGGCAGACGTTCGCCTCGCCTCGCTCGCGGACGTCGGCCTCGAAGAGCTCCTCCGCGTCGTCACCTCGTCGACCAACACGTAGCATCGGCGTCCATGGCGACGGTCATCCCCGCGGAGGAGAAGCTTTCGTCGCGTCTGGACGCCCGCGCGCAGCTCGGCGCGCTGTGGCGACATCCGGTCCTCCGCGCGGTCATGAAGGCCGTCCTCACCATCCTCGTCGCGACGACGATCACGTTCGCGCTCATCCGTCTGCTCCCCGGTAACCCGATCGACCTTCGCATCGACGAGCTCACGCGCAACGGGAACATGACGTACGAGGAAGCGCGCACGCAGGTCATGGCGACCTACCCGATCGATCTCAACGAGCCGATCTGGCGCCAGTACCTCACGTACGTGGGGAACGTGCTCCACGGCGATCTCGGCTCCTCGTATCTCTCGAGCACGGCGTCGGTCACCGCGATCATCCTCGCGGTCCTACCGTGGACGCTCTTCGCCGTCGGCACCGGCCTGCTGCTCAGCTTCGTCGTCGGGATCGCGCTCGGGCTCCTCGCCGCGTATCGGCGTGGCTCGGCCTTCGACCAGATCGTGAGCACGCTCGGCTCGGTCATCAGCTCCGTGCCGAACTACCTCATCGCGCTCCTCATCGT
>DATDNP010000205.1:0-3963 GCA_036518215.1 Candidatus Limnocylindria bacterium
ATCGAGCAAGCCGGTGTTTCTTCCCTTCCTCGCTGCGGTCGCGCGTCGTCCGAAGGATAACGGCGCATCGGGCCGGTACGCGCGCTCGATCGATGCTCCACTCACCTTGTCTGGCAACGGGGCGAGCGTCCTGGCGTTACCCATCCCTAGACTCCCGTCGATGGCCATGCGCACGCAGCGGATCCATATCGACCCGGTGAAGCAGCTCGCGGCAGAGCCCGGGACCGGTCACAACCGCTGGCATCCGGACATCCCCGCGATCGCGCGCGTGCGTCCCGGCGAGCGGATCGAGCTGGAGACGCGAGACGCCGTCGACGGACAGGTGACGTCCACGACCCGACCAAGCGACCTCCTGACGATGGACCTGAACGTCGCCCATCCGCTCACGGGCCCGGTTTGGGTCGAGGGCGCAGAGCCAGGCGACCTCCTCGAGGTGCGCATCCTCGACGTCGAGCCGGACTCGTTCGGCTTCACCTCGCACAGCCCCGGGTTCGGCTTCATGCGCGACGAGTACCGCGACCCATGGGTGTTCTCGTGGCGGATCCGCGACGGCCACGCCGAGTCGCCGGGCATCCCAGGTGTCCGCATCGAGGACGCGTCGTTCGCCGGCACCATCGGCGTGGCACCGTCACGTGCGCAGCTGGAGGTGGTCCGCGAACGTGAGCAGCGTCTGCTCCAGCGTGGGGGGACGGTTTTTCCGCCCGAGCCGAAGGGAGCCGTACCGTCAGACCCGCGGATCGCCGGCGAGGCACTCCGCACCATCCCGCCGCGCGAGTTCGCGGGCAACATGGATGTGCGCCAGCTCACGCGTGGAGCGACGCTCTACGTCCCGGTGAACGTTCCCGGAGCGCTCTTTTCCATCGGCGACGGACACTTCGCTCAGGGGGACGGCGAGGTCTGTGGAGCTGCGATCGAGATGCGCGCCGCGTTCCATCTCGAATTCGCCATCGGGAAGGGCGAGGCGGCCCGCCGCCGGATCACCGCTCCGGCCTACTCGCGTCGCGATGCGTCGCCGGCGGAGGCTCGGCTCGCGAGAGGGACGTACGCGACGACAGGCATCTCCGTCACGAGGGCCGGGGAGAACACCTCGGAGGACGCGACCCTCGCGGCTCGGCGGGCGCTCGATGCGATGATCGAGCATCTCGTCGTCGATCGCGGCTATGACCGCGCGCAGGCGTACGCCATCGCGAGCGTCGCGGTGGACCTGCGCCTCAGCTCGGTCGTCAACGTGCCGAACTTCGTCGTGTCCGCGGTCCTCCCCCTCGCCATCTTCGTGTAGCTCAGTGGGCGAGGAACTCGCCGACGACCGCCGCGAACCGACGCGGCTCCTCAACGAACGTGTTGTGACCGCTGCGGTCGAAGACGGCCATCCGCGCGCCGCGGATGCCTGCCGCAAGCTCGCGCGCGAATTCGGGGGGCGTGATCCAGTCGTCCCTACCGACGATGACCAGCGTCGGCACCCGGATGCTCTCGAGGCGGTCGCGCAGATCGTAGCGGTCGTAGCTCGCGAAGATCCGGCGGCGGGCCGCCAGCCGGTACCGGAGCGGCGAGGTGACCGCCGCGATCCGTGCGCGTGATGGCCGGTGGAAGTACAGCGGCTGCACCGTCACCCAGGCGCGCTCGAACGCCGCATCGTCTGGAAGGGTGTCGTTCCAGAGGGTCGCGAGCGCGCGCAGGATGCGCGGCGTCGCGCGACGCCGCGCGTTCTCCCGCGAGACGGGGCGGAAGGCCGCGCTCGCCGCGGTGTCGACGAGCACGAGCTTCCCTACGAGGCTTGGATGGCGAAGCGCCAGGTGGAGCGCGATGAAGCCCCCGTTCGAATGGCCGAGCACGGCTGGCTTCCGCAGTCCGAGCTCGCGGATGAGCGCGGCAGCGTCGTCCGCGAGGCTTTCGAGCGGCTCGCGTTGCGGGACGGACCCACGCGACAGGCCGTGGCCGCGGTGGTCGTAGACGACAAGGCGCGCCCGGCGTGCGAGGGGTCCGAGAGCGGGCCAGAGCGCGGAGCTCATACCCGGACCGCCATGGAGCGTCAGACAATCGGGGCCTTCGCCGTGGATCTCGTAGGAGAGGCCCCCCGCCGAGACGCGGCGCTGGGTCCGACTAGGTGCGGAAGCGCGGATCGAGCGCGTCACGCAGGCCCTCCCCCAGCAGATTCGTGCCGACGACGAGGATGAGGATCGCGAGGCCCGGGATCGCGCCGACGTGGTAGGCGACGGTGATCACCTCGCGCCCGTCGGCGAGCATCGTTCCCCAGTCCGCCGTCGGCGGCTGCGCCCCAAGGCCGATGAAGCTGAGACCCGCGGTCTCCGTGATCATCCAGCCCACGTTCAGGCTCGCGGCCACGATGGCGGTGGGGATCACGTTGGGCAGGATCTCCCGCCGCAGGATGTGCGGACTGGACGCGCCGACGGCGCGGGCCGCCTCGACGTACTCCTGGCCGCGCAGCACGAGGACGGCCGAGCGAACGCCGCGCGCGTAGAAGGAGACGTTCGCGATCGCGACCGCCAGCATCGCGTTGACGAGGCCCGGCCCCAGCGCCGCGACCAGCAGGATCGCGAGCAGCACGTAGGGGAAAGCCATGAGCGTGTCGACGACGCGCATGATCGCGTTCTCGACCACGCCGCCGAGATACCCCGAGATGAGGCCGAGCGTCCCGCCCACGACGAGCGCGATCCCCGCGGAGACGAACCCGACGAAGAGCGACACGCGCGCTCCCCAGATGACCCGGCTCAGGATGTCACGCCCGAGCTGGTCGGATCCGAGCGCGAAGCCATCCGAACCGATCGGCGCGAGACGGAGTGCGGGGTTCGTCGCGTTCGGGTCCGCGAGCGGGAGGACCGGCGCGAGGAGCGCCGCGGAAGCGATCGCGACGATGACGACGATGCCGACAACGGTCGACCGCTCTCGCACGAGATCGGCCAGCAACCGCCGTGACGGATCGGGCCTGTCCCGATCCGGACGCTCATCGATGTGTCCCTCCGCGTGCAGGACGCGGGCGGGCTCAGCCATACCGGATCCGCGGATCGAGGTACGCGTATGCGAGATCGGTAACGAGATTGACGACAACGTAGACGAGGGCGATGAGCATCACGCCACCCTGCACGAGCGGGAAGTCGCGCTTCAGGATGCTCGTGACCAGGAGCGCGCCGAGTCCCGGCCATGCGAAGACGGTCTCGACGAGCACCGCGCCGGCGAGGAGATAGCCCGCCTCGATGCCGATGATCGTCGCGACGCCTACGAGCGCGTTCGGCAGGACGTGCTTCGCGATGAGCTGCCGTTCGGAGAGGCCCTTCCCGCGACCGGTGCGCACGAAGTCCTGACCGATCACGTCGAGCACGGTCGCGCGGGTCAGGCGCGACACGATGGCCGTCGGCACGGCCGCGAGCGTGAGGGCGGGAAGGATGAGGTGCGTGAGGACGTCGAGCGCGCCCCCGTCGCCTCGAGGCGAGCTCATCCCGGTGCCGGGAAGCCAGCCGAGCGTGAGCGAGAAGCCGATGATGAGGATCATCCCGAGCCAGAAGGACGGCATGCTCATGCTCACGAGCGCGACGAGCATCGCGAGTCGATCGAACCAGCGGCCGCGCCGAACGGCGGACAGGACGCCGATCGTCATCCCGACGAGAACGGCGATGGCGAGGCTCGCGCCGGCGAGCAGCGCGGTTGCCTGAAAGCGCTCGAGGATCTCGGTGAGCACCGGCCGGTGCGACGCGATCGAACGGCCGAAGTCCCCCTGCAGCGCGTGGCCGATCCACTTCACGTACTGCACCGGTAACGAGTCGTCGAGGCCGAGGTCCTGGCGCAGGCGCGCGAGATCATCGGCCCGCGCGAGCGGTCCCAGCAGTAGCTGTGCGGGATCACCGGGAGCGAGATGAAGCGCTAGGAATACGACGACGGACACGCCGAAGAGCACGCCGACGAGCGAGAGGAGCCGCTGGACGAGGTAACGACCCATCGATCACTCCC
>DATDNP010000206.1:0-5897 GCA_036518215.1 Candidatus Limnocylindria bacterium
ACTTCTCGCCGCGATCGAAGGAGGCGCGAAGGCCGACCTCTCGTCGGTGCGGCGCTGCATCTCCGCCGGCGAGGCGCTGCCCGCGCCGATCTACGAGCGCTGGAAGGAGCGTTTCGGCATCGAGATACTCGACGGCATCGGGTCGACCGAGATCGGCTACATCTGCATCTCGAACATGCCCGGCCGCGTGCGTCCGGGCACCTCGGGCCAGGTGATCCCCGGGTACGAGGCGGTTGTGCAGCGCGAGGACGCCTCGCCGGCGGACGTCGACGAGGTGGGGGATCTGCTCGTGAAGGGACCGTCGACGGCGGCGTTCTACTGGCGGAAGCGCGCGGCCACGAAGCACACGTTCCGGGGCGAGTGGGTCTTCACCGGCGACCGCTATTCCGTCGATGCGGACGGCTACTTCCGCTACCACGGGCGCTCGGACGACATGATGCGTGTGAGCGGGCTCTGGGTGTCCCCGATCGAGCTGGAGACGGCGCTCCTGCGCCATCCGTCGGTCCGCGAGTGCGCGGTCGTCGCGCGCACCGACGAGAGCGGGCTCGTCCGTCCGTGCGCCTACGTCGTCGCGGCCGCCGAGCCGTCTGCGGCGCTCGCCGAGGAGCTGCAAAGACACGCCGCGGACATGCTCTCGGCGTACAAACGCCCGAAGTGGGTAGAGTTCGTGGACGAGCTCCCCAAGACGTCGACCGGAAAGATCCAGAGGTACAAGCTGAGGCATTGACCGAGACGACCATCCGCTTCCGCGTGAACGGCGTACCGCGCGAGGTGCGCGCGGGCGCCGAGCGGCGCCTCATCGACGTCCTCCGCTACGACTGCGCGCTCACCGGCACGAAGGAGGGCTGCTCGGTCGGCGTATGCGGCGCGTGCAGCGTCCTCGTGAACGGCGAGCTCCTCTCCGCGTGCCTCCTGCCCGCCGTGTTCGTGGACGGTGCGGAGGTCACGACGATCGAGGGGATCGCGACGAACGGCCTGACGCCCCTCCAGGATGCCTTCATCACCGAGGGTGGGTTCCAGTGCGGCATCTGCACGCCCGGCCAGATCATCTCGGCGACGGCGCTCCTCGCGCGCACGCCGCGTCCGAGCGAGGCCGAGATCAGCGACTGGATGATGGGGAATCTTTGCCGCTGCACCGGCTATCACGGCATCGTCCGCGCGATCAAGAAGGCGTCGGGGCAGACGGCGTGAGCATCACGTACCACGCGCCCGCCTCGTGGGACGAGGCGCGGACGCTCCTCGCCGAGCATGGCGACGACGCGACCGTCGTCGCGGGCGGGACCGCGTTCACGCTCCTGCTCCGCCAGGGGCTCATCCGTCCCGGGCACGTCGTCGGTCTTCAGCGCGTGCCGCACGCGTCGCGCATCGACGTCGACGCGCACGGTGGCATCGCGATCGGCGCGATGACGACGCACACCTCGCTCGAGCACGCGGACGCGATCCGGCGCACCTGGCCCGAGCTCGCGGATGCCGTCGCGAAGGTCGCGACGGTGCGCGTCCGCAATCAGGCGACGATCGGCGGCAGCCTCGCGCACGCCGATCCCGCCTCCGACGCGCCCGTGATGCTCGCCGCGCTCGCGGCGCAGGCGCTCGTCGTCGGCGAGGACGGCGCACATCGCGTGCCCGTCGACGAGCTCCTCGTCGATACGTTCACGACGTCGCTCCTGCCTACCGAGGTCATCCGCGCGGTCGAGGTGCCGGCGCGGACGCCCGCGACACGCGCCGTGTACCTCAAGTACACGCTCCGCAGCGTCGACGACTACGCGACCGTGTCGGTCGCGGCGCGCGCCGACATGAACGACGGGCGGTTCGATGCGCTCCGCATCTTCCTCGGCGGGGTCGGACCGCGGCCGATGCGCGCGGTCTCGGTGGATCGCGCCCTCACCGGACAGGCCGCGGACGAGGCGCTCATCGCCGACGCGGTGCCGCTCGTCGACGACGACATCGACCCGATCGACGACGTCCGTGGTTCCGCCGCGTACAAGCGCGAGATGGCGCGCGTCTTCACCCAGCGCGCGCTCACCGCTCTCGGGAGGATGGCGTAGATGAAGCTCGCGCACACGGCGACGATCGCCGCGCCGGCCGACCGCATCTGGGCCGCGGTCATGGACATCCCCGCCGCCGCGCGGTGCGTCCCGGGCGTCGCCGCCGTCACGCCGGTCGGTCCCGATCGGTTCAAGGGCCAGCTGCTCGTGCAGATCGGGCCGGTCCGTCTCGTGCTCGACGGAGACATCGCGGTCGCGACCCGCGACGACCTCGCGAAGCGCGCGACGCTGCGCGCCGATGCGAAGGACAGCCGCCTCGGCGGTACGGTGCGAGCCTCGATCGACGTCTCGTTGACGGAGCGCGCCGGCGCGTGCGAGCTTCGGATCGAATCCGACGTTCACATCGCAGGGCGCATCGGCGAGTTCGGGCAGCCGGTGATCCAGCGGAAGTCCGACCAGCTCCTCGCGCAGTTCACGCAGTGCATCGCGCGGAGCGCGGCGGCATGACCGACGTCCTCGTCACCCCCGAGCGACGCGTCGAGGGCGACGAGAAGGTCACCGGCGCCGCGAAGTACTCGGCCGACTTCAGGCGCGAGGGCATGCTGCACGCGGCGTTCGTCGCGAGCCCGTATGCCCACGCCCTCATCACGCACGTCGACACGACGGCGGCGCGCGCGGTCCCCGGCGTGCGGGCCGTCATCACGGGCGCCGACGTGAAACCGGCGCGCTTCGGGCGGCGGCTCCAGGACTGGCCCGTGCTCGTGTGGGACCGCGCCCGTTTCGTCGGCGACCGCGTCGCCGCGGTCGCGGCCGACACGCTCGAGGCGGCCGAAGCCGCGGCCGCGCTCGTCGACGTCACGTATGAGGAGCTCCCCGCGATCTTCGATCACCGCAAAGCCCTCGACCCCGACGCGCCGGTGCTCCATCCGGACGCCGACGCGTACCCATTCCTGCAGGCGACACGCGAGCCGCGCGCGCATCCGAACCTGCAAGGTGGCGTCGTGCACGAGCACGGCGATCTCGCTGCGGGCTTCGCGAAGGCGTCCCGCGTCTTCGAGCACACCTTCGAGGTCCCGCGCGTGCATCACGCGTACATCGAGCCTCGCGCGGCGCTCGTCTGGTTCGAGGGCGACGTCGTCCACGTCGTGACGACGAACAAGGCGCCGTTCTCGCTGCGCGATCAGATGGCGGTGACGCTCGGGATGCCCCCCGAGAAGATCGTTGTGCACACGCCGCACGTCGGCGGCGACTTCGGCGGGAAGGGGCTGTCGCTCGACGAGCACGCGCTCGTGTTCCTCGCGCGCGCGACCGGTCGCCCCGTGCGCAGCGTCATGCGGTACGCGGACGAGCTCCAGGTCTCGAACACGCGCCACGCCGCGACGATCCGGCTGCGGACGGGCGTCGACGCCGAGGGGCGCATCACCGCGCACGAGGGGACGGTCGTGTTCGATGGCGGCGCGTACGCCGCGGGCAAGCCGATCGTGTTCCTCATGCCGGGCGACGGCGTGCTCACGCTCGCGGGCTACCGGATCCCGGCGGCGCGCGTCGACGTGACGACCGTGTACACGAACCATCTCCCGGCGGGCCACGATCGCGCGCCCGGCCAGCCGCAGAACAACTTCGCCGCCGAATCGCACATGGATCTCATCGCGCGCGCGATGGGCATCGACCCGCTCGAGCTGCGCGAGCGCAATGTCATCCGCGCCGGCGAGACGGACGTCCACGGCGACGTGTGGCACGACTCCGAGGCGTCGCGCGTGCTCTCGACGTTCCGCGGCGAGATGCGCTGGGGCACAGCGCTCCCGAAGGGCCGCGGCCGCGGCATGGCGTTCGGCGTCCGCCACGTCGGGCGAGGGAAGACGAGCCT
The DNA here is from genome assembly GCA_036518215.1 of Candidatus Limnocylindria bacterium. Taxonomy (GTDB): domain Bacteria; phylum Chloroflexota; class Limnocylindria; order P2-11E; family P2-11E; genus CF-39. Next base: position 3,853 of record DATDNP010000206.1, read on the forward strand.
CGAGCTGCGCCTCGAAGCGGATGGCTCGGTCACGGTCCGGACCGGCGTGACCGATCAGGGCGGCGGCGCGATGACGATGATCCAGCGCGTCGTCGCGCAGGAGCTCGGCCTCGCGCCGGACCGCGTGCGCGTCGAACAGCTCGATACCTCGGCGGCGCTGCGCGATCCGGGCGTCGGCGGAAGCCGCGTGACGCCGGTGCACGGCAACGCGGCGCTCGACGGCGCGCGCAAGCTGAAGGAGGCACGCGCGAAAGGCGCTCCGCTCCCGATCGCCGTGACCGGCACCGCGGAGCAGAACGAGCACGTCTATGGCTCGCTCGCGTACGGCATCGAGGTGGAGGTCGACAGCGAGACGGGCGCGTTCCGCATCCTCGACGCGTTGCTCGTCGCGGACGTCGGCACGGTCATCAACCCCGTCGCCGTGCGCGGACAGCTGGAGGGCGGCTTCGTGTTCGGGCTCGGGCAGGCGCTCATGGAGGAGCTCGTCACGCAGGATGGGCGCGTGGTGACAGCGAACCTCGGCGACTACAAGATCCCGACCATCGCGGACGTGCCGCGCCTTCGCATCTCGCTCCTCCCGAACACGCACGGGCCTGGTCCATTCGGCGCGAAGTCCGTCGGCGAGCTCGCGAACCCCGCCGTCTCCGCCGCCGTCGCGAACGCGATCGCCGCGGCCGTCGGCGCGCGTCTCTTCTCGCTGCCGCTCACCGCGGACAAGGTGCTCGCCGCGCTTCGCGATCCCGCGTGACCGAGCGCGCATCGATCGTCGTCGTCGGCGCCGGCATGGCCGGGGTCGCGGTGGCCCACGAGCTCGCGGTGCGCCGTGGCATCAGGGACGTCGTGCTCGTCGACGAGCGCGCGCCGCTCACGCTCACGTCCGACAAGTCGAGCGAGTGCTATCGCAACTGGTGGCCAGGGCCCGAGGGCTCCATGGTCGCGCTCATGAACGACTCGATCGACGAGCTCGAGCGTCTCCGCGGCGCCTCGAACGACGCCTTCCATATGAACCGGCGCGGGTACATCTGGGCGACGGCCGATCCGAGGCGAGCGGCGGATCTGCGTCGCGAGGCCGGGGAGATCTGCGCGCTCGGCGCCGGCACGCTGCGCGTGCACGAGGGGAAGTCCGGCGATCCCGCCTACGTGCCGTCGGACCCGTCCGATGTCGATGCGACGCTCGACGGTGCCGATGTCATCGTCGACCGGCGCCTCCTCCGCGAACACTTCCCGTACCTCGCCGATGATGTCGTCGCGGTCCTGCACGCGCGGCGCTGCGGCTGGATGAGCGCGCAGCAGCTCGGGATGTACATGATCGAGACGGCGCGCGAGCTTGGGACGCGCGTCATCCGCGCGCACGTCGACGGGATCGACGTCGCGAACGGTCGCGTCACGGGCGTCCGCACGACGGCTGGCGCGATCGCGACCGACACCGTCGTGGACTGCGCTGGTCCGTACGCGGGCGACGTCGCGGCGATGGCGGGCGTCGAGCTGCCGGTGTTCAACGAGCTCCACGGCAAGGTCGCGTTCCGCGACGAGCAACACGTCGTGCCGCGCGGCGCGCCGTTCATGATCTGGGCGGACCGGCAGCATCTGTGGGTCTCGGACGACGAGCGCCGCGCTCTCGAGGGCGAACGCCTGGAGTGGCTCGCGCGCGAGTACCCCGCGGGCGTGCACCTGCGGCCTGAGGGCGGACCGATGAGCGACGCGCTCCTCCTCATCTGGACCTACGACGAGCGGCGCGAGAAGCCGTCGTACCCGCCGACGTTCGAGCCCGCGTTCGCCGAGATCTGCCTGCGCGGGCTCGTGCACATGCTCCCCGGGCTCGCGCGCTACGTCGGTCACACGCCGCGGCCCGTGATCGACGGCGGCTACTACACCGAGACGAAGGAGAACCGCCCGATCATCGGACCGCTTCCGGTCCGTGGCCTCTACGCCTCATGCGCGTTCGGCGGTCACGGCATCATGGCCGCGCCCGGGGCGGCGCGTCTGCTCGCGGACCACATCACCGGCGCGCCGCTCGCGCCGTACGCGCACGCGTTCATGCTCTC
>DATDNP010000207.1:0-11756 GCA_036518215.1 Candidatus Limnocylindria bacterium
CCGTCTTTCGATCCATCAGCTTCCTCCGTCGGGATGCAGCATCACCCGGATCGCGCCGTCCGCGCGCGTCGTGAACGTCCGCCATGCCTCGTCGAACGCGCTCAGCGGGAAGTGGTGCGTCACCAAGCGTCGCACGTCCACGAGGCCGCGCGCGAGCAGCGTCAGTGCCCTCCCCGACACGCCCTGAGGGTTGGCGAGCGAGCCGAGGACGTCGAGGTTGCCGCGCACGATCGTCGAGAGATCGATCCCCGAGAGCTCGACGCCGAGCCCGGTCGAGCCGCCGAGGACGACGCGTCCGCCGCGGCGAGCGGTGAGGATCGCGGCGCGTGCGGCGTCCGCCGTACCGGCGAACTCGACGACGAGGTCCGCGCTCCCGCGCAGTGCGTCGGCCTCCGCGACGTCGATGACCGCGTCGGCGATGCCCTGAACGCGCGCGAGCCGCTGCCCGCGACCGACGAGGAGCACCGCGCCCGCGCCGAGCGCGCGCGCGAGCTGCGCCGCGCATAGTCCGATCGCGCCCGGCCCGAACACGACGATCTTCTCGCCGCCGCGGAGGCGCCCGCGCTCGAGCGCCCAGAGCGCCACGCCGAGGTTGTCCGTCCAGGCGCCGTCCTCATAGGAGACGCTCTCGGGGAGCGGGTGCAGCGCGGCGGCCGGGACTGCGGCGTATTCCGCGAGCCCGCCCGCGATGGTGAACCCGACGTGCGCGTGGCCCGTCTCGCGTTTCGCGTAGTTGAGGCAGAGCGTGTACATGCCTTCGAGGCAGCGCTCGCACGTGCCACAGCCGACGTGGACCTCGACGCCGACCCGTGTGCCTGGCGCGATGTCGACGCCGTCGCCCGTCGCGACGATCTCCCCGCTGAACTCGTGACCGGGGATGTGCGGGAACTTCGTCGCCGGGAACTTGCCGGCGAGCACCTTCTGGTCGGTCGCGCACACCATCGACGCATGGACCTTGATGAGCGCCTGCCCCGCCGCGGGGCGCGGCGTCGGCACGTCGGTGACGGTGTATTCGTTCGGGCGCTCGAACACGACGGCGCGCATCCGTGGTGGAACGCTCAAGGATGTGGCGTCCCCGGGAATCGATCGACGAACACGACCTCGTCGAACGGCAGGCGCGTCTGCGTCTTCTCCTCCGCCGGGATCCCGAAGGTGAACGTGCCGAGGAACCGCCACAGACGCGGGATGTTCAGGATCCGCTTCGCGTGATCTGGAAGCCAGTGCTGCACGAACACGCCGCCGTACCCCAGCGACTGCGCGCGGAGCCACATCCCATAGATCGACATCGCGGCGGCCCACTCGAAGCCGTTCTCGTCGTTCACGTTGGTGAGGCTCTTCGCCGGGTCCGCGCACACGGCGATGACCTCCGGCGTCCGCAGGTCGTTCACGAGCCCGCTCGCGCCGCCCGGAGCGAACGACGGATCCCAGTGTGCCGACATCGCCTTCGACTCCGCGGCGAGCTGCTGCAGCTCTTCTTTGATCTTCGGATCGCGCACCCAGATGAAGCGCGCGGGCTGCACGTTCGCCGGCGACGGCGCCCAGCGGGCTGCCTCGAGCACCTCGCGCACATCGGCCTCAGGGATCGTCCCGGGCTTGAACTTCCGGATCGCGCGTCGCGTGCGCATGAGCTCGCCGAGATCGCTCACGGCTCAACTATCACCTTGAGCGCGCCATCGACGCGCTCGTTGAACGTGCGGAGCGCCTCGCGGAAATCCTTGAGCGGGAAATGGTTCGTGATGAGCCTCGCGGCGGGCACGCGCCCATCGGCCATGAGCGGGATGATCTCCTCCATCGTGTTGCGATTCGCGCGCACACCGTAGAGGTCGATCTCCTCGAGGACGATCTTCTGGAAGTCGATCGTCGACGCCTCCTTCGGGATGCCCGTGAAGGCGACGCGACCGCCCTTGCGGACCATCTTGATCGCCTGCGCGACCGACTCCTTCGTGCCGGCCGAATCCACCGCGACGTCGGCACCCACGCCGCCGGTGAGCTCACGGACCTTCGCGACGGGATCGGCGTCGTGGTAGTCGACCGTCTCGAACCCGAGCTCCTTCGCGCGGTCGAGACGCTTGCCGCCGCCGACGACGATCGTGCGCGCCGCGCCCAGCGCCTTCGCGCACATCGCCGTGAGGAGGCCCATGCCGCCCGAGCCGACGGCGACGAACACGTCGCCCGGCTCGATGCCCGGACGCTTCACCGAATGAAGCGCGATCGACGCCGTGTCGCAGAGCGCCGCGGTGTCGTACGGCATCGCGTCGGGGATCTTGAACACGCTCTTGATCGTGTGCACGACGTACGTCGCGTACGCGCCCTGCGTGTAGTGGCCGTACTGCCGATGGCCGAGGTCCTCGCGGCCGTAGTTGAAGCACAGGTTGTAGCGGCCGGTCCGGCACATGCGGCAGTAGCCGCAGCCGGAGTGCGACGTGCCCGCGACCCGCGTGCCGGGAACGAAGCCGTAGCCGCGCGCGACGTCGCCGGCGTCGAGCACCTCGCCCGACCACTCGTGCCCGGGGATGAACGGGTACTCGCGCGGCCAGCGGCCCTTGAAGGTCCCCTCGATGATCTCGGCGTCGGTCCCGCAGATGGCGATCGCGCGCACGCGCGCGAGCACCTCGTTCGCCTTCGGCGCCGGGACGGGGATGTCGTGGCGGATCTCGAACTCGTGCGGCGCGGTGAGCACGAGCGCCTGCATCGTCTTCGCGGGCGCCACGACGGCGCTCACGGCTGGAACGCCACGACGCGGCAGATGCATCCCTCGCCGTTCACCCAGCGCCACGGGAACGCGCCGATGTCGACGCGCTTGCCGGCGACCTCGGAGAGCTCGCCGCCGAGGTTCTCGAGCATAGGGATGTTCGCCTTCGCCATCCCGTAGTGGACGTACTCGAAGTCCTTCATCGGGAGCGTCTCGTCGATCGGCTTTCCGGTCAGCGCCTCGTATTCCTTCACGAGGTCGGGACGGAAGTACCGCACGCGCACGTAGAGCGAGTGGTCCATCGACGCGATGTCGCCGCCGAACATCTTGATGCCCTTGTCGATGAGGTAGTCACAGAACTCGGGCATCGGGCCGGGGTGCTTGTCGAAGTACATGACGTCGTCGCGCGTCGGCTTTGTCCAGTTGTAGCGGTCCCAGCCGGTATAGAGGATCACGACGTCGCCCGCGCGGATCTGCTCCCCCTTCGGGAGGCACGCGAGGACGTCCTTCGTCGAGTAGTAGGCCCAGGGCTTGGTGATCGAACGGAGGTCGATCACCAAGCCCGTCCCATACAGATCGCTGATCGGGAGCTCGCCGAGAGACTTGCCCGTCGGCCAGTAGTGGGATGGCGCGTCGATATGTGTGCCCGTGTGCATGTTCGTGCGCACGAGCACGGTGCTCTTGCCGTCGCGATGGTGCGTCGTGATGTCCGTGACCTGGATCGCTTCGAACTGTGGCCAGGTCGGCATCCGGTCGCCCCAGGGCTGCGTCAGGTCGACGAGCGTCGTCATCTCTCTCTATCCCCTTGCTAGTACGGGAAGTCCTTCACGCGCCCGAGCTGGTCGATGACCCTCTTCACGACGGAGAGGTCGGTCACCTGCGCGAACGTCATGTTGCTCTTGATGTGTCCGAACGCCTTCTCGCTCGCGATCGTCCCTTCGATGTTGGCCTGCGGCACGCCTTCGTTCTGCGGCCAGGCCTTCGCCTTCACGAGGAGGTCGAACGTGTCGCTCACGACGTCCTTCGCTTCCTTCGTCTGATCGACGCCGATCTGGATGATCTTGTCGCGGTTCGCCGGGTCGTACATCGCGCGGTTCGCGCGCACGAGCGCGCGGATGATGCACTCGGTCGTGTTCGGGTCGTCCTTCAGCGTCTGCGTCGGGACGATGTACACGGCGTACTGGTAGTTCGTGAGTACGTCCCACATGTTCGCGAGGACCTGGATCTGCGGGTTCGACTTCTGCGCGGTCTTGACCTGGTCGATGTGCAGGACGGCCGTGTCCGTCTGACCGGTCGCGAGGGCCTGGACACGGCCCGCCGTCGTCGTGGTGAAGAACTTCACCTCGCTCGGATCGATGCCCGCCTTCTTCAACACGAGCCGCGTCATGACGTCCGCGAAGCCACCCGGCTCCTGGACGCCCATCGTCTTGCCCTTGAGGTCCGCCATCGTCTTCACGTTGGGACCGACGGCGAACGACACGTCCACGTTCGGGGCGTAGCTGTAGACGATCTTCACGTCCGCGCCGTTCTCGATCGCGTCGAGCACGGGCTCGCTCGAGGTGCCGGCGAGGTCGATCGCGCCGGACGCGGATGCGCGGAGCGAACCGACACCGCCGTCGAACTTGACGAGATCGACCGTGAGGTTCTCATCCTTGAAGAATCCCATCGCGTCCGCCACGTACGGCGTGAGGTGCACGACGTTCGGCGGCGCCACGGGCACCGCGATCGTCACCTTCTTCGACGTGCACGTCGCTTTCGCCACCTGCGACGCGGCGGCCGATCCTGCCGCCGACGCGGTCGGCGCTCCGCTGCTGCTGGCGGGCGTCCCGCCGCATGCTGTGATCAGGGTCGCGAGAACGAGTCCCAAGGTCCCCCAGACACGCGCACCCATCTACGACCTCCCTATCGATCTGTCTTGAGCCACGGTGCGACACGGCCTTCGAGCCATTGGATGGAACCCATGAGCAGGACGCCCATCGCCGCGACGACGATGACGGGCACGAACATGGCGTCGATCCGGAAGACGTTCTCGTACGAGATGATCAGGTAGCCGAGACCGACGAGACCGACGAAGAACTCCGCGATGATCATCCCGATGAGCGCCCGTCCGATCGCGAGGCGCACGCCCGCGAGCACATACGGCATGGCCGACGGCACGATCACGTCGCTCCACATCTTCCGCTCGCTCGTGTTGAACGCTCGCGCCACCTCCAGAAGCTGCCGGTCCACATTGCGCACGCCCTGCTGCGTGTTGATGAGGATCGGGAAGATCGCGAAAAGGGCGACCGTCGCGATGCGCGGCGCGTCACCGATCGACCGGAACGCCACCGCGATGAGCGGGACGAGCGCGACGGACGGGACGCTGTAGAGCGCCGAGACGATCGGGTCCGACGCGTTGTAGACGAAGCGCCACCGCCCCGAGGCGACACCGATCGCGACGCCGAGGACGAGCGCGATCACGAACCCGCCGACGAACTCCTTCATGCTTTGCGCGAAGGCCGTCTGCAGCTCGCCGTTGCGGAGCAGCTCGAAGAACGCCGCGACGATGTCCGACGGCGGCCGCAGGATCAGGCGGTTCAGGTTCGGCCCATACAGCTGCCAGATGCCGAGCAGGACGACGACGGTGCCGACGCGCACGGCCCAATCCCCGGGCCGCAAGCGGCGCCACCGCGAGCGCGACGAGCGGACGCGCGCCTCCTCGACCTCGACGCCAACGCGCTGAAGGGTCACACCATCACCTGCTGCTCGCGCAGGAGGCGCCAGCAGTGATCGCGCAGCTCGATGAAGCGCGGATGAGCGATGACGCTCGCGACGGTGCGCGGGCGCGGAATGTCGATGGCGATGAGCTCGCGCACGCGGGCGGGTCGCGACGTCATGACGAGGATGCGGTCGCCGAGCGCGATCGCCTCCTCGATCGAGTGCGTGATGAAGACCATCGTCCGCGGCTGCGCTGCGTAGATCCGTAGCAGCTCGTCCTGGAGGATCTCGCGGGTCTGCGCGTCGAGCGATCCGAACGGCTCGTCCATGAGCAGGATGTCGGGCTCCGTCGCGAGCGCGCGCGCGAGCCCGGCGCGCTGCTGCATGCCTCCCGAGAGCTGATACGGATAGTGGTCCTCGAAGCCTTTCAATCCGACGAGCTCGATGTAACGCGCGACACGCGCCGCGACCTCGCCACGCGCCATGCCGAGGTTCTCCACCCCGAACGCGACGTTCTCGCCGACGCGCTTCCACGGGAAGAGGCCGAAATGCTGGAAGACCATCGCGACGTTCTTGCGCGGCGACGCGACCTTCGCGCCGTCGATCGCGATGGTGCCCCCATCGAGCGACACGAGGCCGTGCATGGCCCGCAGGAGCGTCGTCTTGCCACAGCCCGACGGACCGAGGATGCAGAGCGTCTCGCGCTCGCGCACCGCGAGATCGAGACGGTCGAACACGGTCACCGCGGCATAGCGCTTCGTCGCGCCTTCGACGATGATGCGGTCCGTCACCGTCACGACGCCCTCGCCACAGAGGTCGATCCGCGAACGATGAGCTCCGTCGCGAGCAGGACATGAGGCCGCTCGACCGGCTCACCCTCGAGCAGCGCGATGAGCATGCGTGCCGCGATCTGACCCATCTCACGCTGCGGTACCCGCGTCGTCGTGAGCGGCGGATCGATGAGGCCGGCAAGCGGGATGTCGTTCACGCCGACCAGCGAGACGTCATCTGGGACGCGCGTCCCCGCGGCGCGGAACGCCTGGAGCGCGCCGATCGCGAGGAGGTCGTTCGCGGCGAACACCGCGGTCGGATGTCGCCCGCGGAGCTGTTCCGTCGCCGCGCGGCCGGCGTCCTCCGAATATGCGGCGGCTTCGACGACGCAGATCGCGTCGTCGAGCCCGTGCTCTCGCATCGCCGACCGGTAGCCGGCGGCGCGCTCGGCGCCGGTGGTCGTGCTGAGCGGACCGGCGATGTGCGCGATCCGCCGATGACCGAGCGCCGCGAGATGCGCGACGACGGCACGTGCGGCGCTGTCGTTGTCGACCTCGACGGAATGGTCCGCCGTCGAGCGCGAGCCTCGATTCACGAGCACGAACGGGAATCGCTCGCGGCGCACCGAGGACACGGTGGCATCGGCCATCCGGCTCGTCGCGATGAGGAGGCCGTCGGCCTGCCGCTCGCGCAACAGGCGCAGCGACGCGGTCTCGCGGTCGGGCACGTCATCGGTGTTGCAGAGGACGAGCTCGTAGCCGCGCTCGCGCGCGGCCTCCTCGGCGCCGCGGATGATCGGAGGGAAGAACGGGTTCGTGATGTCCGGAACGAGCATCCCGAGCGTGCGCGTGCGCTGGAGGCGCAGGCCGCGCGCGAGCATCGACGGGCGGTACTCGAGCCGTTCGACCGCCGCCAGCACCTTCCGGCGCGTCTCGTCGCGGAGCGGAAGGTCGGCGCGGTGGAGAGCACGCGACACGGTGGAGGGATGGACGCCCGCAAGTCGCGCCACGTCGCGGATGGTCCGCCGTCCCACGGTCCGGGCCGCGGTCGGAAAACGTTTGCGCAAGGCCTCCGCAGGCTATGGGCGAAAACGTCCTCAGTCAAACGCGCACAGAATCTGGACATGACAACGCTCCCACGCCCGCTGGAGCAGCGCGGGCTCGAGCTCGTCGGCCACACGGACCTCGCCGGCAAGGGCGACGGCATGCAGATCATGCGGACCGGCGACGTCGTGTATGTCGGGCACATGGGCGACTTCGGTGTGGGCACGAGCGTCGTCGACGTTTCGGACCCCGCATCGCCGCGTGTCCTGAGGCAGATACCCGTCCCGCGCGGGACGCACTCGCACAAGGTCCAGCTCGCCGACGGACTGCTCCTCGCGAACCACGAGCAGTACCCGTATCGCGTCGGCGTCCCCGAGTCCTCAGGTCTGCTCGTGTACGACGTCTCGCGCGACCCGGCGGACCCGACGCGGATCGGCTTCCTGGCGATCGACGGCCTCGGCGTGCATCGCATCTTCTGGGACGGCGGCCGCTACGCGTACGCGTCCGCTCGCGAGAAGGGCTTCGCCGCGCGCTTCCTCATCGTCGTCGACCTCGAGGATCCGACGCACCCGCGTCTCGCATCGCGCTGGTGGTGGCCGGGTCAGCGCGAGGGTGATCGCGAGCGTCTTCCCAACGGCAACGACATCGGCGCGCATCACGTCATCACGGCCGGCGACCGCGCATATGGCGGGTACTTCGACGCGGGCGTCGTCGTCTACGCCGTCGCGACGGACGGCTCGCTCTCGCTCATCAGCTCGCTGTCCTGGGCCGACCGTGCCGGCGGCCATCCGCACACGCACACGGCGCTGCCGCTCGCGGGGCGCGACCTGCTCGTCGTCACGGACGAGGCGATCGAGCCGGACTGCGAGGGAGCGCGCAAGGACGTCCACGTCGTCGACATCTCGGACGAGCGTCATCCGCGCGAGGTCTCGGTCTTCCCCGTCCCCGAGGGCGATTACTGCCGCCGCGGCGGACGCTTCGGTCCGCACAACGTCCACGAGAACCGGCGCGACACGTACCAGAGCGACCGCATCGTGTACGTGACGTACTTCAACGCGGGGCTGCGCGTGTACGACACGACGGACGCCGCGCACGTGAAGGAGATCGCGTGCTACGTGCCCGAACCGCCGCCCGGCCAGCCCGCGATCCAGTTCAACGACGTCCTGGTGTCGAGCGATCGCCTCGTCTTCGTGACCGACCGCCTGCACGGCGGCCTGTACATCCTTCGGCACACGTAGCACGGCACCCGTAGCATTCGGTCGTGGCGCGCATCAGCTACGTCGACGAGCGAACGCTCACCGACCCCGAGCTCGTCCGCTACCTCGAGGAGTCACGGCGCATCGGTACACCGCGTCCCGAGACGCAGTCGATCCGCTTCCACGTGCCCGCCGTCGCGAAGGCGTTCATGCATGCGTGGGAGAAGATCTTCCGGGCGGGCGTCCTCGAGCATTCGCTCAAGGAGCTCTGCCGCGTGTACGTGTCCCAGACGATCGAGTGCGAGTACTGAGGGTCCCAGCGATCCCTCCGTGGGAGGGATGAGGGCCTGACCGAGGCGGACTACGTCGAGCTGCTCCGTTTCGAGACCTCGGACCGCTTCACGCCGCGTCAGAAGGCGGCGCTGCTCTATACGTCGATGCTCGTGTGGGATCCCGCGGGTGCGGACGACGCGGTGTGGGCGAAGCTCCGAGAGCATTTCAGCGACGCCCAGATCGTCGAGCTCGGCTGCTTCATCGCGGTCACGTTCGGGCAGCAGCGTGTCATCAAGACGTGGAAGGTCGGGCACAACGAGCTGCCGGGCGAGCCGGGCGCGGGCCTCGCGCCGGGGATGACACGCTGATGCCGCGGATCCCGGCTCGCACCGCTCGCGACATCCGCTCGCTCGTGCCGGACGCGGAGGCGGCGTGGTCGGAGATCGAGACGAGCGTGCTGCGCGCGGGCGTCGCGGACCAGCGGCTCAAGGAGCTCTGCTTCCGGTTCCTCGCCGATGAGATCCGCGACATCGAGCCGTACTCCGGCCCCGAGCGCGTCGCGCTCGAGTGGACGTACGCGATCGCGTACGACTCGTCGAAGGCGGACGACGAGCTGTGGCGACGGCTGCACGACGCGTTCACGGAGGCGCAGCTCGTCGACCTCGGCTGCGCCATCGGGTTCGAGCTCGGACGGCAGCACTGGCGACGCAGCGTGGGACTTCCGGCGCGCGGCGACTAGCTCAGCCCGGCGTCGCGGGACCGCGCCGAGGGACGGCCTGCCCGATCCGCTCATTCGCCGCGTGATCCCAGGGCACGGCGACGAGCGAGGGGCCGTCGATGTCGAGCGCACGACGGAGCGTAGGCAGCAGCTCTTTCGCGCTCTCGACCGCGAACCCCGCGATCCCGAACGACCGTGCGAGCTCGACGAGGTCCGGGTTCGTGAACCCCGTGCCGAACGTCCGGCCGTACACGCGCTCCTGGTTCGCCTCGATCACGCCGAGCCGCTCATCGACGAGCACGACGACGCAGATCGCCGCGCCGATGCGCTTCGCGGTCTCCAGCTCCTGGACGTTCATGAGGAAGCCCCCATCGCCGGTGAACGCGACGACGTGCCGCCCGGGATGCACGAGCTTCGCGGCGATCGCGCCCGGCACGGCGATGCCCATCGACGCGAGCCCGTTCGAGACGATGACCGTGTTCGGGCAATCCGTCGGAAAGAGCCGCGAGAGCCACACCTTGTGCGCGCCCACGTCGCTCACGACGACGTCGTCGGGAGCGAGCGCCTCGCGCAGGGTCTGCACGACGAAGGCCGGCGGAAGGACCTGGAGGTCGCCGTGCACGACGCTGTGGTGTCTGAACGCCACGCTACGGCCCGCATCGCGCGGCCGCACGATTTCCGAGAGCGCCGGGAGCGACAGATGCAGCTCGCCGACGACCTCGATCGACGGGTGGTAGTGGCCGTCTAGCTCCGCCTCAGTGGTATCGATGTGCACGACGACTTTGTCGCGCTTCGGGTTCCAGAGGACGGGTGCCCACTCGACGAGGTCGTAGCCGATCGCGATGACGACGTCGGCATCGGCGAGCTGCTTGACGTTCTCGAGCTCGGCACCCGGCCGCTGGAGGCCGACGGGCGGCAACGATCGCGCGTCTGTGGGATCGAGCGCACCTTTCGCCATGTACGTGTGCGTCGCCGCGATACGCGTGCGCTGCACGAAGCGTCGCAGGGCCTCGACGGCAGGGCGCGCCGTCGCCTCGCGCCGCAGCACGCCGTTGCCGACGAGGATGATGGGCTGCTTCGCGTCATTGATGATCTCCGCCGCACGCTCGATGGCATCCTGCTGCGCCTCGGGATACGACGTGCGGCGCACCTCGAGCGGCGCCATGTCGATCTCCTCGCCCGCCACGTCTTCGGGCAGCTCGATGTGCGTCGCTCCCGGCTTCTCGATCCGCGCGAGCCGAAATGCCTTGCGCACGATCTCGGGGACGCTGTCCGCGACGGTCACGCGGGTCGACCACTTCGTCACCGGGGTGAACATGCCGACGATGTCGATGTACTGGTGCGACTCCTTGTGCACGCGCTCGAGTCCAGCCTGACCGGTGATCGCGACGAGCGGTGCGCGGTCAAGCTGCGCATCGGCGACACCCGTGAGCAGATTCGTCGCGCCCGGCCCGAGCGTCGCCAGGCACACGCCGGGGTACGACGAAAGCCGTCCGTACACATCGGCCATGAACGCGGCTCCCTGCTCATGCCGCGTGAGGACGAACTCGATCTTCTCGCTGCGGTCGAGCGCCTCGTTCAGCGCGAGCGTTTCCTCGCCCGGGATGCCGAACACGTATCGCGCGCCTTCAGCCTCGAGGCAGCGGACGAGCAGCTCGGCGGCGTTCATGTGGGGAACGAGCTCATTGTGACGCGCGTCCGTACGCCTGAGAAGACTGTTCTTTCACGAGCGGTCGCCCCATGCTCGCGCGCGTCGTGACGAACGTCCGCGAAGCTCTGTCGCATGTGCTGTGGATCGGCGGAGGGCCGCAGGCCGGGAAGACGACGCTCTCCCGGCTCCTCGCGGGCACGTGGGACCTGAAGGCTTACAGCTTGGACTGGCATCTATCGCGGGAGCACCGGCTGCGCGCCGGACCGCACGCCGCGGCGTTCGGCGCGCTTTCGATGGACGAGCGCTGGGCGCGTCCGTCGATCGACGACCTCGTCGAGCGAACGGTCGCGATCTGGGAGGAGGTGTTCGCGCTGGTCGTCGAAGATCTCATCGCGCTCCCGCGCTCGCGCACGATCGTCGCCGAAGGACCGGGCGCGCCGCCCTGGCTCGTCGCGAACGTGATCAGCTCGACGCGCCAGGCGATCTTCCTCGTGCCCACCGCCGCGCAACGCGATCGCGTCGAGGAGCAGCGCTTCGGTCCAGGTCAGGTCCGGCGATTTCCCGGCATCGTCGACCGGTCCGCGGCGCTCGCGAACGTTCGGGCGCGCGACGCGATGCTCGACGGGCGCATCGCGGCTTCGTGCGCCGAGCGCGGTCTGCGATGCGAGGTGATGGACGCGACGCGAGGCCTCGACGAGACCGTCGCGCTCATCGA
>DATDNP010000208.1:0-19355 GCA_036518215.1 Candidatus Limnocylindria bacterium
TTCTTCGCGGCGTACCTCGAGGAGTTCCGAGAGGTGATCTCGCGGCCGCGGCGCTTCGGGCCGATCCCGCTCCCGCCGGTGCCGTACCTGCTCCCGATCATCGCGATGTGGGCGATCGCGATGCTCGTCGTGATCCTCGAGAAGGACATCGGCGCATCGCTCCTGTTCCTCGGGATCTTCCTCGCGATGCTCTACCTCGCGACGGGCGAAGCGTTCTACACGCTCATCGGCATCATCCTCCTCGCCGTCGGAGGCTATGTCCTCTATCAGCTCTTCGGGCACGTGCAGGTGCGCGTCGACACGTGGCTGCGCCCCTTCAGCGAGGACCTGCGCTTCAGCGCGGGCTACCAGATCGTCCAGGGACTCTTCGCGGCCGGGAACGGCGGCCTCTTCGGCGCCGGTCTCGCGAACGGGATGCCCGATCGCATCCCGATCGTGTGGAGCGACTTCGTCTTCGACGCGTTCGCCGAGGAGGTCGGCTTCGCGGGCGGCATCGCCCTCCTCGCGGCCTATCTCCTCTTCTTCTACCGCGGGATGCTCATCGCGGTCCGCGCGCCGACGCCGTTCCTGCAGCTGCTCGCGGGCGGCCTCTCCTTCATCGTCGCCTTCCAGACGCTCGTGATCGTCGGAGGGAACCTGCGCCTCATCCCGCTCACCGGCATCACGCTGCCCTTCGTCGCCTACGGAGGGAGCTCGCTCGTCACGAACTGGATGCTCGTGGCCCTGCTCATCCGCGTCTCCGACATCACGGCGCGGGTGCGAGGTACGCCGTGACGGCTGGCTACTGCGGCGTGGCCGAAGGCCACACGCCAGCAGACCGCGAAGGCGAAGCCGAGCGGTACGCGCGCCCGCTCATCGCGGCACGCGACGCGGACGGGCGCGCTGGGCGCAGATGCTCGTCGCAGGCCACGCCGACGCCGGCGCTTCTACACGTGAGCGCTCCTCACAGGGCGTACCTCGTGACCGCGTCGACGCGCGGAGACGCGGAGTGACACGCACCATCGCATCCAACATCCGTGGACTGACGCTCGTCATCGCGCTCGCGTTCCTCGTGACGACGTTCGGACTCGGGTACTGGACGCTCGTGGCGAGCGATGCGCTCGCACGCGATCCGTTCAATCCGCGGCTCGTGGAGGCGATCCGCGACCGGCCGCGCGGGACGATCGTGGACAGCGCCGGCAACGTGCTCGCGGAGAGCGTGCGCACGCAAGACGGGTACGTGCGGAAGTACACCGATCCGTCGCTGTCGCAGGTCGTCGGCTACGCGTCGTTCAAGTACGGCGCGTCGGGGATCGAGGCGGCGTATGCGGACTCGCTCATCGGCCAGGATCCAGCCGATCCGGCCGCGGTGTGGCGGGCGCGCTACCTCGGCGAGCGCGAGTCGCCCGGCGCGGTCGTGCTCGCGATCGATCCGAAGGTGCAGCGGGCCGCGGTGGCCGCGCTCGCGGGGCGGCGCGGCGCCGTGATCGCGCTCGATCCGCGCACCGGCGCGATCCTCGCCTCGGTGAGCAATCCGAGCTACGACGCGAACCAGATCGTGAACCCCGCGACCGAGGACGCCGCGTGGCAGCAGGTGAGCCAGGCCGCGGACCACCCCCTGCTCGATCGCGCGCGCTCGGGCCTCTATCCGCCGGGATCGACGTTCAAGCTCGTGACGGGCGCGGCCGCGCTCGAGAGCGGCGTCGACCCGAACGCGAAGGTGCGCGTCGACGACCCGTGGCAGGCCGACAAGTCGTGGGGGAGCTACTACG
Organism: Candidatus Limnocylindria bacterium; assembly: GCA_036518215.1. GTDB lineage: Bacteria > Chloroflexota > Limnocylindria > P2-11E > P2-11E > CF-39. The sequence continues at coordinate 1,752 of DATDNP010000208.1, forward strand.
TGCGCTCGAGCTCGCACGCGCACGGCGACTACACGATGGCGGACGCGTATCGGCTGTCCGAGAACATCTACTTCGCGAAGATCGGGCTGCAGATCGGCGGGCAGAAGCTCGCCGAGTACGCGCAGCGGTTCGGCGTCGGCTCGGCGCCGCACGCCGACCTTCCGGTGCCGACCGGACAGCTCTCCAACACGGGCGCTCTCGACCGGCCGACGCTCATCGCCGACACGTCGTACGGGCAGGGCGAGCTCCTCGTCTCACCGCTGCAGATGGCGCTCATCACGGCGGCGATCGCGCGCGGCGGCGTCATGCCGACGCCGCACTACGCGCTCGAGGTGCGCGACGCGTCGGGCAACACCATCCGCACGATCGCGCCCGCGCCGTCCGGTCAGGTCATCAACCCGGCGACGGCGGCGGCGATCACGCAGATGCTCGTGAACGCCGTCGCGGGGCCGGGCGCGTTCGCCTTCGGCGCGAAGATCCCCGGCGTGAACGTCGCCGGGAAGACCGGCACCGCTGAGAACGCGCAGGGCATCCCGCACGGCTGGTTCGTCGGATTCGCGCCCGCGGAGGCGCCGACGATCGCGGTCGCCGTCATCCTCGAGAACACGCCCCAGGGCAGCCTCGACGCAGCGCCCGTGGGCGGGCAGGTGATGCGGGCGGCGCTCGGGAAATGAACCAATCGGCGACTTCGTGCGTTGATATCCGTGACAGGTGTCGCGCTTTAGCATGGGGCGGCATCGGGACCCTTCGAGGGCGCGGTCGGAGTTCAGGAAGAGATGGATAGGTCGGGGCTGGCGACACGTATCCAGGCCGTCGTCGGCAATGTCGAGAAGGTCATCTTCGGAAAGCACAGCGAGGTCGAGATGGCGCTCGTCGCCCTGGTGTGCCGCGGCCACATCCTCGTCGAGGACGTCCCGGGTACCGGCAAGACCGTGCTTGCGAAGGCGATCGCGAGATCGCTCGGATGCTCCTTCCGGCGCATCCAGTTCACCCCGGACCTGCTGCCGTCGGACGTGACCGGCGTCTCGATCTTCAACCAGCGCACGAACACGTTCGAGTTCCGGCCGGGCCCGATCATGAGCCAGATCGTCCTCGCGGACGAGATCAACCGGGCGACGCCGAAGACGCAGTCCGCGCTCCTCGAAGCGATGGAGGAGCACCAGGTCACGGTCGACGGCGTCACGTATCAGCTGCCCGAGCCATTCCTCGTCATGGCGACGCAGAACCCGATCGAGTACGAGGGGACGTTCCCGCTCCCGGAAGCGCAGCTCGACCGCTTCTTCATCCGCCTTCAGCTCGGCTACCCGAAGGATCGCGAAGAGATCGCGATCCTTGACGCGCAGCGCGTCATCCACCCGCTCGAGACGATCGACCAGGTCATCAGCGCCGAAGAGCTGCTCGAGGCACAGAGCGCGGTGAAGGACATCCACATCGCCGAACAGGTGAAGGCCTACGTCGTGGCGGTCGTGAACGCGACGCGCTCGCACCCGGATGTGTACCTCGGCGCGTCGCCGCGCGGCTCGCTCGCGCTCGCGCGCGCGTCGCAGGCATACGCGCTCGTGCAGGGTCGCGACTTCGTGCTGCCCGACGATGTGAAGCAGCTCGCCGCGCCGACGCTGGCGCATCGGCTCATCCTGCAGCCCCAGGCGCGGCTCAAGGATCTCGCTGCGACGACCGTCATCGCCGAGGTGCTCGCGAGCGTGCCGGTGGAGCTTTCGCCGACCGCAGCGCGCGCGAGAGCCTAGGGCGTTTCGGTGAAGACCTGGCACTTCGCGGTCCTCTGGATCGCGCTCTTCATCGTCGCCGCGTCGACGGGGCTCGAGCTCCTCAGCTACCTCGCGTACCTCCTGCTCTTCGTCGGCGTCGCGATGTGGGTCCAGGCGCGGCTCACGCTCGACGGTCTGTCGATCACGCGCACGATCTCGCAGACGTACGCGCACCTCGGCGACACGTTCGAGCTCGTCTACGAGCTCCGCAACGACTCGTCGTTCGGGAAGCTCTGGCTCGAGATCAGCGAAGAGTCGAACTGGCCCGAGCCATTGCCCGGACGCGTCCTGTCGATCGGCGGCGGCCACAAGGTGCGCAAGTGGAAGGTGATCGCGAAGGCGCTGCGCCGCGGGCGCTACAAGGTCGGGCCGATCGTGCTGCGAAGCGGCGACCCGTTCGGGCTCTATCCGCGCGAGACGAAGGTGCCCACCGAGGCGCTCCTCCTCGTCTATCCGCGCGTCGTTCCGCTCCCGCACTGGCAGCTGCCGGGCTCGATGCTCGAAGGCGGCGTCCTCACCGGGCAGCGGAGCCTCCAGTCGACGTCGATGGTGATGGGCATCCGCGAGTACCGACCGGGCGACGCGATGAATCGCATCCACTGGCCATCGTCGGTGCGCCACCGCGAGCTCCACGTGAAGGAGTTCGAGCTCGACAAGACGGCCGACCTCTGGATCTACCTCGACCTCGAGCGCCACTGGCATCGCGGGGAGGGGGAGGACTCGACCGAGGAACGCGCCGTCACGGTCGCCGCGTCGATCGTGTCGAAGGCGTTGCGCGAGCATCGGAATGTCGGTCTCATCACGAGCGGCGCGCGCGCGGAGGTCTTCCAGCCCGACCGTGGGACGAAACAATTCGGAAAGCTCATGCAGTACCTCGCAGAGGTGCGCGTCGCCGGTTCGCACACGCTCGCCGAGACGCTCGTGGAGACGTTCCCACGCCTCCGCCGCGGCTCCGCGTGCGTGCTCGTCACCGCATCGCTCGACCGTGCGTGGGTGCGGCCGGCAAGCACGCTGCGGGAGGCGTCGATCGCGACGCAGGCCGTGATCGTCGCGCCGCCGTCTCTCACGGACGAGCGCGATCGCGCGCGCCGCAACCAGCTCTTCGGGGAGCTCGCGATCGCCGGCGTGACCGCGACGTACCTGTCCGCGGGCGGCTCGATCGCCGATCTCTTCCACGAGGCGAGCGCCCATGTCGCCTGACGCGATGAGGGCCTGGGGCGCGCGCACCGTCCGGTCGCTCTTCCCGGCGCCGTCGCGGTCGCATCTGCGGTTCCGCGGCGGCCTCTTCGCGCTGCCGATCTTCGCCCTCGTCGTGTTCATCTACCCGCTCTCGCTCCAGCAGGCCGACTGGGTGCGCACCTCGCAGCACTTCACCTGGCTCGCGCTGCTCGCGATCGTCCTCGGCGTCCTCCTCGGGAACAGCCGCATGAGCACGCGTCGCAGCGTCATCCTCGCGGGCGTCCTCGGCGCGGTGGCGATCGTGATCTCGACCGCGATGGCGACGGAGGGCACGCTGCTCCGCGAGAAGCTCGTCGTGCTTGCCGTCAACACCAACAACTGGCTCACGCAGGTCCTCGCCGGCGAGGCGTCGAGCGATCCGACCGTCTTCATCCTGTTCCTCGGCGGAACGGTGTGGGCGTCGACGTTCGTGGGGACCTTCGTGCTCCAGCGCACCGGCCGGCCGTGGGACGCGCTCGTGTTCGTCGGCTTCTGCCTCGTCGTGAACGTGTCGATGGCGCTCACGAACCTGCTCGCCGACCTCGTCGCCTTCTCGCTCGCGAGCCTCATCCTGCTCGTGCGCCTGAACGTCGTCACGCTCCAGGACCGCTGGCGTCGCTTCAACATCCAGCCGAGCGGCGAGATGGATTGGCGCCTCCTTCGCGGCGGCCTCACGTGGTCGCTCGTGCTCGTCGTCGTCGCGTTCATGACACCGCGCGTCGGCGCGGCCGAGGTGCTGTCGAAGGCCTACAACGTCTTCGAGTCCCCGTACAACAGCGTGCAGGCCGAATGGCAGCGCTTCTTTGCCGGCGTCTCGGGACCGAGCCGCCTCCGCGGCGTGTCGTTCACCGACTCGATGCGCCTCGGACTGTCACCGAACCTGTCGGACACGGTCGTCATGACGGTCGACGCCCCGAGCGGCCATTTCTGGCGCGCGATCACGTACGACTTCTACACCGGCGCGGGGTGGCGCGTCACCGAGACGGATCGCGTCGATCGCGTCGCCGTGTCGCCGCTCGGGCGCCAGCCATTTGATGCGACGTTCAGCATCAAGGCACCGCAGAACGGCATCCTCTTCGCCGCGAACGAGCCGGTGCGCGCGAACATCCCGGCCCAGTTCGTCACGGGCGCGGATCGCTCGTACTCCACCGGTCTCCGCGCGGCGCGGGCAGATGACGCGAACCACACGTACACCGTGAGGTCGTTCGTGTCGGATGCGGACAAGGCGCTCCTCCGACGGGCGTCGACCGCGTATCCCGACTACATCCGGCAGAAGTACCTGCAGGTCCCGTCGTCGCTGCCGCAGCGCGTGGGCGACCTCGCGAAGCAGGTCGCCGGCACGGAGCCCGATGCGTACGACATGGCCGAGACGATCGAGTCGTATCTCCGCACGACGTACAAGTACTCGACGAGCGTGAAGGCGCCGCCCGCGGGCCGGGACCCGATCGACTACTTCCTCTTCACCGCGAAGGAGGACTTCTGCGAGTACTTCGCGTCGAGCATGGTCGTGATGCTGCGCGACCTCGGCGTGCCGGCGCGCCTCGTCGAGGGCTACACGACCGGAGCGCTCGACGAGCAGACCGGCAAGTACGTCGTCCGCGAGGAGGACGCGCACGCGTGGGTCGAGGTGTACTTCCCCGGCTACGGCTGGGTCGAGTTCGAGCCGACGCCGTCGCAGGCGCCGTTCCTGCGGATCGACTCGGATGCCACCGGCGGCGGCACGCTCCCGGGCGACACGGGGGACGACAGCGCGATCAAGGACCCCGACAACCAGCCGGGCAACGATCGGCAGGGGCTTCAGGGTCGCGACGATCTGGACGCGGGCGGGGACACCGGCGCGGGCGCGCTCCCGCCGACGCCGGCGTTCGATCCGTGGCCGCTCATCGCGGTGCTCCTCGCGATGCTCGGCGTGAGCCTCGCGACCGTCACCCGGTTCCAGCTGCGGTTCCGAGGGCAGAAGCCGATCGATGCGGCGTGGGGGAAGGCGCGGCTGCTTGCGTCGTACGCCGGATTCCGCGCGGACCCGTCGCAGACGCCGTACGAGTACGCGAGCATGCTCGCCACCGCCGTGCCCGAGGCCGAGGCGCCGATCCGCGAGATCGCGGACGTCCGTGTCCGGGACAGATACACCTCGGCCGGCACGACGAACGACGACGCCTCGCGCGCGGCGAGCGCCTGGCGGCGCCTCGCGCGCACGCTCCTCACGCTCATCCCGGCTCGCGTCGTGTCGTTCGTCGCGGGCTTCTTCCACTAGCCTTCGGCCTCGTGCAGCCCACAGAGCACGCGAACGTCGCGCGCGTGCGCGCCTACGCGGCCGAGCGTGGCGCGCCCCTCGACGCGCGTCGCTTTCCCGCAGGGACGCGAACGGCCGAAGACGCCGCTCGCGCGATCGGCGTCACCGTCGGCCAGATCGTGAAGTCGCTCGTGTTCCGCGCCGGCGACGCGACGCTCGTCGTCCTGTGCTCGGGATCCCATCGTGTCGACGAGCCGAAGCTCGCCGCCGCCGCGGGCGTCGCGTCCATCCGCCGCGCCAGCGCGAACGAGGCGAAGGAGGCGACCGGGTACGCGATCGGAGGCGTCCCGCCGTTCGCGCACGCGACACCCTGCCGCGTGCTTTGCGACGAGCTGCTCATGACGTTCGATGTGGTCTGGGCCGCAGCCGGCCTGCCGGACGCGGTCTTTCCGATCGCGCCCGCGGATCTCGTCCGGCTCAGCGGCGCGAGCGTCGTGGACGTCGCGGCCTAGGGCTCCTCGTCTTCCTCTTCGTCGTCCTCGGACTCGAATTCGTCGGAGTAGAAGCCGAGCTCCTCGCCTTTGAAGACGGTCACGAGGAAGTCCTCGCGCTCGGGGTCGTGGGTCTGGACGAGCTCCTCGTCGAGCTGATCGATGAGCTGCTGCAGCTCGTCGTCCGTGAGGTCGACGTCGAGGAGGAGCGTCGCGTGCACCTCGAAGCGGCCATAGTGGAGGTCGACGCGGCCGACGCGGCGCGCGCCGCCGTAGATCGTGAAGATCTCGCTCGACTCCGTCCGTACGTTGCGCTCGAAACGTGCCGCTTCCATCGCACCTACGGTAGGCCATCGGCGAGCGCCGCCGCTAGTCTTCGGGCGTCGACACTCTCATTCCCAAGCTCGTCTTCACGCCTGCCCTCATCACGTTCGCCACGCTCGTTGGACGGAGGTTCGGTCAGTCGATCGCGGGATGGCTCATCGCGTTCCCGTTCAACTCGGCTCCCGTCTCGCTCTTCCTCGCGATCGACCACGGTGGCCGCTTCGCCGCGGATGCCGCGCGCGGCTCGATCGCGAGCGTCGTCGGCGGCTGCGCGTACGCGCTCGTGTTCGCGCGTGTCGAGCGGGGGTGGCCCGTCGCGCTCGCGTCGGCGAGCGTCGCGTACCTGGTCGTCGCCGCGGCGATGCGCTTCGTCGCGATCGACACGATCCCGCTCGCCGCGCTCGTCGTCGCGGTCCTCATCGTCGCGATGCGCGCCGCGCCCAAGGCCCGCGAGCGTGTCGACATGGGCCGCCCGACGCCCGCATGGGATCTCCCGGCCCGCATCACGGTCGCGACCGCGCTCGTCGTCGGGATCACGCTCTTCGCGCCGACCCTCGGTCCCTACGCGAGCGCGGCGCTCGCGAGCTTCCCGGTCTTCGCGAGCATCCTCGGCGTGTTCGAGGAGCGCGCCATGGGACACGCGGCCGCGGTCGACGTGATGCGCGGGCTCATCCCCGGCCTGCTCGGGTTCACCGCGTTCTTCGTCACGGTCGCGCTCGCGATCGAGCCGCTCGGCATCGTCGCGACGTACGCGCTCGCCACGGCCGCCGTGCTCGCGGTGCAGGGGGTCGTGCTCGGCATCGTCCGGCGCTGAGCTGCGCGACCGCGACGGTCTAGCGCTCTACCGTCGCGTCCCGACCGGATCGACGCGCCCCGCGGGGCGCGCCCCCGGGCGCGGCGGTTGCTGCGTCGACTCGCCGTACGCGCGGAGCGCCGCCGAGATCGCCTGGCCCGGCTCGACCGGCTGGTTGAAGTCGCGCAGCGCGAGCTCGAGCGCGCTGAAGAACGCGACGATGTCGGTCATCGTCACGAACCCGAGGTGCCCGACGCGCAACAGCTGCCCCTCGAGCTTGCCCGTGCCGCCGCCGACGATCGTGTCGTAATCGTCGCGCAGCACGCGGATGAGATTGCGCGCGTCGACGCGACTCGGAGGGCGGAACGCCGTGACCGCCGGCGACGCGTGCGCCTCGTCGGCGAACACCTGGAGATTCACCGCCTGAAGACCGCGCCTCGTGGCGCGGGCGATGTCGCGGTGGCGCCGCAGGATCGCCTCGAGACCCTCCTCGGCCATGAGCCGCAGGCTCTCCTGCAGAGCGATGTACACACTGATCGCCGGCGTCGCGGGCGTCGCGCCCTTCTCGAGCGCGGCCTTGTACGTCGCGAGATCGAAGTACGCCTTTGGGAGATCGCTCTTCTCGTACGCCTTCCACGCGCGCTCGCTCATCGTGATGATGGCCACGCCGGGAGGCGCGCCCCACGCCTTCTGCGATCCCGTGACGCAGACGTCGATGCCCCATTCGTCGATCTCGAGCTCGCAGCAGCCCGCGCCCGAGATGCTGTCCACGATGAGGAGCTTCCCGGCCTCGCGGACGACTTCCGCGATCTCCTTCAGCGGGTTGAGCACACCGGTCGAGGTCTCGTTGTGCTGGATGAAGACCGCTTTCGCGCCGTCCTTGCCCTTCTCCTTCGCGAGCTCCTCGCGCACGAGATCGGGCTCGACGGCGCGGCCATAGGTCACGTCCACGCGACGGGCGTCGACGCCGTACGCCTTGCACGCCGTGACGAACTTCTCGCCGAACGAGCCGTTGACGAAGATGACCGCCTTGTCGCCCCGCGACAGCGTGTTGACGACGGCCGCCTCCATCGCGCCCGTGCCCGACGAGGTGAGCGTCAGCACGTCGCCCTGGGTCCGCAGGAAGTCCTGGAGCGACCGCGTGAGCGCGGCGAGCAGCGCCGCGAACTCGGGGCCGCGGTGGTTGATCATCGGCCGCGCCGACGCGGCGAGGACGGTCTGCGGGACGACGGTCGGTCCGGGGATCCTGAGGTTCTGGGGGCGATACACGGGCGATTTCTCCTCAGCGCGTGCTCGCCGCATGATGCCAGCGTGAAGCTGGCTCCGTCCATCCTCTCCGCGGATTTCGGGCGGCTCGCCCAGGCCGTCCAGGAGATCGAACGGGCGGGCGCCGACTGGGTCCACGTGGACGTCATGGATGGCCATTTCGTGCCGAATCTCACATTCGGGCCGAAGACGGTGAGCGACCTCGCGCGGGCGACGCAGCTACCGCTCGACGTCCATCTCATGATCGAGCGCCCCGACGATTGGGTCGCCCGCTACATCGAGGCCGGTGCCGCATTCGTCACGGTCCACATCGAGGCCGTGCGCGACGCGAAGGACACGCTCGCTCGCATCCGCGCGAGCGGCGCGGGCGCGGGACTCACGCTGAACCCCGAGACGAACGTCGAAGCGGTGCTGCCGTTCCTCGACGTCGTCGATCTCGTCCTCGTCATGAGCGTCCACCCGGGATTCGGCGGTCAGGCGTTCATCGAAGAGACCCTCGACAAGGTGCGCCGCGTCCGCCGCGAGCTCGACGCGCGCGGGCTCACCGCCGAGCTCGAGGTCGATGGCGGCATCAAGGTCCACAACGCCCGTCGAGTCGTGGACGCGGGCGCGACGGTGCTCGTCGCCGGATCCGCCGTGTTCGACGACGCAGATGGTCCGGCCGCCGCGATCGCGAAGTTCAGTAAAGCCCTACACGGTCAGGCATGAGCGCACGTTCGTCCGCCGCATTTGAATAGCGCGCGAGTGGTCATCGAGACACCGCGCGATGTCCTGTCCGCGATCCTCCGCCGCGCCGCGCCGCGCATCGTCGCGCAGATCGCGGACGAGGCGGCGCGCTCGGTGCACGCGCCCGACACGATGTCGGCGTATCGCGCGTGGATGGAGCGCGTCGCGCCCATCGCGCTCGACGCGATCGCGGCCGACGACGCGCCGCGCGCGCGGCTCCTCGCCGAGTTCGGCGGCGTCGACGTCGATTCCCTGCGGACGGTGCCGCCCGTCGCGCGCGTCGGTCTGCTCGAGATCGGCATCCGCCTCGCGCACGAGGAGATCGATCGCGAGACCGCGTCACGTCCCGACGCGCTCGAGGTGCAGGCCGAATTCCGGCGCTTCGCCGAGCAGCTGCGGGCCGCGCTCAAGGCGGCCGGGGCCGTGCCGAACGGCGGCCGCTAGTCCGCGTCGCCCTTCCCGAGCTCCTTCAGACGCTCGTCGCTGATCCCGAAGTGGTGCGCGATCTCGTGCACGACCGTGTCGCGCACGATGTCGGCCTGTGTCTTTGGTGACGCGCTCATGCGCGCGATCGGCCCGCGAAAGATCGTGATGCGATCGGGCACGTACGGCTCGTACGCACCGCGCCCGGTGAGCGGCACGCCTTCGTAGAGCCCGAGGAGCTCGCTCCCGTCGGTCGGCCGCTGTTCGTCGCTGGGCTCGTCCTCGACGACGATCTCCACGTTGCGCATGCGCTCCGCGAAGAACGGTGGGAGATCGTCGAGCGCGCGCGCGACGAGTCGCGCGAAACGCGCGCGCTTCAGGTCGGACATCGGCCCGACTCTACTCGCGCACGCGGAGCGCCATCTCCATCTCGGTATCGTCGCGATCCTCGCGCACTCGCTCGCGGTGTCCGGTATCGCGAAAGCCGAGAGAGCGGTAGAGCGCGATCGCGGGCTCCTCGCCGAGCACGACGTGCAGCCGCACCTCGTCGGCCCGGTCGCGCGCCCATCCGAGCACGGCCACCACGAGTGCGCGGCCCACGCCGTGCCGGCGTGCTCGCGGATCGACCCACATCTGGATGAGGTCCGCCGACGCCGTGCCGTCCTCGATCGTCCCGGTCGCCATCCCGACGAGCGCGTCGCCGTCGTCGGCGACGAACGTCGCCCAGCGCTCCGCGGCTGCGCCGCGGGTCGCGAGCTCGCGCCACTGCGCTTCGTCACGGCGGCTCGCCTCGGCGAACGTCGTCGAGAACGCGCGCGGCGCGCCGGCGAGCGCGCGGAGCCGCAGGTCGCGGAGCGCCTGCCATTCGTCCGCACGGACGCGGCGGATCGTGGTCACGTGTGCATCCTGGCAGCGACGCCGTCGAATGTCGCGCGTCTTGCGTTCGCCGGGGACGTCGCGGCGTAGGATGCCGCGGACGTTCCTGAGGGAGGGGACCATGACGCTCGACCTTGGCGTGAACTATCTCGCGGTCGTGGTCGCGGGCATCGCGGCCGTCGTCGTCGGCTTCGTGTACTACGGCCTCACCGGCTTCCGTGTCCGGTGGCTCGCGATGGTGGGAAAGACCGTCGCGCCGGGCTCGCAGCCGCCGCCCGCGTCGGCGCTCGTCGGCCTCGCGGCCGGACTCGTGAATGCGTGGGGTCTCGCCGTCCTCGGACGTACCGTCGGCGCGTCCACGCTCACGGACGCGGTGGTGCTCGGTCTCCTCGTGTGGCTCTCGTTCATGGCGACGCTCTCGGGGGCGACGGTCGCGTTCGAAGAGCGTCCGTGGGGACTGTGGCTCCTCAACAACGTGCACCACGTGATCATCCAGGTCGTCATGGCCGCGATCGTCGTGCTCTGGCGTTAGGAGGTCAGGCCGCCTCAGTCCGCTCCGACATCGCGAGCCGCTCGCGAAGCTTCTTCAGCGCCCGCGCGCGCACGCGGCAGACGCCGGATTCGGAGAGCTGCACGAGCTCGCCGATCTCCCTCAGCGTCATCCCGCGCGCGTACGCGAGCACGACGACCCTCCGCTCGAGGGGCGAAAGCCGTTGCAGCTCGCCGGCGACCGCCGTCCACCGCGGGTCCGCCGTGCGTGGCGCCGCGGCGTCGTGAGCGCCCTCGGTCTGGCCGAGCTCGGCGAGGCGATCGAGCGAGATCTCGGTGTACGGCTGCGGAAGGTCCTCGCTCACTTTCTGCTGCTCACGGAACTTCCGGCGCTCGCTCCGCGTGAGCGGGTCGCGCTCGCGGAGGGCGTCGAGGACCTGGCCGCGCACGCGCCGCGCCGCGTATGCGCCAAAGGGCGCGCCGAGGTCGCCGCGATAGCGGCGCGCCGCCTGCACGAGACCGAAGACGCCCCACGCGATGAGGTCCTCGCGGTCGGCGCCGCGGCACCGCGGATCGAGCGACCGGGACGCCACGGCGCGTGCGAAACCGAGGTGCGCGATGATGCGTTCGTCGCTCTCGTGTCGTGGCATCGCTCGTCGTTCCGCGCGGCACGCTAGGAAGCGCATCAGAGGGTGTCAACGAAGAGATGGCCGAGTTATCCACGAGCCTGTCCACGGATCTCCGCGCAAGGGCCGGCCGATTGTTCGATCGGTACGCGTATCCCGATTGGCTCCGCCGCCACTCACAGGTGGTGGGCGCGATCGGGGAGACGCTCGTTCGCGCGCGCCTCTCCGCGGGCGACCAGCTGGACGCGGAGCACGTCGTCCTCGCGGCCTATCTCCATGACATCGGGCGGAGCCCGCTCGTCGCGGGCGATGGCCGCGAGCACAACGAGCTCTCCGCGCTCATCCTCGCGGCCGAGGGACTCGTCGGATGCGCCGAGCTCGCGCGCCGGCACCCGATCTATGCGGTGCTCGATCCCGCGTCGACGCCGACCACGATCGCGGAGAAGGTCGTCTTCATCGCCGATCGCCGCGGTGGCATGAGCGTCGAGCCGCTCGAGGCGCGTGCGGCGGATACCGCGGCGCGGCATCCGCGCTACGCCGACCAGATCGCACGCGCGATACCGATCGCGAAGGCCATCGAGGGCGACGTCTTCGCCGGGCTCCCGTTCGGGCCGGACGAGCTCGCGGCGCGCGTCGAGCTCCCCGGATGACGGACGAGGCGCGTCTCGCGCGCCGGATGGCCGATCTCGCCAAGATCGGCGGCAGCGGCACCTCCGTCTCGCGTCTCGGACTCACACCCGAGGAGGAGGCGGCGCGCCATCTCGTCGCGTCGTGGTGCGAGCCGCTCGGGGCGAAGGCGCGGCGCGACGCGGCGGGGAACGTGTACCTGCGGTTCGACGCCGCGGACCCCAATGCGCCGGTCGTGCTCGTCGGATCGCACATCGACTCGGTACCCGAGGGCGGTCGCTTCGACGGTGCGCTCGGCGTCTGCTGCGCCGTCGAAGCCGTCGTGTCGCTCGTGGAGTCGCGTGCGCGCTTCGCGCGGCCGGTCGAGGTCGTCGCGTGGGCCGACGAGGAAGGCGCGCGCTTCGGCATCGGCCTCTTCGGATCCGCCGCCGCATTCGGCAAGCTCCCGCCGAACGCCGCGGACCGCCGCGACGCCGGCGGCACGACCATCGCAGCGGCGCTGGGCGCGCTCGGGATGCGCGGCGACCTCGCGGAGGCGCGCCGCGATCCGAAGCAGATCCGGGCGTATCTCGAGCTCCACATCGAGCAGGGTCCGCGGCTCGAGCGCATGGGCCTCCCGGTGGCGATCGTGAGCGAGATCGTCGGCATCTATCACGGGCGCGTGACCGTGCGCGGGCGGCAGGACCACGCCGGAGCGACGGTGATGGGCGCGCGCAAGGACGCGCTCGTTGCGGCGAGCGAGATCGTCGTCGCGCTCGAGCGGATCGCATCCGGCGTCGCCGACGCCGTTGGCACGGTGGGGGAGATCGCGGTCCGCCCCGGCGCGAAGAACGTCATCCCCGGCGACTGCGTGTTCTCGCTCGACATCCGCGCCCCGCGCGAGGAGTCGATCGAGCGCGTCCTCGAGCAGCTGCGACGCGATATCGACCGCATCGCGAGCACACGCGGCGTCGCGATCGGCGTCGAGCCGCTCCAGCGCGTCGCCGTCACGCCGCTCGACGGCGACATCCGCGCGCTCCTCCAGCGCGCGACGCACGATGTCGGCGTCGACGCGCCGCTCCTCGTCTCGGGCGCCGGGCACGACGCGCAGAACCCGTCGCTCTCGGGCGTTCCCACGGGCATGCTCTTCATCCGCTCGACCGGCGGCAGCCACACCCCGACGGAATCGGCCGATATCGCGGACGCCGCGATCGCGACGCGGGCGCTTGAGATGGCCATCACGGAGCTGGCCCGCGCCTGAGTCGCGGTACACTTCCTGCCTGCCAGTTGACGTGAACTGGCGGACCTGTCAAGCAGGCAAGCGGGGAGGCGTGATGGCGACGGCGGTCGGGCAGTACCGCATCGGCGAGCTCGCATCGAAGGTCGGTCTCACCGAGCGGACCATCCGCTACTACGAGGAGGTCGGCCTCCTCGAGTCCGTGAAGCGCCTCGATGGCGGCGTGCGCGTGTACACCGACGACGACGTCCGGCGCCTTCGGTTCATCCGCAAGCTGAAGACGCTCGGTCTCTCGCTGCAAGAGATGCTCGACCTCGAGACCCTCTATCGCCGCCACCGCTCGAACCGCACCGTGCTGCCGCGCCTCATGGAGCTGCTCGACGCGCATCTTTCGACGATCACCGAGAAAATCGGCGAGCTCGAGGGGCTGCGCGACGACATCCGTTCGTATCGCGAGCGCGTGGCGCGGCGCTTGCTCGAAGAGGAGGAGACCAAGGAATGACCGAAGTCGTGATCCTCGGCGCGGCGCGCACGCCGATCGGCGCGTTCCTCGGCGGGCTCGCGCCGCTCCCCGCGCCGAAGCTCGGGTCGATCGCCATCGCCTGCGCGCTCGAGCGCGCGAAGGTCGCACCCGATCAGGTCGACGAAGTCTTCATGGGGAACGTCGTGCAGGCCGGCGTCGGCCAGGCGCCCGCGCGCCAGGCGTCGCTCAGCGCGGGCATCCCGATGAGCGTGCCGTGCACGACGGTGAACAAGGTCTGCGGCTCGGGCCTCAAGGCCGTCATGCTCGCGACGACGCAGATCAAGGCGGGCGAGGCGCGCCTCGTCGTCGCCGGTGGGATGGAATCTATGTCGAACGCGCCGTACCTCATGCGCGGCGCGCGGACCGGACTCTCGCTCGGCGAGCACTCGCTCGAGGATGCCAACCTCACCGACGGTCTCATGGACGCGTATGGTCACGGGCACATGGGTCTCGGCGGCGAGATCGTCGCGGAACGCTGCGGCATGACGCGCGACGACCAGGACCGCTTCGCGCTGCGCTCGTACGAGCGTGCGCTCGCGGCCCAGAAGCGCGGCGCGTTCGACGCGGAGATCGTCGCCGTCGAGGTGCCCGGCCGGAAGGGCGCGGTCACCGTCGTGAGCAGGGACGAGACGCCGCGCGAGACGACGCTCGAGGCGCTGGCGAAGCTGAAGCCGGCCTTCAAGGAAGGCGGAACGATCACCGCGGGGAACGCCTCCAAGCTGAACGACGGCGGCGCCGCGGTGGTCGTCGCGAGCGTCGAGCGCGCGCGCGAGCTCGGCGCCACGCCGATGGCGCGCGTCGTCGCGCAGGGGCAGTACGCGCACGAGCCCGAGCTGTTCCTCTCCGCCCCGAAGGGCGCGATCGAGCGCTGTCTCGAGAAGGCCGGCTGGAAGGTCGGCGACGTCGACCTCTACGAGATCAACGAGGCGTTCTCGGGCGTCGACTGCGTGCGGCGCGAGCTCGACATTCCCGAGGACCGCATGAACGTGAACGGCGGGGCCGTTGCCCTCGGCCATCCCATCGGCGCCAGCGGCACGCGCCTCCTCGTCACGCTGCTCTACGCGCTGCGCGAGCGCGGGAAGAGACGAGGCGTCGCGTCGCTCTGCCTCGGCGGCGGCGAAGCCGTCGCGCTCGCGGTGGAGCTCGCTTGATGCGCGTCGGCGTCGTCGGAGCGGGGACGATGGGCAACGGGATCGCGCAGACGTTCGCGATGAACGGCCACGACGTCACGATGGTCGACGTCGGAGAGGCGCAGCTGGAGCGCGGCATGAAGGCGATCCGCGGCTCGCTCGCGAAGCTCGAGGAGAAGAAGAAGCTCGCGGCGCCGGCAGCGGAGATCGCGGCGCGCGTCGGCACGTCGACCGATGTGGGCGCGCTCGGCGACGCCGATCTCGTCGTCGAAGCCGCGTTCGAGGACCCAAGGGTGAAGCAGGATCTCTTCGCGCGCCTCGATGGCGTGACGCGGAAGGACGTGATCCTCGCGTCGAACACATCGTCCATCTCGATCGACGCGCTCGCCTCGCGGACGTCGCGACCGGCATGTGTCGCCGGGATGCACTTCATGAACCCCGTGCCGATCATGCAGCTGGTCGAGGTCGTGCGCGGGCCGCGCACCTCCGACGAGACGCTCCGCACGATCGTCGACCTCGCGCGCGGGCTCGGGAAGACGCCGGTCGTGTCCGCCGACCGGCCCGGCTTCATCGCGAACCGTGTCCTCATGCCGATGATCAACGAAGCGTTCCTCGCGCTCGGCGAGGGTGTCGGCAGCGCCGAGGACATCGACACCGTCATGACGCTCGGGATGAACCACCCGATCGGGCCGCTCCGCCTCGCGGACCTCATCGGGCTCGACGTGTGCGTCGCGATCATGGAGGTGCTCGCGCGCGACCTCGCGAGCGACAAGTACGCGCCCGCGCCGAACCTGCGGCGTCTCGTGTCCGAGGGTCGTCTCGGCCGCAAGAGCGGTCGCGGCGTGTACGAGTACGAGCCGGCGAAGGCGACCGTATGACCGAGAAGCACCGCACCACGGTGGGGCCGGTGATGGCATTCAGCGCGAAGCGCGCCGACGTGGCGAAGTTCTATCGCGAGATCGCGGGCTTGGTCGGCGAGGACGACGAGCAGCAGACGTGGCTCGACGCGGAGAACGCGAAGGTCGCGCTCAACGAGCCGAGCGATCGCGAGACGCCGCCGGAGATCCGCGGGCAGAGCGGATTCGTCGTGTGGTTCGGGGTCGCCGATATCGTGGGCGCCTTCGACCGCGCGAAGCGCGCGGGCCACGTGGTGGGCGAGTTCTACGGCGACTACTTCTTCGCGCGCGATCCGGACGGGCGGTACGTCGGCATCTTCGCGCAGGAGGACCCACATGGCCACGACCACGAGCACTGAGCCAGGGGGGAAGGGTCCCGAGGCGCGAAGCGATGCCGGCTTCGACCTCGCGCTCTCGCCCGAGCAGGAGATGGTCCAGCGCACCGCGCGCGACTTCGCGCGCGAGAAGGTCCTCCCGATCGCGCACGAGATCGACGAGAAAAAGCGCGTGCCCGACGAGATCGTCGCGGCGATGGGTGAGCTCGGGTTCATGGGCATCGACGTCCCGGAGCGCTACGGCGGCGCCGGCCTCGACACGCTCTCGTACGTCCTCGTCGTCGAGGAGGTCAACCGCGCCTGCGCGTCGACCGGCGTCATCCTCTGCTCGCACGCGTCACTCGCGGTCGCGCCGATCCTCCGCTGGGGCAGTGATTCGCAGAAGCAGCGCTGGCTGCCTGATCTCGCTTCCGGAAAGAAGCTCGGCTGCTTCGCGCTCTCCGAGCCGGCCTCGGGCAGCGACGCGAAGGCGATGCGCACGATGGCGCGGCGCGACGGCGACGCGTGGGTGCTGAACGGGACGAAGAACTTCATCACGAACGGCGCGCGTGCGGACGTCTGCGTCGTATTCGCGCAGACCGACGTGTCGCTCGGGCACAAGGGCATCGCGGCGTTCGTCGTCGAGAAGGGGACGCCCGGCTTCAGTATCGGCAAGCTCGAGTCGAAGCTCGGCATCCGCGGCTCAGACACCGCGCAGCTCGTCTTTCAGGACTGTCGCGTTCCCGCCGCGAACATGCTCGGCGACGTCGGGCAGGGATTCCGCATCGCGCTGTCGACGCTCGACGGCGGTCGCATCGGGATCGCGGCGCAGGCCGTCGGCATCGCGCGCGCCTGCCTCGAGGACTCGCTCGCGTACGCGAAGGAGCGCGAGGCGTTCGGGAGGCCGATCGTCGAGCACCAGGCGATCCAGCAGATGCTCGCGGACATGGCGACCGAGACCGACGCGGCGCGCCTGCTCACCTGGAACGCCGCGACGCTCAAGGACCGTGGCGAGCCGTACGTCATGGCGGCGGCCGAGGCGAAGCTCTTCGCGAGCACGGTCGCGGTCGACGCGGCGCGCGACTGCGTGCAGATCTTCGGCGGCTACGGCTACCTCACCGACTTCCCGGCCGAGCGCCACTACCGCGACGCGAAGATCACCGAGATCTACGAGGGGACGAGCGAGATCATGAAGCTCGTCATCGCCGACGAGATGCTCAAGGAGAGCGAGTAGCCATGCCCGCCCCGACGCAGGGCCTCTGGGCGATCGTGCTGCTCGTCCTCGCGCTGGCCGCGTTCGGCGCTGCGGCGTGGCGCGTCGCGTTCCTCTATCGCCTCCTTCGTCTCGGCGCGCCCGAGGACCGCACGAGTCACGTCTGGGCGCGCGTGCGCGACGAGCTCCTCATCTACCTCGGTCAGCGCAAGCTCGTGAAGCGGCCGTACTGGGTGCGCGGCATCGGGCACGCGCTCATCTTCTGGGGCTTCCTCGTCATCACCTGGGGCTCGGCCGACCTGCTGCTGCGCGGCATCCTCGGCTGGCACATGCCGTTCACCGACACGGCGTGGTACGCGTGGATGCTCGACCTCTTCGCGGCCGCCGTGCTCGTGTCCGTCGTCGTCGCGTGGGTCCGCCGCGCGATCGTGCGCCCGCCGCACATGCACATCGC
>DATDNP010000209.1:0-3114 GCA_036518215.1 Candidatus Limnocylindria bacterium
AAGCGATCGCGCCACCGCTCGTAGATCGGCGCGGGCAGCGCCTCCCCGGCCGAGATGCACCGCCGCACGGACGAGAGATTCGCCGCGGCGCCGCGGTCGATCGCCGCGAGCATGCCCGCGTATCCGGTGGGCACGTGGTACAGGATCGTCGGGCGCTCACGCGCGATGACGTCGAGGACGCGCGCGGGGTCGGGACGGTCGGGCACGAGGATCGCGGACGCGCCGTGACGGAACGGGAAGATGCACGAGTTGTTGAGGCCGAACGAGAAGAAGAGCTTCGGGAGGCTGAGGATGCGGTCGGCGCTCGTGATCTCCGCGACGAGACGTCCGTGCAGGTCCGCGGGCCGCGCCGCATTCCCGTGCAGATGCACGACGGCCTTCGGTCGCCCGGTCGTGCCGCTCGAGTATTGCCAGAACGCCATGTCGTCCTCGGTCGTGTCGGCCGCCGGAAGCGGGTCGACCGGATCGCGCGTGAGGTCGGCGAAGGTGAGGCCTTCGGCCGACGGATCGCCGGCCGTGATCCAGTGGCGAAGATGCGGGAGCCGCTCGCGGAGCGGCGCGACGCGGTCGCGCACCGAGGCGTGTGCGAACACGGCGCGGGCGCGGCAATCGGACAGGAGGTACGCGTAGTCGTCGGTCGTCATGAGCGTCGAGAGCGTCACCGGCACCGCACCGATGCGGATCGCGCCGAGGAAGGACGCGACGAACTGCGGAGAGTCCGGAAGGAGGAGCGCGACGCGCTCCTCCATCTGCACACCGAGCTCGCGCAGACCACGGCCGACGCGCGCGACGAGATCGCTCACGTCCGCATACGTGTACGTGTCGCCATCATAGCGCAGCGCAGTCAGGCCGCCGCGTCCAGCCTCGAGATGCGTATCGAGGAGCGCCGCCGCGAGATTGAACGTTGCCGAGGTTGCGCTCACGCCGCGCGCCGCAACGCTAGTCTCGCGGCGTGAACAGGGACTTCTGGAAGTTCTGGATCGGGGAGACGATCTCGAATTTCGGCACGTCGATGACGCAATTCGCGATCCCGCTCCTCGTGTTCAAGCTCACCGGCTCGGCCGTCCTGCTCGGCGGCACGGTCGCGCTCGTCGGGCTGCCGCACCTTCTGTTCGGGCTCGTCATCGGCGCGTGGAGCGACCGGCTCGACCGCAAGCGGCTCATGATCGCGGTCGACGTCGTCTCCGCCGTCATCATCGCCTCGATCCCCGCCGCGGGCGCGTTCGGCCTGCTCTCGATCGCGTGGATCTACGTCGCGCTCTTCGTGGCGGCGACGGTCTACATCTTCTTCGAGACGGCACAGTTCGCGGCGATCCCGAGCCTCGTCGGGCGCGAGCAGCTCGTCTCCGCGAATGGCCGCATCCAGGCGAGCTTCGCCGCGGCATCGATCCTCGGACCTCTCGTCGGCGGTGCGCTCCTCGTCTTCATCCCGGTCGAGGATCTCCTGTACGTGGACGCGGCGAGCTTCGCGGTCTCCGCGGTCACGCTCTCGCTCGTGCGTCGATCCTTCAACACCGCGCGTCCTGCGGCTCGCGCGAGCATCCGTGCGGACGTCGCCGAAGGTCTTCGCTACGTCCTCCGGCACCCGGTGCTGCGCAACATCTCCGCGATGATGGCGCTCATCAATTTCGTGAGCGTGAACGTGTACGCGCAGCTCGTCCTCTACGCGAAGGATCGCTTCGCGGCGACGGACAGCGAGGTCGGCCTCTTCTTCGCCGCGGGCGGCGCGGGCGTCGTGGTCTGCTCGCTCGCGGCGGGGCCGCTGCGAGCGCGCTGGTCGTTCGGGAACGTCGCGCTCGGCGCGCTCATGGTGAGCGGCCTCCTCATCGTCGCGCTCGCGTACGCGCCCAGCCTTCCGGTCGCCGTCGTCCTCTTCGGCCTCACGGGCGGCGTCGGGATCCTGTTCAACATCAACACCGGAAGCCTGCGTCAAGCGATCGTGCCCGAGCACCTCCTCGGCCGGATCATGAGCGTCGCCGCGGTGCTCGCCTGGTCGATGAACCCACTCGGCGCGGTCGTCGGCGGCGTCATCGTCGAGCGCACGGGCGACGTCATCAGCGTCTACGCCGCGATCGGCGCGGTCGTGTTCGCGATCGCGCTCTACTTCCGCGTCGCGAGCCCGCTCGGTCATGCCGAGGACTACCTCTCCACGCCCGCGCAGCCCGTGGCCTCCTGACCCGCTAGAGGTACTTCCTGCCCGCGAGACGGTCCGGCACGGCGAGTCCGATCGCCTGGATCTTCGGCTCCATCTCGGCGATGTACTGCCGGCGCGCCTCTTCGTTCGTGCGCTTCTTGAGACCCCACTCGATGTAGCGCTCGGTGCGCGCCGAACCCGACTTCCCGAACATGTCGAGACCCACGACGTACCACTTGTCGACGGCGGCCTGCGCCAACGCTCTGCCCTCGGAACCGCTCTTGGTGAGCTTCTCGAGCTGCTGCTCGCCGTACGCGACGTGCCCCTTCTCCTCGCGGAGGATCACCGGCAGCGCGTCGTCCATCGGCAGGTACGACGACCCGACCATCTCGTCGAGCTGGTACTCGCCCACCTTGTCGATGAGGAAGCCGAACGCCGCGAAGTCGGCCCAGGTCGGCATGTCCTCCTTGAAGGCATCGACCTCGCGCTTGCTGCGCGGGCGGGTCAGGATGTCCGACCGATCGACGTCGATGAGGTGGAGGAGCCGGAGCATCTTGCGGCAGTGGTCGATCTCCTCCGCCGCGATCCGCGCCACGCGCCACTGGTCGTCGACCGTCGGCGCGCGGAGCGTCCAGTGATCCACGTAGATGTGCGGGCCGCCGATCTCGCAGTCGGCCTGGATCGTGAGCAGGCGGACGAGGAGATCGCGGTACTCGTCCGGCATCTTCTGGAATTCTTTCGGCTCGATACGGTCGGTGAACTGCGCCATCGGTCGTCCCTCCGTGGCGGGAATGGTCAGACCTTACACCGTCCGGCGGCGGATGCGACCCGTCTTAGGGAGCGAACGCCCTCATCGCCGCCTGCACCGGCCGGACGTCGCCGGGACGAGCCGTCAGGATCCGCACGATCGCGACGTCGAGGCCCTCGGCCATCCTCAGGAACCACTCGCGGGCTCCCTCCCCGCGGCCCGCGTACCCGAA
>DATDNP010000210.1:0-4605 GCA_036518215.1 Candidatus Limnocylindria bacterium
GCCGCAGCAGCTCGCCAACCAAGATCTCCAGCTCCGGCTGTATGCCCTCGCGCATGAGCGGATGTATGGAACGCGGCCCGCGCGCGCGACGCTCTTCTTCCTCGAGACCGGAGGGCGCGGGACGATCGAGCCGAGCGACGCGGACATGAGCGTCGTGCGGACCCTCGTCACCTCGACGGCGGCGAAGATCCGCTCACGCGATTTCGGTGCCGCACCTAGCAAGGGCGTTCGCACCTGTCGCGAGTGCCCGTACCACCAGATCTGCCCAAGCTCCCTGACCGTTCGCGACTGACCTCTGCATCTGTGCAGAGACGCTATCCATTTAGGTAGCGCCACGCACTGTCTCCGCGGCATCGCTCGTTGCGTTCTCGTCGTTGGCGCGAGCCAGACAAGCGGCGAGCGGCTCCGAGCCTGAGGCAGTCCTCCCGGACGGCTCACCGAGCCGGAGAAGCAACACGCCTGATGCACGGCGAGATTGCCGACCTTCGAGCCGGGCGCGGCATCTTCGCCGCGACGATCTTCTTGAACCTGACGACGTGCGCGATCCACCGCCATCAGCGTGGGACGCGCGTGACGGTCCTTGTCGCCCATGCGCACGATGTCGGCAGCGAGCGCTGACGTCATCCGGGCGATGCTGGCGCAACGTGTCCCTGTGCAGAGACAACGTGACGGTGCGGTGCCCTGACGAGCAGGAGCAACAGGAAGCTCAGGAGGATGAACGTGGCCGCGCCGACGAACGACATCCGGTAGTTGCCGCTCCCGATGAGCACGCCCGCGATGACGGCGCCGATCGGCTGGGCGAGAGACCAAACCGCCGACCCCAGCCCGGTCATCTCCGCGGCTCGCGCTGGCGGGACGAGATCGACGAGCAGGGGGATCCCGAGCGCGGTCCAGACGCCATTCGCGAGTCCGATCACGCCGAGCGCGACGTAGGCCTGTGTCGTCGTCTGCACTTGGGAGGCGATGAATGCCAGCACCGCATACGACCCGAGGCCGACCGCGAGGACCGGTTTCTTCCCGCGCCGGTCCGCGATGTAACCGGCGGGGATCGCGCCGATGATCGTGCCGACGAGCGCGGGCAGGAGCAGGAGGAACGAATCGTTCTCCGCCATCCCCAGCTCGTGGACGCCGAACCGCGTGAGGTAGGGCAGGACGCCCCCGGTCCCGACCCAGTAGAGCGACGCCGCGACGATGAACTTCAGGAGCTCGTGGTGCCCCCACAGCTCGCGCGCGTATCCGACGATGTCGATCTTCACCTTCTCCGTCGGGCGCGGCGGAGCGTCGGGCTCGTGAACGAAGATCGTCGTGATGGCGAACGACACGACGAGGAGCGCCGCGACCACGTAAAAGAGCGCCGCCGGCGAGCGCTCCCAGATGAGGAAGCCGGCGATCGTTGCGGTGACCTGGCCGAGCATGTTGAAGACGGCGAGGAGCGCGCCCACCCGACCGCGCTGATCGATCGGCACGATGTCGGCGATGAGCGCGGTGTACGGATCGACCGCGACGTTGAGGAAGAACGCGTTCACGGCGAGGACCATGAGCATCGGCACGAGGGGCGGGAATCCCGCGAGGTAGATGAGGGACGCCGTCGTGAGACTGACGCCGGCGATGAAGTACGGGCGCCGACGGCCGATGCGCGTCCGCGTCCGATCCGACATCGCACCCACAATGGGTTGCACGAACGCGCCCGCGAGCGATCGTTCCTGGCTCAGGAGCCCGACCGCCCACGTTGGGACAGCGGGGTAGCGCTCGAGGTAGAGGCCGGCCGCGCCGTTCAGGAAGTTGTAGACGACGTTGGCGCCGTAGTTCCCGAGCCCGAAGACGACGGACTCCGTGAAGGTGAGCGGTCGCTGAGGCGCACGCTCGTCCATGTCGGCGGGCGTTGTAGCCCAAACGGGCCGCGCCCGCATAGACTCCAATGGCATCGAACGCATGTTCGTGTCGAGGAGGGCGCATGGATATCGGCGTCGCGATCGTCGTCGCAGCGCTCGCGCTCGCGGGAGCCGGGATCGCGGTCGCGCTCATCCGCCGTCCGGCGGCCCCGCCGGCAGCGGACGCGGTTCCCGTCGTCGACGCGCTCCGCGCGAGCGTCGACGAGCTTCGGCAGACGAGCGCGGCCGCGATGGCGGAGATGCGGGCCGAGCTGCAGCGGACGCTCGGCGCGACCGAACAGCAGCTCGTGACCCAGACGAGCACGACGCAGCGCACGCTCGCCGACGTGTCTCGCCAGCTCGGTGCGCTCGGAGAGCAGAGCGCGCGCATCGGCGAGCTCGCCAAGGACATCGGCTCGCTCCAGGACCTGCTGCGCGCCCCGAAGCCACGTGGGGGATTCGGCGAGCTCATGCTCGAGCGGCTGCTGCGCGACTGTCTCCCGGCGACCGCATACGAGGTCCAGTACACGTTCCGCGACGGCCTGCGCGTCGACGCGATCGTCCGCTACGGCGGACGCATCGTGCCCGTGGACGCGAAGTTCCCGAACGAGTCGTACACGCAGATCGCCGCGGCACGCGATGATGCCGAACGGCGAGCGCGACGGCGTGCGTTCCTCCAGCAGGTGCGCAAGCACGTCGACGCGGTCGCGCGGTACATCTCGCCGCAGGACTCGACGATCGACTACGCGTTCATGTACCTGCCTTCGGAGGCGATCTACTACGAGCTGACGCTCGGCTCGGAATCGTCGGACGAGCCCGACATCCTCGCGTACTGCGCTGATCGCCACGTCATCCCGGCGTCGCCGAACACGCTCCTCGCGTACCTCCAGGTCGTCGCGCTCGGGATCCGCGGCCTCGCGATGCAGGAGCGGACGCTCGACCTCCAGCGTGGGATCGCGCAGGTGCGCCGTGAGTTCGATGCGCTCGCGGAGCTGCACGAGCAGCTCGGGCGGCACCTCGACAACGCGACGAAGAAGTTCGAGACGACCCGCAACCAGCTCGCGCGCGCGTCGGGTGCGATCGAGGCGATCGCGCAGGTCCCGCTCGCCGCGGGTGGGGAGCAGGGCGTCCTGCCCCTCGGCGTCGCCGACGACGAGCGGTAGCTGATGCGAGGGCTCACGGTCCTCGCGCTCGGCGCGCTCCTCATCGCCGGGATCGTCGTGCTCACGCAGGATCCCGAACGATCGTGGGCCGTCGCCGTCGTCATCGTGACGCTGGGTGTCGCCGCCGGCGCGCTCGCGACGATCGTGCAGCTGCGCATTGGAAGAGGCCCGCGTCGCCGCACGCCCCTGCGTGGGGTCGCCGTGCGGCGCGGCCTCGAGATCGCGACGATCGTCGCGCTCCTCCTGTGGCTGCGCGCGATCGATGGCCTCTCGGTCCTGACCGGCGCGTTCGTCATCGGCGCCTTCTTCGTCGCCGAGGCGATCCTTTCGGCGCAGCCGCGGTCGTCGCGCTAACCTCGGCGGACCGATGGACGCATCCGCGCTCAAACGGCGCGTCGTCGAGCGCGTCGACGCGCACGCGGCCGCGCTCGACGACCTCGCGCTCAAGATCCACGCGAGGCCCGAGCTCGCGTTCGAGGAGCGATATGCATCGGGCCTGCTCATGGACACACTGGCTGCGTCCGGCGTCGAGGTCCGACGCGGCGCCGGCGGGCTCGAGACCGCATTCGTCGCCGAGACGGGTCGCGGATCGCCGGTCGTCGCGATCCTCGGGGAGTACGACGCTCTGCCCGGGGTCGGTCACGCGTGCGGCCACAACCTCATGGGGACCGCGGCGCTCGGCGCGTTCCTCGCGCTGCGAGACCTCGGTCGCGAGCTGCCCGGTCGCGTCCGCGTCGTCGGGGCTCCCGCGGAAGAGCGCGGGAACGGGAAGGTCTACCTCATCCGCGACGGCGTCTTCAGCGACGTGGCGGCGGCGCTCATGTACCACCCCGGCGACCGCGACGAGCTCGATCCGCTCATGCTCGCGATGACCAGCCTCGATGTGGAGTTCTTCGGCAAGGCCGCGCACGCCGCCGCCGAGCCGCACGAGGGACGGAACGCGCTCGACGCCCTCCTCCTCGCGTGGACGGCGCTGTCGGCGCTGCGGCTCGTCGTCCGGAGCGACTCGCGCTTCCATGGAGTGATCACGGATGGAGGGAAGGCCGCGAACATCATTCCCGACCACGCGGCCGCCCGTTTCATGGTGCGTTCTCCCGACAACACGTACTTGAAGGAGCTGCAGCGTCGCGTCATCGCCTGCTTCGAGGGCGCGGCGACGCAGACGGGCTGCGAGCTGCGCTACCAGTGGAGCGAAACGTGCGAGCTCGTGAACACGAACCGGCCGCTCGCGGATGCGTTCGCTGCGAATGCGAAGGTGCTCGGCCGCGAGCTGCTGCCGCGTCGCCCGGGCGACACGCACGGCTCGACCGACATGGGTAACGTCACGAGCGTCGTGCCCGGGATCCACCCGTTCCTTTCCATCACCGACGGGCCCGTACCCGGCCACTCGATCGAATTCGCGGCCGCCGCGGCCACTCCGAAGGCGCTCGACACGATGCATGTCGCGGCGAAGGCGCTCGCGATGACCGCGATCGACGCGCTCACCGACCCGGCACTCGTGATCCGCGCGCGCGAGGTGTTCGATGGCCGTCGTTGATTGGTTCGGAGAGCAGGGGACCACGGCCGAGGAC
>DATDNP010000211.1:0-4998 GCA_036518215.1 Candidatus Limnocylindria bacterium
AGCAGCTCGCGCAGCTCGACCTCACCGAGGAGCTGACGCAGCTGCGCAGGATCGACCGTGAGCGCCTGAGCGCGCCGTTCGGCGAGAGGCGCATCGCCTTCGTAGATGAAGTTGCCGACGTAGGAGAAGAGGAGCGCGGCCGCGAACGGCGAGGGCGAACGCGAATCGATCGTGACCACGCGTATGTCGCGCGAGCGGATCTGCCGCAGCACCTCGAGGAGCGCGGGCATGTCGAAGACGTCCTGCAGGCACTCGCGGTACGCCTCGAGGATCATCGGGAACGACGCGTAGCGCGACGCGACCTGGAGCAGCTCGCCCGCGCGCCGTCGCTGATGCCATAGCGGCGAGCGCCGCCCCGGGAAGCGCCTCGGCAGGAGGAGCGCGCGGGCCGCGGCCTCACGGAAGCGCGCCGCGAAGAGCGGGGTCTGCGAGAGATGGTCGACGACGAGCGACTCGGCGCGGTCAGGGTCGGGCAGGACGAGGCTCGCGTCCGGCGCGCGCTCCGCCTCGGGGAAGCGCGCGACGATCCCGTCGTCGGTCCAGAGGATGTCGATCTCGACGTCACTGCGCTCGCGGACCATCGCGCCGATCGCCATGGCCCACGGCGCGTGCACCTTGCCGCCGAACGGTGTGAGCACGCACACGCGCCAGTCGCCGACCTCGTCGAGGTATCGCTCGACGAGGATCGTCCGATCGTCGGGGACGGTGCCCGCCGCCGCGTGCTGATCGCGCAGGTACGCGAGCAGGTTCTTCGCGGCGTTCTCGTCGAGGTCGTGCGCGCGCTCGAGCACCTCGACGGCGCGCTCGGGATCGGTCGCGCGGAGCTGCCGCGTGAGCGCGCCGATCGCGCGGCCGAACTCGAGGGGTCGCGCCGCGGCCTCGCCCTTCCAGAACGGCATCTTCCCGGGCACTCCCGGCGCGGGCGAGACGAGCACGCGATCATGCGTGATCTCCTCGACGCGCCACGTCGATGCACCGAGGAGGAACGTCTCTCCGACGCGCGTCTCGAAGACCATCTCCTCGTCGAGCTCGCCGACGCGGCCCTTGCCGGGATCTGCGCCGACGAGATACACGCCGTAGAGACCGCGATCGGGGATCGTGCCGCCCGACGTGAGCGCGATGCGGGCCGCGCCCTCGCGAGCGCGGACCGTGCCGGCGATGCGGTCCCAGACGATGCGCGGCCGCAGCTCGACGAACTCGTCGGATGGGTAGCGCCCCGACAGCATGTCGAGCACGTTCTCGAGCTGCGCGCGCGGGAGCTCGGCAAATGGTGCCGCGGCTCGGATCGTGCGTTCGAGCTCGTCCACGGTCATCGGGTCGCGCCCGACCATCGCGACGATGTGCTGCGCGAGCACGTCGAGCGGATTGCGGATGTAGCGCGATGCCTCGACGGCACCGGCGTGCATGCGCTCGGTGAGCGTCGCGCACGCGAGGAGGTCGCCGCGGTATTTCGGCATGATGACGCCCGTCGACGGCTCGTCGACGCGGTGGCCCGCGCGGCCGATGCGCTGCATGCCGCTCGCGACCGACGGCGGCGACTCGACCTGCACGACGAGATCGATCGCCCCCATGTCGATGCCGAGCTCGAGCGAGCTCGTCGCGACGAGCGCGCGCAGGCGCCCCGCCTTGAGGTCGTCCTCGATGCGCAGTCGCTGCTCGCGCGCGATCGACCCGTGATGCGCCTGCGCGATGTCTTCGCCCGCGAGCTCGTTCAATGCCGCCGCGATGCGCTCGGCGAGGCGCCGGTTGTTCACGAAGACGAGCGTCGACCGGTGATCGCGCACGAGCTCGAGGAGACGCGGGTGGATCGCCGGCCAGATGCTCGTCTTCGCATCGGCGCGCGACGCCGGACCGCTGCGGAACTCGACCGTGTCGCCGATGCGCGCCATGTCCTCGACCGGGACCTCCACGCGGAGCTCGAGCGGCTTGCGGTGTCCCGCGTCGACGACCCGCACCGACCGCGGCCCATCGGGTGTGAACCCGCCGAGGAAACGCGCGATCTCGTCGAGCGGGCGCTGCGTCGCGGAGAGTCCGATGCGCTGCAGCGGATGTCCGGCAAGGCGTTCGAGCCGTTCGAGCGTCACGGCGAGGTGCGCGCCGCGCTTCGTCGACACGACCGCGTGGATCTCGTCGACGATGACGGTGCGCACGTCCTTCAGCGCGTCACCCGCTGAGCTCGACAGGACGAGGTAGAGCGACTCGGGCGTCGTGATGAAGATGTCCGCGGGCGTCTTCGTGAAGCGGACGCGCTCCTTCGCCGGCGTGTCGCCGGTGCGGATCGCGACCGTGGGCTCGCGCACGCTCGCGCCGATCCGCTCGGCGGCGCGCGCGATGCCGGCGATCGGCGAGCGCAGGTTGCGCTCGACGTCCACGGCGAGCGCCTTGAGCGGCGACACGTAGACGACGCGGCACCCGCGCGCCGGCGTCTGGATGAGATCGTCGATGGCGGAGAGGAACGCCGCGAGCGTCTTGCCCGACCCGGTCGGCGCCATGAGCAGGGTGTTCTCGCCACCCTTGATGACCGGCCATGCCTGCGCCTGCGCGGGTGTCGGCTCGGGGAACGACGTGCGGAACCACTCGCGGACGGCCGGATGGAACGCCTCGAGCGACCCGCTCCCCATGCGAAGAGGGTACTAGCGGAGCGTGTTCGCGACCTCTGTCAATCGCGCGACATCCGCGAGCGTGCGCGAGCCGACGTCGTACGTGACGCCGTTCTCGGTCCACCGCACGTGCGTCACGCCGCGGTCGACGATCGCGAGCGCGTAGTGGCCATGGACCCGAAGACCGGCATCCTGCGCGGCCGGCGCGATCGGGTCGGCACCCGGGATCGACGAGACCGCGACGATGTCTCCCGTCGCGTCGAGACGGAACGTCGTGATCGCGGCGGCGGTCGGGATGAGTCCGGTCTCGCCGTTGATGCCGCTCCGGCGTACGACGGTCGCGACGTCGTCGGGGAAGGTGAGGTTGAGCGTGGGGACCGGCTTCAGGTTCGAGAGCACCGAAGGGCCACGCAGGAGCGGCGCGCTCACGCCGAAGATCGACGGGCCGTCGCGGGTCGTCCACTCGGACGGCCAATGCGGCACGCTCGCGAAGAACGCGATGACGATCGCGCTCGCCGCGATCGTCAGGAGCGCTTCGAACCGTCGCGTCATCACGGGAACGTTCCTGAACGCCACACGTCGGGTGCGGGCAGCGGGACGAAGGACGTACGCGGGAACGGCGTCCCGGGTCGGAAGATCGGCGGCTGCAGTCGGAAGGTCGGCGCGGCTGTCACCTGCGGCATGAGCGTCGGCGCTGGCGTCGGCACCGGCGGCACGCCGACGGCGCTCGGGCTCGTCGAACGAGCGAGCGCGACGACGATCCCGAAGGCGAGCGAGGCGGACAGGAGCGTGCCGACGACGAAGCGATCCGAGCGGCGACGCTGCGGCTCCCGATGACCGTCCAGCTCGACGATGCCGTTCGACACCCTCTGCTCCGAACGTGATGGTAGTCGCGGGCGGAAGGCTGCCCGCGGCACCTAGCATCCGAGCGTGACCGCCGCGATCGAGATCCATCGCGCGAGCGCCGGGTATGGCGGCGTGCGCGTGCTCGACGGCATCGACCTCGCCGTCGCATCGGGCGAGGTGGTCGCGATCGTCGGCCGGAGCGGCAGCGGCAAGACGACGCTCCTGCGCCTCATCGCCGGAACGCTCGCGCCCGCGACCGGCGACGTGAGGCTGCTCGGCGCCACGCCGTCAGAGGCGCGGCGTCACAAGCGGATCGGGTTCGTCGGTCAGAACGCGCAGCTCCATCCGTGGCGGACCGTGCTGGAGAACGTCCGGCTGCCGCTCGAGGTGAACCCCGTCGACGCGGACGGCGGACCGCGCCCCGAAGAGTGGGTCGCGCGCACCGGGCTCGCGAACGAGGCGCGTGCATATCCGCACCAGCTCTCCGGCGGCATGCGTCAGCGCGTCGCGCTCGCGCGTTCGCTCGTCGCGGATCCCGCGATCCTCCTCATGGACGAGCCGCTCTCCGCGCTGGACGAGCTCACGCGCGAGGATCTTCGCCTCGAGCTCACGCGTTTCTGGGGCGAGACCCGCTCCGTCGTGTACGTGACACACGACATCGCGGAGGCGGTCTGGCTCGCGGACCGCGTCGGCGTGCTGAGCGGACGGCCGGCGCGGATGGCTGCGATGGTGAGCGTGCCGCTGCCACGTCCGCGAACGCCGGAGATGCGCCGCGAGACGCGCTTCCTCGACACCGTCGACGCGATCCGCGGGATGCTCTCGTGACCGGTGCGCGCCGCGCGATCACGGACGTGGCCGTCGCGGTCCTCGCGATCCTCGTCATCGCGGTCGCGCTCGAGACCTGGGTCCGCGTCTTCGCGGTGCCCGGCTACCTCATGCCGGCGCCGACGGCGGTCGCGCTCCGTTTCGCGAGCGACTGGCAGCTCCTCGGACGCGAGGCGCTCGTCACGATCGTCGAGGCGACCGCAGGCTTCGCGGTCGGCACGACCGTCGCCTTCGCGATCGCGGCCGCGATGGTGCGCTCGCGGCTGCTCGAGCGGACCCTCTTTCCGCTCGCGATCCTCGTGAAGCTCACGCCGATCGTCGCCGTCGCGCCGCTCTTCACGCTCTGGTTCGGTTTCGGGAGTGCGCCGAAGGTCGCGATCGCCGCGCTCATCACGTTCTTCCCGATGGTGGTGAATGCCTTCGTCGGCCTCCGGTCGGCCGACCCACAGGAGGTCGCGTTCCTCGAGACGCTCGGTGCGACGCGCACGGAGATCTTCCGGCTGCTGCGCGTACCCACGGCACTCCCCTATCTTTTCTCCGGGGCGCGCATCAGCCTGAACCTCGCGCTCATCGGCGCGGTGATCGGGGAATGGACGGGCGCCGACCACGGCCTCGGGAGGGTCATCCTGGTGGCGAACGCCAATCTCGATCTCGCGACGCTCTTCGCGGCGGTCCTGCTGCTCGCGGCCATCGGCATCGCGGCGAACGCGCTCGTCGGCGCGATCGA
>DATDNP010000212.1:0-25705 GCA_036518215.1 Candidatus Limnocylindria bacterium
GGCACGCTCGCCGAGAGATGCCCGCAGCGCGTCGCCCTTCGCGACATCGCGGACCGGTATGGCGACGTGCGCGCCATGCTCGAGGAGCATGCGCACGACCGTTACACCGAGGTTCCCGGTGGCGCCGGTGACGACCGCCGAACGGGCCGAAAGATCGAGCACGGGCCCGTAGTATGAGGACTACATGAGCGTCCTCGAGCGCGTCCGCGAGCCGCGCGATCTGCGCGAGCTCAGCCGCGACGAGCTGCTCCAGCTCTGCAGCGAGATCCGCGAATTCACGGTCGAGGCCGTCCAGAAGACCGGCGGACACATCTCGTCGAGCCTCGGCACGGTCGAGCTCACCGTGGCGCTCCATCGGGTCTTCGATTCGCCGAACGACAAGCTCGTCTGGGACACCGGTCACCAGGCATACATCCACAAGATGCTCACCGGACGCCGCGAGCGCTTCGACACGCTCCGTCAGTTCGGCGGCATGTCCGGATTCCTCGTGCGCTCCGAGTCCGCGCACGACCAGTTCGGCGCGGGG
This sequence comes from Candidatus Limnocylindria bacterium, assembly GCA_036518215.1. Taxonomy (GTDB): domain Bacteria; phylum Chloroflexota; class Limnocylindria; order P2-11E; family P2-11E; genus CF-39. Next base: position 527 of record DATDNP010000212.1, read on the forward strand.
CACGCGGGCACGTCGATCTCCGCCGCGCACGGGATGGCGATCGCGCGAGACCTGAAGGGCGAGAGCTACAACGTCATCGCGATCATCGGCGACGGCGCGCTCACGGCGGGGCTCGCGTTCGAAGGACTGAACAACGTCGGTCACGACCGCCGCCGCGTCATCGTCGTCCTGAACGACAACGGCATGAGCATCGCGCCGAACGTCGGCGCGGTGTCGCGGATGCTCGAGGCGGTGCGTACGGCGCAGCCATACCGCGGCGCGAAGCACGCGGTGCGGCAGGTCCTCGACCATCTGCCCGGCGCGGACCTCGCCGAGGAGGCGCGGCGCCGCATCTTCACGAGCATGAAGGCGCTGCTCATCCCGAACCTGCTCTTCGAGCAGTTCGGGTTCACGTACTTCGGACCGGTCGACGGTCACGACCTCTTCGCGGTGCAGAACGTCCTCGAGAAGGCGCGCGACTTCCGTGATGGGCCGATCCTGGTGCACGTCCACACGCAGAAGGGACACGGCTACGGGCCGGCCGAGGACGACAACGTGAAGTGGCACGGCGTTTCTGCGACCGGCGCGGCGAAGCCGAGCGCGCCGCAGTACACGAACGTGTTCGCGGATACCGTGCGCGAGATCCTGTCCCACGACCCGAACACGGTCGCGATCACCGCCGCGATGCCCGGCGGCACCGGCCTCCATCCGCTCTTCAAGGAGTTCCCGACGCGTCTCATCGACGTCGGCATCTGCGAGCAGCACGCCGTGACGATGGCGGGCGGCCTCGCGACGCAAGGCGTCGTGCCGATCGTCGCGATCTACTCGACGTTCCTCCAGCGCGCGTACGACGAGGTGCTGCACGACATCGCGGTGCAGGACCTCTCGATCGTCCTCGCGATGGACCGTGCCGGCATCGTCGGCGACGACGGCCGCACGCATCAGGGCCTGTACGACATCGCCTACCTACGCTCGATGCCCGGCATGACGCTCATGGCTCCGCGCGACGAGCGGATGCTCCGGCACATGCTGTGGACCGCGTACCGGCACGCGCGCGAAGGACGTGGCGCCGTCGGCGTGCGGTTCCCGCGCGGCGCCGGCTTCGGCGCGGCGCTCGACGAGCGGCTCGAGGAGATCCCGCTCGGCGTGTCGGAGACGCTGCGCGACGGCCGGGACGTCGTCATGCTCGGGTACGGGCACCCCGTGAACGCGGCGCTCGGGGCGGCGGAACTCCTCGCGAAGGCGGGCATCGAAGCGACGGTCGTCGACGCGCGGTACGCGAAACCGCTCGACGCGGAGCGCTTCCTCGCGCTGGCGGCGCGCACACCGCGCTTCGTGACGGTCGAGGAGGGCGTCATCGCCGGCGGCTTCGGATCCGCCGTCGGAGAGCTCATGAACGAGCGCGGCGCGCGCGTCGAGCTCGAGATGATCGGCGTCCCCGACGAGCACGTGGATCACGGCGCGCAGTCGCTGTGGCGACACCACTACGGCCTCGACGCGGAAGGGATCGCGCGTCGCGTGCGCTCGCGCTGGCCGCAGCTCGCGCGCACCGAAGCGACGGAGACCGCCGGCTAGCTCGGCTCGGGGACCACCTCGAGCCACCACTTCGCTCCCGCACGTTCCGCGAAGCCGCGCGCCGAGACGAGTGGGCCACGCCAGCTCCCTACGGGCGCGAGACGCTGGCCCGCGACGAGCGATGACGCGACGATGAGCGTGACATCGCCCGGGAAGGCGATGCCGACCGTCTTCGCACTCTGTTGGTAGACGCGCATCTCATCCCCCGCCGCGGCGAGATCGCCGCGCCGGAACGCGCGCGCGAAGGCGACGGCCCGAGCACGCGCCTCGGCGGCCCCCGCGGTGGGCGCTTCCCGGTATGCAGCGACGACATCGACGAGGTCGTCGCGCCCCGCGAGGATCGCGACGCTGAGCGTCAGGGCGTGCCACGGCCCGGACGCGTTGGGGCGGCTGCCTTCGTCGTCGCGGAGGCGATCAGCGAGGCGCGAGACGATCTGGTCCGCATCGCTCGTGCGTCCGGCGGCGTACAGGATGAACGCACAGATCAGGAAGGTCGGGACCCACGCCTGCGGCTCACCAGCGCGTTCACCAAGACGGAGGATGTCGGGCACGTCGTCGCGGACGGCGGCCACCCCCTGCCGCGCGAGGACGAGCCACGCCTTCGGTGCGGTGCCCAACGCGTTGCGTGCGTTGACGATGATCCAGTCGTACTCGGCGATCGCCTCGTCGAACCGGCCCGTCTCGGCCAGCAGCGCGGCGTGCATGTTCCGGATGAAGCTGAGGCTCCCCGCCTCGACGCCGTGCGCCTGCGACCAGGCGATCCCTTCGCGGACGAACGCGAGCTGTTCCTCGGTCGACCGTCCGATGAAGCGGAACCAGAGCGACATGTTGTTCCACCCGCGCGACGCGGTGATCGGGAGTCCGCTCTTCATCGCGATCTGCCGTCCGCGGTCGATGATCTCGAAGCCGACCACGGCATCGGTGCGCGCGAGCACGCTCCCCTTCGAGATGAGCGCGTTCGAGAGCGCGAAGGTGTCGTCGAAACGTTCGGCGAGCGCGATGGCACGATCGGCAAAGGCGATGGCCGGTTCGTCCGCGCCGGCCGTCATCTTGAGCCCGGCCATGTGCGCGAGCGCGCGGGCGAGCTCGATCGACTCATCGTCGGCGACCTGGTCGATCGCCTCCTGCGCAAGGCGCTGCGCGGGCTCGCCATCGCCCTTGAGCCAGTAGTTCCGGCTCGCGAGCCGGAGCATCCGCGAGGTGCCGCGCCGATCACCTCGCTCGCGATAGGCCGCCGCCGCCTCGTTCGCGGTCTTGAGTGAAAGGATCTCGTCGAAGCCGTGGTACGCCTCCGCAAGCTGCTCGAGGAGCTCCGCGAGCTCGTCGTCGGGCACACCGATGTCGAGGACGCGCTCGTAGTGCGCGGCGGCCTCGCGCGGGGCGGACGCACGCATCGCGCGGTCCGCGGCCTCGCGCAGCTTCGGAACAGCCCTGCCATTGTCGCCCGCCGCCAGGAAATGCAGCGCGACGAGCGCGGGCTCCACGGTCGGCTGCGCCGCGATCGCATCGGCGACCGCGCGGTGTAGGCGCTTGCGCTCGCGCACGAGCAGGTCGTCGTACACGACCTCGCGCGTGAGCGCATGGCGGAAGGAATACTCCTCCTCCGCCTCGTCGATCTCCGTCACGAGCTGCGCCTCGATGAACTCGCGGAGATGACGTTCGAGGGTCGCCTCGTCGGCGTCGGCCGCGGTGCGCAGCGTGTCGAAGCCGAAGCGCAGGCCGATCACCGACGCGACCGACAGCGTGCGCCTCGCGTCCTCGGTGAGCTCCTCGATACGTGCTCGGACGGCTTCACGGATGGACCCGGGGATCTCGAGCTCGTCGATGGGCTTGCGCGCCCAGCCGCCGTCCTGCATGAACACGCCTCCGGAGTCGACGAGCGCCTTCAGCAGCTCCTCCGTGAAGAACGGATTGCCGTCGCTGCGCGCGTAGAGGGCGTCGCGGAACTCATCGCTCACGCGAACGTTCGGGTCGCGCGTCGCCATCGTCGCGCGGATGAGCTCCTTCGTCTCGTCGGGCGTGAGCCGCTTGAGCTGGATCTCCGTCACGAGACGCTCGCGCTGCAGCTCGGCAAGCGTCCGCAGGAAGGGATGGCGGCGATGCATCTCGTCGCTGCGATACGTCGCGAGGAGGATCACGCGCGCGTCGCGCAGCTCGCGGGCGAGGTGCTGCAGGAGCTCGAGGCTCGTCTCGTCGGCCCAGTGAAGGTCCTCGAGGACGACCAGTACCGGCGTCTCGCGCGCGAACGCGCGGAAGAGGTGCTGGAACGCGACGGAGAGGCGATGGCGCTCCACGCCGCTCGGCGCGGCCGCGCTCTCCATCTTCCCGAGCTCGGGGAACAGCTCCGCGAGATCAGGTGCGCTCCGCTGCAGGACGCGGCCGAGCTCATCCCGGTCGAGGCCGTGGAAGCCGGAGCGGATCGCCGAGACGAACGGCCCGTACGGGAGCGTGCCGTCGCTCTGATGCGTGAGGCCGACGAGGACGCGCGCGCCACGCGCGCTCGCGTGCTCCTGCGCCTCGCGCACGAACTTCGTCTTGCCCACGCCCGCCTCGCCGCCGAGCACGACGGTCTGCCCCGCTCCGCCGATCGCGGCCGCGAGCGCCGCGTCGAACCGCGCCGTCTCGGCCGCGCGGCCGACGACGACCGGGCAGAGGAGCTGCCCCGCGGCGGGAGCGCTTGCGGGCGCGGACGCGATGGCTGCCGGCGCGGGCGAGCGCGGGATGACGGTCTCGCGCGTCCGCTCGCGCCACTCGACGCGCCACGCGCGGATCGGCTCGGCGACACCCTTCAGCGCGAGCGGACCGCGGTCGGTCATCGCAAGGTCCTGGCTCGTGCGCACGAGGCCGCGAAGCGTGTCGCTGATGAGGAGATCCATCGCGCCGGCCGTGCCCGCCAGACGGCTCGCGATGTTCACCGCCGACCCGACGAACTGGTCGTCGTACGCGACCGTCTCGCCGGCATGCAGCCCGATCCCGATCCGCAGCGGCGCCGTGGGGTCCTTCTCCTCCTGCACGGCGGCGGCGCGCAGGATCGCGACGGCGCATTCCAGCGCTCCGGAGGGGCTGTCGAAGACGACATAGAAGGAGTCGCCCTCGGTCTTCACCTCGGCGCCCTCGTGGCGCGCGACCTCGCGCCGCACGAGCGTGCGGTACTCGCGGAGGAGGCGCGCGGCGGCCGCATCCCCCTTCGCCTCGACGTAGCTGGTGTAGTCGCGCAGATCCGAGAAGAGGAACGCTCGCGTGGTCGTCGTCGGCTTCTTGCGGGCCGTCCCCGGTCGCGCGCGTGGCGGCATCCGCTCGCGATTCTAGGCGGCGACCTCGGTCTTTCGCGGCTCGCCCAGCATCAGGCGGACGGCCGCGACGAGCGCATCGATCTCGAAGGGCTTCGCCATCACGCGGCGCACGCCCGTGGGCGCGAAGGCGCCGCGCGCCTTCTCGGGCGACGCCGTGAGGAAGAGGACGGGCACGCCCTCCCACTGCGGATCGTTCCGCACGAGGTCGAAGATGTCGAGGCCCGAGAGTCCGGGCAGCGAGACGTCCAGCACGAGGAGGTCCGGCCGCCGCGCGGCGAGCGCGTCGGGAACGAGCGCTCCGTTCATGATCACGTCGGTCTCCACGTCGTCGATCTCCCCGATGCCCTCACCGAGGAGTCGCGCGATGGCGGGATCGTCCTCGGCGATGAGGACGTATCTCACGAGACGACGAGAGCAAGGATGCGAAGGAAGAGGCGCTGGCTGACGCACACACGGCACTTGCACATGACGGCCTCGTACGCACGCGCCGTGCCAGACGAGGCTGGCATGGCCGATGCTCGGGCGAGCGTGCGTATGGACGAGATCAGGCACTTTCTCGCGCACTCGATCGGAGCCACGATCCGCTTCATACGCTGGAGCCTCTCGAGCGTCGAGGACGAGCCGAACCCGCACGTGATCCCGCTACCGGGTCCCGCGCACGGGCCGGTGCCCGCGATCGAATTCAGGGCGGAGAGCCAGCGCCGCAGAGCGTCGTAGCGCGAACGAGAGCTACGAGACGGGACTAGTCGTGATCGTCGGATGACGAGGTCGATCGCGGCGTCGCGCTCGCGCGCGGCGTCGCGGTGCGGCCGTCATCGCTCCGGTCGGTAGGCTTCGCGGTCGCCCGCGCGGTCCCCTCGGGCTCGCGCGTCCGCTCCGGACGCGGCGTGCGCGTCGGGTCCTTCGCCTCTTCGGAGGTGTCGTTCTCCTGCTCCTCGACCGCGCGCTCGATCGCCGGCTTCGCGGCGTCGGGGACGCGATCCTGGAGCTCGTCGAGGATCGGCAGGTGCTTCTGACGGGCCGTGTCCGCGACGTCCTGCGCCTTGTCCGCCTTGTCGGCCGGAGACGCCTGCTGGAGCGCGTCGACCGCGGCACGGAATCGCGCGACCGCATCCGCGTACGCCTGCGACGCCGCCGGCGCCTTGTGCGCGTCGTCCGCGACCTGCTCGAGCTCCGTGAGCCGGTGATCGGCGATCTGCGCGAGCAGCTGCACGCGCGCGACGTCGTCGAAGGTCAGGTTCACCTGGAGATCCTCGACGACCTGCTTGATCGCGAACGCGGGATCGCCCGCGACGCTCGACGCGGCGGCCGTACCCGCACCGCCCGCGATGAGCAGCGCGACGACCGCGAACGCGAGCGCGGGCCGCAGGAGGCGACCGAACGTCCACGCGTTGTCGCGGCGCACGAGCACCGTCTGCGCCTCGGTCATGAGCCGCGCGCGCAGCTCGCGCCTGAACTCGTCGCGCATGCGCGGCTCCGGCAGCTGCGGCATCAGAGCGCCTCCCGCGACGGGATGAGCTGGCGCAGCGCGCCGATCGCACGGAACTGGATGCCGCGGATCGTGCCCTCGCGCTTGCCGACGATGCGCGCGATCTCCTGCGTCGAGTAGCCCTCGAGGTAGCGCAGGACGATGACCTCCTGCTGGAGCGGCGTGAGCTGGCCGAGCGCCTTGCGGAGGGTGTCGCTGTCCGAGCGCGAGAGGAGCTCGTTGTCGGGCTCGACGATCTGGTCCACGCCCGGGTGCTCGAGGGCGTCCTCGAACGACACCTGGCGGCCGCCGCGGCGGACCCGATCGATGACCGCGTTGCGCGCGATCCGATAGAGCCAGGCCAGGAATGCCTGGCGCGGCTCGTATCGCGGGATCGCCTTCAACGCTCGCATGAACACGTCGCTCGTCAGGTCCTCCGCTTCTGCGTCGTCGCGGACCCGGTAGTACACGTACCGGTAGATCGCTTCGACGTGCCGGTCGTAGAGCCGGCCGAAGGCACCGACGTCGCCCCCGGACGCCCGGACCGCCAATACGGCGTCCTCGTCCTGCTCTACGGGCGTAACGGCCGCGCTTTCCTGCCTGTTAGGAGCCATCCCTCACCGTAACGACGCGAGGTACGCGACCAGCGCGTCCAGATCCGCGGGAGAAACGCGGCTTGCCAGGCCCCTGGGCATGGAATCGGGGTATCCGGGGACCACGAAGGCGCCCGGATCGACGATCGACTGCCGGATGTACTCCCCCGCAGGTACCCCCGGCCGGCGGCCCTCGGCGACCGTCCCGATGTGGTCCAGCGGCGGACCGACGGGCCTCCAGAGGTTCAGGAGCCCAGGCTCGTGGCAGGTGGCGCAGCTCTGCTCGGCATAGACCTGGCGGCCGCGCGCCATGGGGTCGGCGGCGGGCGGCTCTGGCGCGCACGACGCGGCCACCGCTGCCGCGGCGAGAATTGCCATGAGTGTCCCCTTCCGCATCGCTCCACGATGCCACGGTCGTCCTGGACGATCGTCCGGTCCTCCGCGAGGTCTCGCTCGAGATCGGGCCCGGCCTCACGCTGCTTCGCGGTCCCAACGGCGCCGGAAAGACCAGTCTCCTCCGGGCCGTCGCGGGCCTTGTGCCGCTCGCACGCGGGACCCGCCACGTCTCGGCAGCGCCGCTGTACGTCGGACATCGTCCCATGCTCATGCGCGGTCTGTCCCCCCGCGAGAATCTGGCGTTCTTCGCGGCGTTCCGGGGGAAGCGGGACGCGGACGTCGCCGCCGCGCTGCGGTGGTGGGGCGTCGGCGAGGTGATGGACCGACCGGTGGATCGCCTGTCCGCCGGCCAGCGTCGACGGGCGGCGCTCGCGCGGCTCGATATCGAGCGCGAGCCGATCGTGCTCCTCGACGAGCCCTTCGCCGATCTCGACGGCGAGGGCGTCCTGCGCGTGCGGAGCGCGATCGCGGCGGCAGTGTCGCGCGAACAGGCCGTCGTCCTCGTCACGCACCTTCACGAAGAGCTCGACCGCGAGGCGGCGCAGTGCCTCGTCATGGAAGCGGGCGAAGTGAGGGCCGCATGACGGTCGACCGTGCGCTCCTCGTCGCGATGCGCGAGCTGTTCGCCGAGCGGCGTCATCCCGACGGGCTCGCCGCCGCGATCACATTCACGGGGATGCTCGTGCTCCTCGAGAGCATCGCGTTCGGTCCGGGTCGCGCGCACGAGCCCGACGTCGCGAGCGGCGTGTTCTGGATCGCGATCGTCTTCGCGGCGATCCTCGTCGCAGCGCGCTCGTTCGACCGCGACCTCGAGGACGACGCGATCGACGCGGTGATCGCGCTCGACGGTGGACGCGACGCGCTCTACGCCGGAAAGGCCATCGCGCTCGGCGCGATCCTCGCGATCGTGGCCGCCGTCGCCGGCGTGCTCTCGATCTTCCTGCTCGACCTCGACGTCGCGCTCCCGGTGCACCTTGCAGCGCTCGCGGTCCTCGGCGTCGTGGCGCTGCCTCCCGTCGTCGTGCTTGTGAGCCTTCTCGCGCTCCGCGTCCGCGCGCGCGTCGCGATCGTGCCGATCCTCACCTTCCCGCTCCTCGTGCCGCAGCTCATCGCCGGAGCGCAGGGGACGTCCGCCGCGCTCACCGGCGACGCCGCGGCCGCGGTCGGATGGGGCGGCTTGCTCGTCGCCTTCGCGCTTGTGTACGGAGTGCTCGGCCTTACCATCGTCCCTGCCGCCATTGAATGACCGCAAAGTGATCGAGACGACCGCTTCCCCATTTCCGGCGATCCGGCTCCGCCCGTGGCTCGGCATCGCGGCGACGGCCGCGTCGATCCTCGTCACGTGGATGGCGCTCTTCTGGGCGCCGACGGACGCGGTGCAGGGCGACGTCTACCGCGTGATGTTCGTGCACGTGCCGGCGGCGTGGCTCGCCTATCTCGCGTTCGTCGTCGTGTTCCTCGCGAGCATCGGTTGGCTGTGGACCCGACGACCGTGGTTCGATGCGCTCGCCGTCGCATCCGCGGAGATCGGTGTCCTCTTCACGGGACTCTGCATCGTCGCGGGATCGATCTGGGCGAAGCCGACGTGGGGCGTGTGGTGGACATGGGACCCGCGCCTCGTGACGACGTCGATCATGTTCTTCATGTACCTCGGCTACCTCATCCTCCGGTCTCTCTCGACCGACTTCGAGCGCCGGGCGACGCGCGCGGCGGTGCTCGGGATCATCGCGGTCGTCGACATCCCGATCGTCCACCTCTCGGTGCTGTGGATGAACTCGCTGCATCAGCTCCCGACGGTCATGCGCATCGGCGGCGATCCCGCGCTCGACGCCTCGATGGGGATGACGCTCGGATTCTCCGTGCTCGCGTTCACGCTCGTGTACTTCGCGCTCCTCGCCGAGCGGATGCACATCGAGCGCGCGCGTCAGCAGCGCGTCCTCGAGGCGCGTCGATGACGAACCTTCCGTTCATCGTCGCGGCGTACATCGTCGTGTGGGGCGGCATCGCCGCGTACGCGATCAGCCTGGCTCGGCGCCGTGGCCAGGGCTGAGGCCGCGACCGCACCGACGCTCCTCGCGCCGCGGCGTCTTCTCCTCATCGTCGTCCTGCTCGCCGCCGTCGCCATCGGGTTCTTCGCGGTGCAGAACCTCGCGCCGTCGACCGTCTACTACCTGACCCCGACCGAGGCGGCGCAGCGTCACCTCGGTCCTGGCACGCCGGTGCGTCTCGGCGGTCTCGTCCTCGCCGGCACGCTCCATTACGACGAACAGTCGCGTCTGCTCACGTTCGCGCTCGGCGACGGGACGACGAACGTGGCCGTCGTCGGCAACGGCGCGCCGCCGGCCCTCCTGCGTGAGGACGCGGGCGCGGTCGTCGAGGGGTCGTTCGCGCAGGACGGGACGTTCCGCGCGACGAGCGTCATCGCGAAGCACGACGAGCAGTACGCGCCGCCGTCGCCGGGGAGCACGCCGGCACACCGGACGGCGCCATGACCTGGGCGGACCTCGGGAGCTCGGCGCTTCGCGCCGCCCTGCCCCTCGCGATCTGGGGCTGCGCCGCAGCCGCGTACGCGGCGGCGAAACGAGATGGGCGCGCGCTCTCCTCCGCACGCTGGGCCGCGCTCCTCACGTTCGTCCTCGTCTCCCTCGCCGTGTTCGCGATGGAGGGCGCGCTCGTCACGCACGACTTCACGATCGCATACGTCGCGCGCAACAACGCGCGCGAGACGCCGATGTTCTTCACGGTCATCAGCCTGTGGGCAGCGCTCGAGGGATCGATCCTCCTGTGGACGCTCATCCTCGCCGGTGCGACGACGTACGTCGCGTGGCGCGGCACGCGTGATCTCCCCCGGCTCGGCACGACCGCGCTCGCGGTGCTGCTCGGGATGCTCGGCTTCTTCCTCATCCTCGTCACGACACCCGCGGCTGACCCGTTCATCCGCACCGACCCGCCAGCCGATGGGCTCGGGCCGAACCCGCTCCTCCAGAACCACCCGCTCATGGCGCTGCACCCGCCGCTCCTGTACCTCGGGTACGTCCTCACGTCGATCCCGTTCGCCTACGCGATCGCGTCGCTCATCCTCGGCGAGAGCGGCGATCGATGGCTCGTCGCGACACGCCGCTCCGCGCTCATCTCGTGGGCGCTCCTCGGCGTGGGCATCGTCGCGGGATCGTGGTGGTCGTACGCCGTGCTCGGGTGGGGTGGCTACTGGGCGTGGGATCCGGTCGAGAACGCGGCGATCATGCCGTGGCTCACGGCGACCGCGTACCTCCACTCGGTGATGGTGGAAGAGAAGCGCCGTCTTCTGCGGACGTGGAACCTCTCGCTCGTCGTCGCGACGTTCGCGCTCACGATCCTCGGCACGTTCCTCACGCGGAGCGGCGTCGTGAACTCCGTGCACGCGTTCACGCAGTCCGCGATCGGTCCGCTCCTGCTCGGGTACCTCGTCGCCATCATCGTGCTCTCGCTCGGGCTCCTCCTGTGGCGTATGCCGCGCCTCGTCGACGCCGGCGAGATCGGCGCGCCGCTCTCGCGCGAAGCGGTGTTCCTCTTCCAGAACGTCGTGTTCGTGGCGGCGACGCTCACCGTGCTCCTCGGAACGCTCTACCCGCTCATCGCGGAGGCGATCTCGGGCGCGCAGCTCTCGATCGGACGACCGTACTTCGACACGGTCGAGGTCCCGCTCGCGCTCGCGCTCCTCTTCCTCATGGGGATCGGCCCGCAGCTCCCGTGGCACGGAGCGTCGCGCGCGACGCTCGAGCGGCAGTTCACGTGGCCCGTCGTCGCGGCGGCCGCGGGCGCGGCGATCGCGCTCCTCACCGGTCTCGCGAGCGCGTTCGCCGTCCTCACGTACGCGCTCGGCGCGTTCGTCGCCGCGACGGTCGTCCAGGAGTTCGCGCGTGGCGTGCGCGCGCGCCACGTCCTCCACGGCGAGAACGCCGGCACCGCGCTCGCGAACCTCCTGCGTCGTAATGGACGGCGCTACGGGGGCTACGTCGTGCACCTCGGGATCGTCGTCGTCGCCGTCGCCGTCGCGACGAGCCAGGCCGGGGAGATCCAGGTCGAGAAGACGCTCTCGCCCGGGCAGACCGTCGCGGCGGGACCGTACGTCGTCACGCTCGACGCGCTGCGCAACGCCTCCGAGCCGCAGCGCGACCTGCTCGTCGCGGATCTCACGATCACGGGGAGCGGCGCGAACGAGCATCTCCATCCCGCGCTGGCGTTCTATCCGAACGCGACGCAGGCGGTCGGGTCACCGGGGATCGCCGCCGGATCGCGCAATGACATCTACACGATCCTCGCGGCGTACGACTCGCGCGCGAAGGCGTGGGCCACGATCCGCGTGCTCGTCATCCCGCTCGTGTCGTGGCTCTGGGTCGGCGGGCTCATCGTCGGGCTCGGCGCGGTCATCGCCGCGCTGCCGCCGCCGCGCCGTCGCCTGGTCGCCGCACCCGCCGCGGTCACCGCGCCCGGCACCGCCGCTGGAGGCGAGTAGGTGCCGCGCTGGCTGCGTCTGGTGGTGGTCGCCGGCATCGCCGCGCTCGTCGTGGTGCTCGGGCTCGCGTTCCGTCACGACCCGCAGGACATCAAGACGGGGACGGTCGGCAAGCCCGCGGCCGCGTTCACGCTGCAGAAGCTCGACGGGAGCGGGCCGCTCACGGTGACGCCGGGCGACGGCAAGGTCGTCGTCATCAACTTCTTCGCGTCCTGGTGCATCCCGTGCAAACAGGAGAACCCCGCGCTCGTGCGGATGTACGAGCGCTATCGCTCGAGCCCGGACGTCGTCTTCGTCGGCGTGCTCTACCAGGACTCGCTCGAGAGCGGCCTCGCGTACGTGCGCGACAACGGCGTCACGTGGTCGACGGTGAACGACGACCAGGGACGCGTCGCGTTCCAGTTCGGCGTGTTCGGGATCCCCGAGACGTACTTCATCGGACCGGACGGCGTCATCGCCGGACGACACATCGGTCCCATCGACGAGCAGACGCTCGCGACGGGCATCGATGACCTCCGCGCGAAGGCGAAGCGATGAACGCGATGAAGCGGCATCCGCGCGTGCTCATCGCGATGGCGATCGTCGCCGTCGCGCTCGCCGTCGGGTGGAGCGCACGACCGCAGCCCGAGACATCGGCCGAGCGCGTCGATCGGATCACCTCGGAGCTCCGCTGCGTCGTCTGTCAGGGTCTCTCGGTGAAGGATTCGCCGGCGGAGAGCGCGCGGCAGATGCGCGACCTCGTCGTCCAGCGGGTCGCCGAGGGAAAGACGGATCAGCAGATCGTCGACGAATTCCGGGCGTCGTACGGCGACTGGGTCGTGCTCACGCCGCCGCTCGTGTCGTGGGGCGGTCTCGTGTGGCTCGTCCCGTTCGCCGCGCTCATCGCGGGGGTGGCCGTCGCGCTCCGGCGCATGCGGTCCTCGCCGCAGACGCTGCCCGAGCCGCCGCCCGCCGAGCTCGCCGCGCTCCGCGAGCGCGTCGCGCGCGAAGAGGCGCTCGACCTCCCGATCACGGAGGGGAGATGAGCTACATCCTCTTCACCTCGCTCTTCCTCGTGTCGCTCGCGCTCGCGGTGCGTCCGTTCCTCGTGCGCCGTGCCGCGCACTGGCCGGCGGAGGTGCCCGACACGCGCGACGACGTCGCGCGCGCGGTGAGCAGCCTGCGCGACCTCGAGTTCGCACGCGCCGCGGGGACGATCGCTCCCGAAGATCACGCGCGGCTGCGCGCGCTCCTCGAGCGGAGCGCGTTCACGCGCGCGGGCGAGGAGCGCGCGACGGCCGCGCCGTGGCGCACGCTCCTCGTCGCAGCGCTCTTCGCCGGCGTCGCCGCGGTGCTCGTCGTCGCGTCGCTGCCCCAGGTCGCGGGCGACCGCGCGCCGGGCGAGCCCATCACCGGCACCGTGCCCCAGGGCCCGACGCTCGCCGATCTGCAGCGGCAGGCCGCCGCGGACCCGACGGACATCCCGACGCAGCTCGCGCTCGGCGACGCATACCTCGAATCGAGCGACCTGAACGGCGCCGCGACGGCGTACCAGGCCGTGCTCAAGCTCGATGGGCAGAACGTCTCGGCGCTCAACGGGCTCGCGATCGTGCTGTTCCGCGCGGGCGAGACGAATGGCGCGAATCTCGCGCTCGACCGCGTGCTCCAGCTCCGACCGAAGGATCCGGACGCGCTCTTCCTGAAGGGATTGCTCCAGTACCAGACGGGCGACTTCAACGGCGCCGTCGCCACGTGGACGGTGTTCCTCGATGTCGGGCAATACGACGGACGTGCCGCGATGGTCCGTCCCATGTACGAGGACGCGAAGCAGAAGGCGGGCAAGTAGCGGTCTGCAGCGCTCGGCGGGCAAGACGTCCGGCTCCGCTACACTTTCATTCGGATGCCCTCGCATCCGACCCGCGGAGGCGTTGGTGTAGCGGTAACACTTCAGAATGTGGATCTGACGTCGAGGGTCCGACTCCCTCACGCCTCCAGTGATCGCTTCAGCGTCGCGGCGTCTGACCTCAGTCGCGCGTCGGCCCGCGGGCCCTTCCGTCGTCGTGGCCCCTCGGTCTATCCGCGGCCGCGCCGCGCTCCGCTCCCCGACCGAGCGACCACGATCCGGACTCCGGGAGCGTCACGACGACCGAGTCGTTATCGCGGTGCACCTGCGCACCCGGCGTGAGCGCCACGACGCGACCGCGGCGCACACCGTCGGCGCGTCCCTGCGCATCGACGATCGTCGCGTTCGGGCCACCAAGACGGATCGACACGGTCTTCGTCGCGGGCCGCGCCGTCGCCGGAGTGGGAGGCGCGCCGCGCCGCTGCGTCTGGGTCATCCCCGCACGCACGGGCACGTCGACGACGCGACCGTCGGCCACCGGAACGCGCTGCAGCACGGTGCCCTCCGTCGTGTTCACCGTCGTCGCGTTGGCGTCGGCATCCACCTCGAACTTCGTGCCGCGCACCGAAGCGGTCGTCGTCGGCGTGAGGATCTCGTAGCGCGATCCGCCGGTGATCAGCTTCGTGACGACGTTCCACGTACGTCCGAACAGCTGCGTCATGAGCACGATCGTCCCACCGTCGGACGAGATCCTCATCGCGGCGATCGTGAGCTCCGAGTTCGGCTCGATCGTGACGGTCGATCCTTCGAAGTACGTGACGACCGCTTCGCCGGGACCGGTCTTGATGGTGTCGCCTTCGTGGAGCGACTCACCGTCGACCCCGGCGACGAATGCCGCACCGTCGTGACTCACGAGAACGCCAGAGGTCAGCACGGACAGCTGCGTGTCCGCCGCATATGTGGTCGCGGTGCCGCTCGTTGCGCTCAGCGCGACGGCGAGCACGAAGGCAAGCACGATCGACGCGATGGACAGGCGGACCCGTCGCATACGTTCGTCTCCCACACCGGCCGGGGCACGACGCCCGTGGCTCTCGCGCTCGCTCTTAACGGACGCGCCCGCTCCTTTGGTAGGTGATCGTTCGTGGGGTGGCTCGTGTCGGCGATATGTCCGGTCGTCATCCGCGAATTCGATGCATGTCGCGCGGTCATTCGCGCGGTGGCGAGTACTCCGACACGGTCACGAGAAATGGCCGTGTGCGACCAGGCTGGATGGTGAGCGGCTCGGCAAGGCCTGGCTTCGCGAAGATCGGGACGCGCAGTCCGTGCAGCCGCTCGGAGCTGCGCTGCCAGTGCGTGCCGCAGACGGGACAGACGAACTCGCCATCGGGCATCGCGACGCCGTGCGACAGCAGGATCTTCGCGCAACACCGCTCGACGATCGGCTGGTGGCCATCCGCCGACGCGAGATACGGGAACGATGCCTGCGGACCGACGCGTGTGCGCCGCTGGAAGACGCGGCCGTCGCCCCGGCGGTACGTCTCGGTGCCTTCCTTCGTCCACTCCGTCGCGCACTCGGGACAGCGGAACGCGCGCGCCGGCTTGTAGAAGCCGCCCCACTCGATGATCCAGTCCTCGCAGCAGTCCGCGAGGATCACGCGCTCCTTCGGATCGTTCATCGCTCGCCTCCGAGTGCCCAGCACAGGATCGCCTTCTGCGCGTGCAGCCGATTCTCGGCCTGATCGAACACGGCGCTCTGCGGACCATCCATCACGTCGTCGGTGATCTCCTCGCCACGGTGCGCGGGAAGATCGTGCATGACGACGGCGTCGCGCTTCGCGTGGCGCAGCAATTCCGCGTTCACCTGGTAGCCCTGGAACGCGCGCCGGCGACGCTCGTACTCCTGCTCCTGCCCCATGCTCGTCCACACGTCCGTGTACACGACGTCGGCTTCGGTGACGGCGGCGACCGGATCGTGCACGAGCTCGAGCGTCGCGCCGGTCGTCTTCGCGATCTCGCGTGCCCTCTCGACGAATCGCGGCAGCGGCTCGTAGCCCTCAGGGGTCGCGATGCGCATGCGCGCCGACCGAAGCACGACGCAGAGCATGAGCGAGTGCAGCACGTTGTTCCCGTCGCCGACGTACGCGATCGTGCGATCGCGCAGGTCGGGGCCCTTCTTCTCGATGATCGTGAGGATGTCGGCGAGACCCTGACACGGGTGCGAGAGGTCGGAGAGCCCGTTGATGACGGGCACGCTCGCGCAGCGCGCGAACTCCTCGATCGTGTCGTGCGCGTTCGTGCGCAGCACGACGGCGTCCACCATGCGACTGACGACGCGCGCGACATCGGCGACGCTCTCCCGCCGGCCGAGCCCGACCTCCTGCGGCGAGAGGTAGACGCAGTGTCCGCCGAGCTCGGTCATGCCCACGTCGAAGGAGAGTCGCGTGCGAAGGCTCGGCTTCTCGAAGATCTGCGCGAGCGATCGCCCCGCGAGGATCGGCTCGCGCGCGCGGCGTTCGCGCTTGAGACGCTGTGCGAGCGCAAGGAGGTGGTCCATCGTCGCGGCGTCGAGATCCGCGATGGAGATGAAGTGTCGCGTCACAGCGCCCGCAGCGCCGGCCGCTGGCGCTCGTCGAGCAGCGACATGAGCGCACGTGCGACGCGTTCGGGATCATGGCGGAGCGTGTCCTGCTTGAGCCAGAGATCACGCGGGCCGCTCCACTTGTCGATGACGGGTGCGGTGACCGGACGCACGCCGAGCGCGCGCACGTGCTCGAGCTCGAGCTGCGTCGGCTCGAGATACTCGAGGCCCTGTTCGGCATAGTGCCGCCGCAGGTGCTCGGGCGGCGTGTCGTCGTTGATGAGCGCGACGTCCAGCCCGGCGCCCCCGAGGTAGTCCTGCACGACACGCACGTGATCGGCGAGCGTCATCGCGTCGGTCTGGCCTGGCTGCCGCGTCGTATTCGCGACGTAGACGACGAGACCCTCGGCGTCGGCGATGGCACGCGCGATCTCGGGCACGAGGAGGCACGCGCACACGGTCGTGTAGAGGCTGCCGGGTCCGATCGTGATGAGGTCGGCGGCCGCGATCGCGTCGCAGGTGCCCGGCGTCGCGGAGACGTTGTCGTCCTTGAGGAAGATGCGCTCGATGGGCGCCTTCCCCAGAGCGCGGACATGCACCTCTTCCTCGACGATGGAGCCGTCGGTGAGCTCCGCGCAGAGGTGCGTGTTGTAGAGGGTCACCGGCAGGACGCGCCCGCGCAGCTTCAGGAGCCGCGACGCCTCCTCGACGGCGCGCAGGAAGGAGCCCTCCTGCTGCGTGAGCGCCGCGAGGAAGAGGTTGCCGAACGCCATGCCGTTGAGGTCCTCGCTCTTCTCCGTGTCGAAGCGATGACCCATGAGGCGTGTGAGCACCGGGTCGCCTTCGGCGAGCACGGTGAGCGCGTTGCGAACGTCTCCGGGCGCCGGGACGTCGAGCGCGATGCGCACCTTGCCCGTCGATCGCCCCGAATCCGTCACACCGATCAGTCCGGTGATGTCGGCCGTGAACGCGCGAAGCCCGCGCATGACCGTCGGCGCGCCGAGCCCGCCGCCGATGCACACCGCCCGTATCGGGTCGTTCACGGTCGCATGTTCGCACGTATGCAGCCTTCTGATGCCCGACGACACCGGCGACGTTGCCTCGGTCGCGTCGTCGGGCGCAACGAGGCCCGCCGTGCGGACACAGCGGGCCTCTCGTTAGATCGTGATGCGAACGACGGTCAGGGCGTCGTGCCGGTCCAGCTGCCTCGGCCGGTGCAGAGGTCGTAGCCCACGAGGCACGGGGCGCCGTTGTTCCCTGAGGTGATGTCGCGGTACGAGATGCTGCGGCCGTAGACGTATGCGGAGTTGACGACGGTGTTGGCGACGGCCGACCGGGCGGCCCACATCGGCGATGACGCGCTCGTGCCACCGACGCGCCACCACCCGGTCTGGCCCTGGTACTTGGTGCTGTCGTACACGGACACACCGGATGCCGGGTCAGCGTCGAGCGACACGTCGGGCGTCGCGCGCCTGCCGGCGCAGTTCACCTGGCCGTAGCCGCTGAACGACGACTGCGCGCTCGTGGCGGACTCGTACGCGCTGCATCCGCCACCACCGCTCGACCAGCCGGTCTCGGCCGCCAGCGTGCCATCCGCGTTGAACGTGAGCGTCGTGCCGCCGACGGAGATGACGTTCGGCGAGGACGACGGGTACTCAGCGGGAAGTCCGGCGTCGCCTGACGAGACGAAGAAGCTCACGCCGCTCTGTGCGAAGTGCGAGTCGTACGAGGACTCGCCGGAGAACTCGCTCCCGCCCCAGGAATTCGACACGTACTGCGCGTGCGCCTTCGCGTAGTCCTCGGCCGCGAGGAGATTCGTGAAGCTGTTCGTCTTCGCCTCGACGAGGAGGATGTTCGCTCCGGGCGCGATCGCGTGCGCCCACTGGACGTCGAGCGAGATCTCGAGCGCCCAACCGGAATCGGTGCGCGGGTAGCGCCCGCCACCGTTCTGGTCGACCTTCTTGAAGCAGCCGTTCGCGGTCGTGCACGCGGGCAGCCCGTACTGCGTGCTGAAGACCGCGAGGTCGTTCTCGGCGGTCGGATCGTTGTACGCGTCCACGATGGCGATCGTCGATCCGCTTCCGGCAGTGAGGCTCGTCGGGAAGTTGTAGGCCGACTTGATCTGCGCCGGCGAGAGGCCGTACGGGCTCGACTGCGCGAACGGCCGAACGCCGTCGGCGAGCACCTGCGCATGGCAGCGCGCCGTTCCTGCCGCAGCAGGACCGGGGCACACCGGTTCGCCGTGGAGTCCGGCGGTATCCGAACGTGCGATCGCGAGCGACGGGAACGCGAGAAGCAACGCGCAGACAGCGACGAGCGTCACTGCCCTCATGGTCCCCTCCCTCTCGGTAGTGGAGGGAGTATGTCGTCGCGGTGCGCGAGGTCCAATGGCGACGACGTATCTGAGAAGAACGTACGGGCCGCCTCATCGGCGGCCCGTGACGACCTGGGTGAGCGCCGCGCCTGAGAGCTGCTCTAGCTCGCCTTGCGCATGCCGGTGAGGACGCGCTGTGCGGCTGCCTGCCGCGCCACGAGCTCGGCGCGCCACGCCTTCCGGCGCAGGAGGGCCTCGTTGAAGCCGCGATCGTAGGCGCCGACGGCGAGGAACCCGACGACGATCACCCCGAGAGCGACACCCATCAAAAGGCCGACGACGAAGGCTTCCATCTGTTCTCCTCGGGACCCGCCGACACCGCGGTCCCGCTCGGACAGTGAGCAACCGGCGTGCCATCCGCGTAGGCTCGCGCCGTGCCCACCACGGCGGCACTCTCGGCGCAGGGCGTCCGCAAGCGGTTCCACGACATCGATGCGCTCGCCGGTCTTGATCTCACCGTCGCAGCCGGCGAGATCGTCGGTCTCCTCGGCCCCAACGGATCCGGAAAGACGACGTTCATCCGCGCGGTCGCGGGTCTCGTCCGTCCCGACGGCGGGACGATCGAGGTCCTCGGACGCCAGACACGCGACGCGGTCGCCGCGGGCGTGGTCGGCTACATGACCCAGACGGCGGCGCTCTACCAGGAGCTCACCGTGGAGGAGAACCTCTCGTTCTTCGCCGCGCTGCGCGGCCTGCGCGACCCGAAAGCAGCGATCTCGGAGGCGCTCGGCGTCGTCGACATCACCTCGCGCCGCCGCTCGATCGTCGCGACGCTCTCGGGCGGCATGCGCCAGCGGGTATCGCTCGCGATCGCGCTCCTCGGACGGCCGCCGCTCCTCCTCCTCGACGAGCCGACCGTGGGCGTCGATCCCGCGCAGCGACGGGAGTTCTGGTCCTACTTCCGGACGCTGACGCGGGCCGGCACGGCGATGCTCGTCTCGAGCCACGTCATGGACGAGGCCGAGCGCTGCGACCGCCTCGCCCTCATCCGCTCCGGCCGCGTCATCGCCCAGGGCAGTGCGGCCGAGATCCGCGGGCGCGCCGGCACGGCAGACCTCGAGGAGGCTTTCCTGAAGCTCTCGGACGAGCCGACGTGAACCGGGTCGGGCGGCGGACGTGAGCGGACGGCGGATCGCCGCGGTCGCGCGACGCATCGTCGAGCAGTTCCGGCGCGACCGGCGCACGCTCGCGCTCCTCGTCGGCGTGCCGCTCCTCCTCCTGCTGCTCATCGGCTACCTCTTCACGCCGTCCACGGGATCGGCCCGGGCATCCGTCGCGATCGTGAACGAGGACCGTGGCCCCGCCGGCGCCGCGCTCGCCGACGCCCTCGCGGCGTCGCCGTCGCTCGACGCCCGCCGGCTCTCCGCGACCGACGCCGAGGGCGCGCTGCGCGACGGCACCGTGACGGCGGTCATCGACTTCGGGCCGACGTTCTCGCAGGACGCACTCACGCAGCGCCGGATCGCCCTTGCGGTCCGGCTCGAGGGGTCGGACATCTTCGTGAACGGCAACACCATGGGCGCGATCCAGAAGGCCGTGTTCGAGTCGATCTCGGGCGCCCTCGCGAAGCTCCAGCTACCGGGAGCCTCGACGGCGGGGATCTCGCTCAACGTCACCTATCTCTACGGCGGCCCGGATTGGGGCACGCTCGACTACCTCGCGCCGGTGCTCATCCCGTTCCTCGCGTTCTTTCTCATCTTCCTTCTCACCGACGTCTCGTTCCTGCGGGAGCGCGCGTCGGGCACGCTCGAGCGGGTCCTCGCGTCACCACTGCAGCGGACGGAGCTCGTCATCGGCTACATCGCGGGATTCTTCGTCTTCGCGCTCCTGCAGACCGTCATCCTCGTGGTGTTCGCGCTGTACGTCCTCGGTCTCCGGTCGAACGGCCCCGTCGTCGCCATCTTCGTCGTGCAGATCGGCATCGTGCTCGTCGCGGTGAACCTCGGGCTGTTGCTGTCGGCGTTCGCGCGCAACGAGTTCCAGGCGGTGCAGTTCATCCCGATCGTCATCCTCCCGCAGATCCTCCTCTCCGGGCTCCTCATCCCGATCGCAAGCCTCCCGGACCTGTTGCGCCCCTTCGCCTGGGCGATGCCGCTCACGTACGTGAACGAAGCGTCGCGCGCGGTGATGGTGAAGGGCGCGCCGCTCACCGACGCCGTCGTCGTGCGCGACGTCGGCGCGCTCCTGCTGCTCGCGCTCGTGCTCGCCGTTCTCGCGTCGCGCACGATCCGGCGGGAGGTGGCGTAGCCGGTGCGCGGCGGCTATCGTGTGAGCGGAATGCAGATCAAGGACACGGGCCCTGCGGGGTCCGGAGCCGCGGGAAGCGGCGGACGACATCGCATGGACGACCGCGCCGTCGGCGCGGTCTTTTTGTGTCCACCTGCATCCGACGACATATCGGTGGAGGTGACCATTGCGTCTCTCGCTCATGCCCCGCAAGTCGATCTTCTTTACCCAATTCCACAAACACGCTGAGAACACCCGCGAAGCGGCCCTCGCACTGGCGGATCTGCTCGAGAACTTCCAGGACGTCGAGCGGAAGGTCGGCAATATCCAGGCGATCGAGCACTACGGCGATAACCTCACTCACGAGATCGTCCGGGAGCTGAACGCGACGTTCGTCACCCCGCTCGACCGCGAGGACATCCTCGGCCTTGCCTCACGCCTCGACGACGTCGCCGATCTCGCGAACGACGTGGCCGAGCTCATCTACCTCTACAAGATCCAGCGCGTCCGCCCAGCCGCGGTCCGGCAGGCGAAGATCCTCGTCTCCGCCGCGAACGAGCTCGTCGAGATGATGAGCCGGCTCGAACGGCTGCGCGACCTCGAGCAGCATTGGATCAAGCTCCACACCTTCGAGAACGAGGGCGACCGGATCTTCCGCGAAGCCGTCGGCGAGCTCTTCGCGAGCGAGCGCGACGCGATCGAGCTCGTGAAGTGGAAGGACCTCTACGAGCGGATCGAGATCGCCATCGATCGCTGCGAGGACATCGCGAACATCGTCGAGACCATCAAGATCAAGCACAGCTAAGGAACGACGATGGAATTGAGCCTCATCCTCGTCATATCCGTCGTCGTGCTCGGCCTCGTGTTCGAGTTCGTGAACGGATTCCACGACGCAGCCAACGCGATCGCGACCGTCGTGACCACGCGCGTGCTCACCCCGGCGCAGGCGATCCTCATGGCCGGCGTGCTCAACTTCGTCGGCGCGCTATCCGGTGAGGCCGTCGCGAAGACGCTCGGCGGCGGCATCGTCGATTCCAAGGTCGTCACCGAGGATCTCGTCGTCGCCGCGCTCATCGCCGCCATCGCGTGGGACCTCGGCACCTGGATCTTCGGCCTGCCCACCTCCTCGAGCCACGCGCTCATCTTCGGCCTCATCGGCGCGGCGGTCGCGGAGCACGGCTTCGGCGTCGTCGTCATCGGTGGCGTCGAGAAGACGACGTTCGGCATCGGATATTCACCGGCACTCGCGTTCATCGGCGGATACCTCCTCATGCTCGCGCTGTACTGGCTCCTCGTCCGCGCGTCCTTCGCCGCCGTGAACCGTTTCTTCGGACGCGCGCAGATGCTCTCGAGCGCATACATGGCCTTCAGCCACGGCGGGAACGACGGGCAGAAGACGATGGGCGTCATCGCGCTCGCTCTCTACGCGTACAACGGCAGCGTCGGCGCGCTCGAGATCCCGACCTGGGTCAAGATCGTCTGCGCCGTCGCGATGGGACTCGGGACCGCGAGCGGTGGCTGGCGGATCATCCGCACGATGGGCCAGCGCATCACCGCGCTCATGCCCGTGCACGGCTTCGCGGCCGAGACGAGCGCGGCCACCGTCATCGAGATCGCGACGCGCTTCGGCATCCCGATCTCCACGACGCACGCGATCAGCGGCGCCATCCTCGGCGTCGGCGCGACGCGGCGGCTCTCCGCCGTGCGCTGGGGCGTCGCGGGGCGCATCGTCACCGCATGGGTCCTCACGATCCCCGGATGCTTCGCCCTCGGCTACGCGATCGCGATCATCCTCCGCACGATCGGCATACACGGCTAGCGCTTCACGTCGCTCGCAAGCGCGAGCGCCAGATGCATGAGCACGTGCTCATGCATCTGATGTAGCGGCGTCTCGAACCCGTATCGCCCATGTGATCCGATCTCACCCCCACCCCCGACCGGGGGATGACCTTTGGCCGCGTAGAGAGCCGAATGCGCCGGTAACTCCGACTGGTGGGGGGTATTCAGGGGAAGCGTGAAGAAGCTCATCGCGCGTTGGATCGCTGCCGCGCTCACGCTCGCGCTGCTCGTCTCGACGGCGCCGGGCACGGCGTGGGCCGCTTCCTACGACGCGACGAAGATCGACCCCGCGTTCCTGAGCCAGGTGCTCGCGGACCAGACGGGCTCGTTCGACGTCATCGTGCGCAGCACGCCGTCGACGCCGAAGGAGCAGACGAAGGATCGCGTGAGCCGCGCCGCGGACGCGGTCGCGAGGGCGAACGGGAAGGCGAAGCACGCGCTCGGGATCGTCGGCGGCGCATCCGCGACGCTCAAGGGCGTGCAGGTGCTGAAGCTCACCCGCGACGCGGACGTCGACTACGTCGTGAAGGACGCAGCGGTGAACGCGCACTTCGACCCGCTCACCGGCAGCGCCGCGGCGGGCACGCCCGGCATCCTCGAAGTGAACGCGCCGCAGGTCTGGTCGCAGCTCGGGCTCACCGGACGCGGCATCGGCGTCGCCGTCGTCGACAGCGGCGTCTTCGCGCACCCCGACCTCGCGACCCGCGTCGTCGCGTCGATCGACTTCACGTCGGCCACGCCCACGGTCTCTCCCACGCCGCTCGGTGACGCCGGCGGACACGGCACGCATGTCGCGGGCCTCGTCGCGGGCGACGGCACGCTCTCGAGCGGTCTCTACACCGGTGTCGCGCCGAACGCGAACATCATCAGCGTCCGCGTCATCGACTCGACCGGCGCCTCGAACATCTCGACGGTGCTGCGCGGCCTCCAGTGGATCCTCGCGAATCGCGCCACCTACAACATCCGCGTCGTCAACCTGTCGCTCGGCGCGACGCCGGCCGGATCGTACAAGTCGGACGTGCTCGCGACGGCGGCCGAGGTCCTGACGTTCGCGGGCATGGCGGTCGTGGTGGCCGCCGGCAACACCGGCCCGGGCGCGTCCACGATCACGACCCCGGGCACCGACCCCTACGTCATCACGGTAGGCGGGATCGACGACAACCAGACCGCGACGCTCGGCGATGACCGCATGGCGACGTGGAGCTCGCGCGGCCCGACGGCCTTCGACGGCCTCGCGAAGCCCGACCTCGTCGCTCCCGGCCGCAAGATGGTCAGCCTCCTGTCACCGGGCAGCACCCTCGATCGGCTCTTCCCCGAGCGTGAGGTCACCGCGACCGGTGCGACAAGCGCGAGCTACTTCATGCTCTCGGGCACGTCGATGGCCGCGCCGGTCGTCGCAGGCACGATCGCGCTCATGCTCGAGCGCAACCCAAGCCTCACGCCCGCACAGATCAAGCGCCGTCTGAAGTCGACCGCAACGCCGCTCGCGTTCGGCACGATCTTCGACCGCGGCGCGGGCATGGTGAACGCGTACGCCGCCGCGTCGAGCGTCGACAACGGCAAGGACGTCGCGGCGGGTCGCGTCACGAACGCCTTCGCGTCCGACATGCGCCGCTACATCCAGGGTCAGCCGATCGCGTGGCGTGACCTTGGCTACAACAACGGCGTCGACAGCCGTGGCCAGAAGTGGTCCGACATCACGTGGGAAGGGATCACGTGGGACGGCGTGACCTGGGACAACGTCACGTGGGAAGCCTTCCTCTGGTCTGAGATCAGCTTCAACGACATCACGTGGGAAGACATCACCTGGGAATCGACCGATCAGCTCTCGACCGGCGCGCTCTCTGGCACGACGAGCGGCTGGGACCCGGTGAACTAGGGGGGATGGAGATGGACACTCGCAAGTTGGTCAACGCATTGGTCCTCGCGGTCGCCGCGACCGGCGCGTTCGCCGTCGCGCAGGCGGTCCGCGCGGTCCAGATCGAGCGGATCGACCCGCTCATGCTCCTGATCCTCATCACGCTCACCGCGGTCAGCCAGCGCGTGCAGATCCGGCTCTTCCGCTCGAGCGCGATCTCGGTCGCGACGGCCGCGATCATCGCGAGCTACGTGCTCTTCGGGATCGGCATCGCGGTGCTCCTGACACTCGTCGAGACCGCCGTGAACGCCTTCACGCCGACGCGCAAGCCGCTGCGCAAGGTCGTCTTCAACGCGGGCATGCTCAGCACGAGCGCGTTCACCGCGGCGACCGTGTACCAGCTCGCCGGCGGCGCGACGCATCCGAGCGACGTCGCATGGACCCTCGTCGCGGTGACGCTGTCGGCCGCGGCGTACTTCCTCATGAACAGCGCGCTCACCGCGACGGTCATCGCGCTGTCCGAGCGTCAGAACGCGCTCACCGTGTGGCGCACCAACTACGCCTGGATGCCGGTGAACTACCTCGCGACGGCGGCACAGGGCGCCGCGCTCGCGATGGCCTCGCAGGCCCTCGGGGTCTTCGGGGTCGCGATCTTCACCCTGCCGCTCGCGGTCGCCTGGTAC
>DATDNP010000213.1:0-2518 GCA_036518215.1 Candidatus Limnocylindria bacterium
CGCCCTGCGGGAGCTGCGCGCGAACGCCGGGACGCAGTTCAACCCGGTCGTCGTCGAGGCCTTCATCAGCGCGGTCGTCGAGGAGCGTCGCACGACGCGCGACGCCGCCGCCTCGACGCAGATCTACCAGCAGGCGCTCGACGCCGTGAAGGCCCGCGCCTAACGCGACCCGCTACGCGCGCACCGGCGCGAATGACACAGGTCGGAACAGGCGGGGCGATGCCCCGCCTGTTCTGTGTTCATACGCACGACGCCCCCTAAGGCATGCGTGCCGGCGCTCTCATCCATCTGACGTATTTCGTGTCGACGCGGTAGCGCCGGCAGCGTCTCCCCCCCGCGCGGGGGATGCCGGGGATGCTTGCTCGCCGGATAAAGCACATGTGCAGAAGCACCCGGTGGGTCGGATGACGGCCGTCCTCGCGACGGCCGTCTTCGTCGTCGCGATGCTCGCGTCGTCGCTCGACAACGCGTGGACCGCCGCCTCCGCCTTCAGCGTCAACGTCGACCCCTCCCTGCGCGCCGGCGACCTCGCTCTCGTGCACACGACGAGCGGAGCCGCCGGCGCGCTCTCGGTGAAGCTTTCCGGCCTCGGCGCGACCGGCGTCGAGACCGAGGCGGCGGCCGACACCGTCATCGCGCGGCTCTCCGGCGCCGCGCTCGCGGCCATCAGGACCGACGCGACCGTCACGGTCGCGGCCGCCGACGCGAGGGTCGTCGCGACGGACTGGCGCCCGCGCGGCTACGAGAGCGGCGCTGGCTCGAGCACGAGCTCGACGAGCGCCGCCCTGGTGTCGATCAATGCCCCGAGGGCGTGGGACACCACGACCGGTGCGGGCGTCACGGTCGCCCTCATGGACACGGGCGTCGGCACGCACCCGGACCTCGCGGGCAAGGTCCTCGCTCGCATGGACTTCGTCCATGACGGCTCGACCTCGTTCGACCCCGCGGGTCATGGCACGCACATCGCAGGGATCATCGCGGCGAACGGCGGTATGAAGGGCGTCGCGCCCGACGCGAACCTCGTCTCGCTCCGCGTCCTCGACGCGACGGGCGCCGGCAGCCTCTCGGACATCGTTCGCGCGTTCGACTGGCTCCTGCAGCACCACAGGCAGTACGCGATCAAGGTCGTGAACCTCTCGTGGGGCATGCCGCAGGCCACGTCGTACAACAGGGATCTCCTGTCGGGGCTCGTCGAATCGGCATGGTTCGCGGGCGTCACGGTCGTCGCCGCGACGGGCAACGCCGGCGCCGGCACGATGTCCTCGCCGGCGTCCGACCCCTTCGTCGTCGCCGCGGGATCGTTCGCCGACCAGGGCACGACGAAGCTGAATGACGACCGCGAGTCGGCCTTCTCGAGCCGCGCGACGACGCTCGACGGCTTCGCGAGGCCCGACCTCCTCGCGCCGGGCGAGCACGTCTCGTCGCTGCGCGTCGCGGGCGACACGTACCTCGACGCGAACGGCAACCCCGTCGGATCGCCGACGGACCTCTACATCAAGATGACCGGCACGTCCGCCGCCGCCGGCTTCGCCAGCGGCGCGGCCGCGCTCGTCGCCTCGTCCCACCCCGACTGGTCGCCGAACAAGGTGAAGGGCGCCCTCGTCGCGAGCGGCCGTCAGATCCCGCAGGCGAGCGCGAAGGGTCTCGACGTCGCACGTGCGCTGACGACGAACGCGACGGCGAACCAGGGCGTCGCACCCTCGCTCCTGCTCATCGTCATGCTCACGAAGTCCGGTCTCATCAAGGCCGGTGTCACATGGGAGAGCATCAGCTGGGAGAGCATCAGCTGGGAGTCCGTCACCTGGGACGACATCACGTGGGAAGGCGTCACCTGGGACACGACCGGCGTCACGTGGGAGATGGCGGGCCTCCAGTGAGCCGCCGGCTGACGGTCTTCATCGCCCTCGTGTCCGCGACCGGCACGGTCGCGCTCATCGAGTCGGCCCGCACGTTCCACCTCGACGCGGTCAACCTCGTGCTCCTCGGGCTCTTCGTCGTGCTCACGGCGTTCAGCCAGCGCGTGCAGGTCGTCCTCTTCCGCTCCAGCGCGATCTCTGTCTCGCTCGCGTATGTGATCGCGAGCTACGTGCTCTTCGGCACCGAGACGGCCGTGTTCGTCACGCTCGTCGAGACCGCGGTGAACGCGTTCACGCCCAAGCGCAAGGCGCCGGTGAAGATCCTCTTCAACGGCGGCGCGCTCGCGACATCCGCGTTCATCGGCGGCACCGTGTACCGCCTCGTGGGTGGCAGCGTCCCGCCGACCGACGTCGCCACGACGCTCTTCGCCACGACGGTGTCCGCGGCCGCGTACTTCGGGGCGAACACGCTCCTGACGGCGAGCGTCATCGCCCTCTCCGAGCGCCAGTCGCTCGTCGCGGTGTGGCGCACCAACTACGCCTGGATGCCGGTGAACTACCTCGCGACGGCGGCACAGGGCGCCGCGCTCGCGATGGCCTCGCAGGCCCTCGGGGTCTTCGGGGTCGCGATCTTCACCCTGCCGCTCGCGGTCGCCTGGTAC
>DATDNP010000214.1:0-16603 GCA_036518215.1 Candidatus Limnocylindria bacterium
GGGCCAGCTCCTCGTCGCGGTAGCTCGGATCGCTGCGCATGCGCTCGCGCGTCGGATCGGTCTCGATGAGGCTCGGTGCGACCGCGTTCACGGTGATGCCGTGCGGCGCGAGGTCGAGCGCGAGCGCGCGCGTCACGCCGACGACGCCGTAGAGCGACGCGACGTTCACGATGCGGCCGCCACGCTTCGCCTCGATCATGCGCGTGGCCGCGGCCTGCGCGACGAACACGACGCCCTTCAGATCGGCGTCGACGACCGCGTCCCACGACGCCTCATCCGTATGCACGAGGTCCTGCGGGACGTTCGTGCCGGCGTTGTTCACGAGGATGTCGAGGCCCTTCCACTCGCGATCGAGGCGCTCGAATGCGACGCGAATCGAGCTCGCCACCCGAACCTCGAGCAGGAGCGCGATGGAGCGTCGCCCCTTCGCGCGGATCGCGGCCGCGACGGGTTCCGCATCGTCGCCTTTTCGCGATGTGACAGCGACATCGGCGCCGGCATCGGCGAGTGCGAAGGCGATCGCGCGCCCGATGCCGCGCGATCCGCCCGTCACGAGCGCTCGCTTCCCCTCCAGCTCGAATGGTGAAGCACTCAAACGCATGCGAGCATACGGGCATGGCCACACAGGCAGTCGACGTCCGCATCCCGCAGCGCGAATCCGACACGCGTGCCGTGGCCGACCAGCTCCTCACGAAGGACGCGATGGACTTCATCGCGCGGCTCCATCGTGAGGTGGAGCCAACGCGCCAGGTGCTGCTGGGTGAGCGACAGGAGCGCTGGAAGAAGCTGCGCGCGGGCGCGACGTTGCGCTTTCCCGAGGAGACCGCGGCGCAGCGCGTGGCCGAGTGGAAGGTCGCGCCGGTCCCGCGCGATCTCGAGGTCCGCAAGGTCGAGATCACCGGGCCCACCGACCGAAAGATGATCATCAACGCGCTCAACTCCGGTGCATCCGTGTACATGGCGGACTTCGAGGACGCGAACACGCCGACGTGGCGCAACATGATCGAGGGCCAGCGGAACCTCATCGACGCGATCGACCGCACGATCGAGTTCAAGAATCCGGACGGCCGCACGTACAAGCTCAACGACCAGACCGCGACCCTCGTCGTGCGCCCGCGCGGCTGGCACCTCAACGAGAAGCATGTCGTCGTCGACGGCGTGCCCATCGCCGGTGCGGTCTTCGACTTTGGCCTCTACTTCTTCCACAACGCTCGCCGCCTCCTCGAGCGCGGCACGGCTCCCTACTTCTACCTCCCGAAGATGGAGAGCTATCGCGAGGCGCGCCTGTGGGCCGAGATCTTCAAGTGGGCCGAGCACGAGCTCAAGGTCCCAAAGGCCTCGGTGAAGGCGACGGTGCTCGTCGAGGTGATCACGCTCGCGTTCGAGATGGACGAGGTGCTCTCCGAGCTCCGTGACTACTCCGGCGGCCTGAACGCGGGCCGCTGGGACTACATGTTCAGCATCATCAAGAAGTTCGCCGGTCGACCGGAGTTCATCCTCCCCGATCGGATCCAGGTCTCGATGACCGTTCCGTTCATGCGCGCGTACACGGAGCTTCTCGTGAAGACCTGCCATCGCCGCGGCGCGCTCGCGCTCGGCGGTATGGCGGCGTACATCCCGAGCCGTCGCGACGCGAAGGTGAACGAAGCGGCGCTCGCGAAGGTCGCCGACGACAAGATCCGCGAGGCGAACGACGGCTTCGACGGGACGTGGGTCGCCCACCCCGATCTCGTGCCGACCGCGATGAAGGAGTTCGACAAGGTACTGGGCAACAAGCGCAATCAGCTCGATCGTCAGCGGCCCGAGGTGAAGACCACCGAGCAGCAGCTGCTCGACGTGAAGATCCCCGGCTCGACGATCACCGACGCCGGCCTCCGGACGAACGTGAACGTCGGCATCCAGTACATCGCGTCGTGGCTTCGCGGCAACGGCGCCGCGGCGATCAACAACCTCATGGAAGACGCGGCCACGGCGGAGATCTCGCGCTCGCAGATCTGGCAGTGGGTGCATCACGGCGTGAAGCTCGCCGAAGGCCCCACCGTGACCGCCGACCTCGTGCGGAAGGTGCGCGACGAGGAGATGGCGAAGATCAGGACCGCCGTCGGCGACGCGAGCTATGCGCAGGGGAAGTTCGACGAGGCCGCGTCGCTGTTCGACGAGGTCGCGCTCTCGAAGGACTTCGTCGAGTTCCTCACGCTCCCTGGATACGCTCGACTGGACTAGCGCCGCCGGCACGCGGCCGCCGCCGTGGCCGTCGAAGGACCCCATGGAGGAGCTTCCGCCGCCGTTCGGCGACCGGCCTGAAGATCGCCGCAGACGGCGCTGACGGACACGTCGCCGCCGCTAGCCCAGAGCGTCGGGGCACGGTGGCTGCATGGTGGACGAGCAAGCTTTCGCGCTGGAGGTCTTCATGGGTATCGGACAGATCCTCGCCGTCGTGGCGCTGGTGTGCGGCATCTTGCTCCTCATTCCGACGGGTCTCGGCGGACTTCCCCTCACCGCGATCGCGATCATCTGCCTGGCGCTGAACCAGACCGGCTTCCTCGGACGCGCGCGCCTTCGGTGACGGACCGCGCACCCGACCCGTCGTAGCGTGAGCCCGTAATGCGGATCGTCTTCCTCGGCGTCCCCGCATGGGGCCACGTGAATCCGACGATCGGCGTCGCCGGCGAGCTCGTCCGTCGTGGTCACGAGGTCGTCTACCACTGCGGCGAGCCGCATCGCGCCGCGATCGAGAAGACGGGCGCGGCCTTCAGGGCGTACGAGCCCGATGCGATCGAGAACGACATGCCGCACGATGGCGACGTCCTCGGCCTCGGTCGCATCGTCGTCGAAGCGTCACGAAAGATCGTGCCAGCGATCCTGCCCGAGCTCCGCGCGGACCCTCCGGATGTCATCGTCCACGACTCGCTCGCGCCATGGGGCAAGGAGCTCGCGACCACGCTCGGCCTGCCCGCCGTCTGCTCGACGACCACCTTCATCTTCGACCGTCGCGTCGCGTTCAGCCGTCCTCGGCTGCTCGCCGGCGTCCTCGCGCGGCAGGCGATGCACCCCGCGAGCGTGCGCGATGTGCCGGCGCTGCTCGAGGCGATCACGAGCCGCGAATCGGTGAACGTCGTGTACACGTCCCGTGCGCTCCAGCCATTCGGCGACGAGTACGACGAGCGATTCGTGTTCGTCGGCCCGATCATGCGCGACGAGCCGCCGCTCGACGACGAGCTCGCGGCGCTCGACGCACCGATCTACGTGACGCTCGGGACCTTGTTCAACGATCGCCCCGCGATCTTCCGCGCTGCGGCCGACGGGCTCGCCGATCTGGGACATCCCATCGTGATCTCCACCGGTGGCCGGCTCGACCCGGCGTCGCTCGGTGCGCTGCCGCGGACCGTCACCGTGCGTGACTGGATCCCGCAGATCGCTCTGCTGCGGAAGGCGACCCTCGCGGTCACGCATGCCGGCATGAACTCCGTGAACGAGGCGCTCTACTTCGACGTCCCGCTCGTGCTCGTGCCGCAGGCCGCGGATCAGACGTGGGTCGCGCGCCGCATCGCCGAGCTCGGCGCGGGCCTCGTCGTGCGGGATGCGACGGCGGACGCTCTGCGAGACGCGGCGGCGAGGGCGCTCCAGGACGACGCGCTCCACGAAGCCGCGCGGCTCGTCGGCGCATCGCTACGCGCGGCGGGCGGCGCCGAACGCGCCGCGGACGCGATCGTCGCCGCGGCTACTTCGCGATCCGCTCCGCCAGCACCTTATTGATGACCGCGGGGTTCGCCTTGCCGGCCATGCGCTTCATGACGGGGCCGACGAGCGCGCCAAGTGCACGCTGGTTCCCGGCCCGGTAATCGGCGACCGCCTTCGGGTTCTCGGCAAGGACCGCATCGACGGCTGCCGCGATCGCGCTCTCGTCGGACACCTGCGCGAGGCCCTTCGCCTTCACGACCGCCGCCGGCTCGGCGCCGCTCTGTGCGACCTCCGCGAACACGTCCTTCGCGGCGGTCGTCGAGATCTCGCCACGCTTCACGAGCTGCACGAGCGAGCCGATGTGCTCGGGCCGGATCTTCGTCTTCGCGATCGTGCCGCCGTCGTTCTTCACGTACCGGAGCACCTCACCGGTGACCCAGTTCGCGACGGCCTTTGCTTCCCCACCCGCCGCCTTCACCGATGCCTCGAAGAAGTCGGCGAGCTCGCGGTCGCCGGTGAGGATGCGCGCGTCGTAGTCCGAGAGCCCATACGCCGCAACGAACCGCGCGCGGCGCTGCGCGGGAAGCTCGGGGATCGAAGCCTTGAGCTTCGCGACCAGGTCGCGCGTGATCTCGAAGCGCACGAGGTCCGGCTCCGGGAAGTACCGGTAGTCGTGGACCTCTTCCTTCGAGCGCTGGAGGAACGTCTGCCGGCGCTCGGGGCTCCAGCCCACCGTGATCTTTCCCTTGCGCGTGCGGATCTCGCCGCCGGCCTGCCACTCGCGCCACATGCGGTCGGCCTCATACGGCACCGCATCACGGATCGCCTGGTAGCTGTTCAGGTTCTTGATCTCGCTCTGCGGCGGCCAGTGCGTCTTCCCGCCGTCGTTGAACCGGATCGAGACGTTCACGTCGAAGCGGCCGGCGCCCTCCTCGAGACGCATCTCGCTCACGCCAGCGCCGACGATCACCTCGCGCAGCGCGGTGACGTACGCGACCGCCTCGTCCGCCGAGCTCATGTCCGGCTCGGAGACGATCTCGAGGAGCGGCACGCCCGAGCGGTTGAAGTCGATGAGCGCGTAGCCCTCGCCGTGCTTCGTGTTCGCGGTGTCCTCTTCGAGGTGCGCACGGTGGATCCGGACGCGCTTCGTGCCGTCGCCGCTCGGGATCTCGAGCCACCCGTTCACGTTGAAGGGGAGGTCGTACTGCGAGATCTGGTACCCCTTCGGCAGGTCGGGGTACATGTAGTTCTTGCGGTCGAACTTCGTGTGCTCGGGCACCTCGCAGTTGAGCGCAAGACCCGCGCTGATGGCGAGCTCGATCGCGCGCCGGTTCGGGACTGGCAGCGCGCCGGGGAGACCGAGGCACACGGGACACACGAGCGAGTTCGGCGGGGCGCCGAACCATTTCGCGCTGCAGCCACAGAACATCTTCGACGTCGTCGCGAGCTCGACGTGCGTCTCGATGCCGATGACGATCTCGTACGGCGTCGTCACTGGGTCGCCTGCGGCGTCGGGATCCCCGTAGGCACCGGCCCGCTCGTTCGCTCGCTCGACTCGATCACGCGCGAAAGATTCACGATGACGCGATCGCCGCTCACGGAGACAAGATACTGATCGAGTCCCCGCGGCGTCGACGCGTCGAGGCGCGTGTTGTCGAGCGGCTCTCCTGTCATCGTGAATTGCGGAACGTCAGCCGGTGGCACGAACACCTTGCAGTCGGTCGCGGCGAACCGCGGCGGTCCGCCGGACGCGACGATGATCCGGCACTCCGGCTGCGACGCGGTCGGACTCCAATGCGCTCGCAGCGCGAGGACCTGTCCCTTCGTCGGCTGCACCAGATAGAAGGAGCGGGCGTCGTCGATGATCGGGGCCCCGATGAGCTTTGCGGTCCGCCCGACGGGTGGGATGTCGCTCGCAGCCAGGACAAGCCGATCTCCGGGCACGAGCGCGGGCGGTGTCACGAACTGCGGCGCGAGCGCGGCGACGCCGACGAACACGACGGCCCCGAGGCCGACGACGAGGAGGATCGCAACGAGCAGGTACTGCTTCCACACCGGCGTCGGGTCGAGCGACTCCGGTCCGGCCCACTGCTCGGTGGGTTGGTCCTCATAGCGTGTCCCCACTTACAGGTGCGAGATGAACCGTTCGATGCGGTCGCACGCCTGCGTGATCTGTTCGAGCGAGGCCGCGTAGCACGCGCGCACGTGGCCCTTGCCGCGCTCGCCGAACGCGTTGCCCGGTACGACGACGACCTTCTCCTGCTTGAGGAGCCGCTCGCAGAACTCATCGTCCGACAACCCGGTCGAGGTGATGTTCGGGAAGCAGTAGAAGGCGCCCCGCGGCTCGAAGCAGTGCAGGCCCATGTTGTTGAAGCGCCGCCACATGTACTGGCGCCGTTCGTCGTACGCCCGCACCATGCCCTGCACGTCCGGCTCGCCGATCTTGATCGCCTCGAGCGCGGCGTACTGCCCGGCCGTCGGCACGCACATGACCGTGTACTGATGGATCTTCATCATCTGCTCGACGATCGCGGCGGGCGCGCACGCGTAGCCCACGCGCCAACCGGTCATCGCGTACGACTTGGAGAAGCCCGCGAGGTAGATGGTCCGCTCCCTCATCCCCGGCACGGAAACGATCGAGTGGTGCTCGATGCCGTAGACGAGCCGGTCGTAGATCTCGTCGCTGTAGACGAGCAGGTCGTGCTCCTTCGCGAGCTCCGCGATGCCTTCCACGTCCTCCCTCAGCAGCACGCCGCCGGTCGGATTGTTCGGGAAACCAAGCAGGATCGCGCGCGTCCGCGGCGTGATCGCCTTCGCGACCGCCTCGGGGAGCAGACGGAAGTCGTGCTCCTCGTCCGTCGCGACCGGTACGGGCACGGCGCCCGCGAGCACGATGCCGGGGACGTAGGCGACGTACGACGGGTCCGCGAGGATGACCTCGTCGCCGTCGTTCAGCGTCGCGCGCATCGCGAGGTCCACCGCCTCCGACACGCCGACCGTCACGAGGATCTCCTTGTCCACGTCGTACTCGACGCCCCGCCACGACGCCGTGTGCTCGGCGATCGCCACCCGCAGCGGGCGGATGCCGTAGTTCGAGGTGTACTTCGTCTTCCCGTCCTTGATCGAGCGGATCGCCGCGTCGCGGAATGCCTCGGGCGTCACGAAGTCGGGCTCGCCCACCCCGAGCGAGATCGCTCCCTCGACGCCGGCGATGAGGTCGAAGAAGCGACGGATCCCCGATGCGGGGATCTTCGACACCTTCGCGTTCGTGAGCGGTCTCATCGTGCGCATCGCTGCCTCCTTATGCCGCGACCGGGCGCTTCTCGTGGAAGCGCGTCGCGCGCTCGTATGCGGCGGCGACGCGGAACATCGTCGCCTCCTGGAACGAGTTCGCCATCACCTGCAGCCCGACCGGCAGTCCTTCCGAGAATCCGCACGGGATGCTCATGCCGGGCAGACCCGCGATGTTGCCGGGGAGGGTGAACACGTCGTTCAGGTACATCGCGAGCGGGTCGTTCACCTTCTGCCCGATCTTGAAGGCGACCGTCGGAGACGTCGCGGCGACGATCGCGTCGCACCGCGCGAAGGCCGCGTCGAACTCGTCCTTGATGAGCGTCCGCACCTTCTGCGCTTTCACGTAGTACGCGTCGTAGTAGCCGGCGGAGAGCGCGTACGTCCCGAGGATCATTCGGCGCTTCACCTCGGCACCGAAGCCCTGCCCGCGCGTGCGGCGATACGTCTCGACGAGGTCGGGCCCCTCGACGCGCAGCCCGAAACGGACGCCGTCGTAGCGCGCGAGGTTCGACGAGGCTTCGGCGGGCTGGATGATGTAGTAGACCGCGAGCCCATGGTCGGTGTGCGGGAGCGAGACATCGACGATCTCCGCGCCCTGCCGCTCGAGCTCCGTGAGCGCGTCGCGCACCGCCTGCTGGACGCCCTTCTCCATCCCTTCGATGAAGAACTCCTTCGGCACGCCGATGCGCAGACCCTTCACGCCCTTGTCGAGGTCGCGACGCAGGTCCTCCTTCGGGAACGGCATCGTCGTGGCGTCGTTCGGATCCTTTCCGAAGAGCGCCTCGCAGACGATCGCGGTGTCCTCGACGGTGTGGGCGAACGGACCGACCTGATCGAGCGACGACGCGAACGCGACGACGCCGAAGCGCGACACGCGCCCGTAGGTCGGCTTCATCCCGATGACGCCCGAGAGCGCTCCGGGCTGGCGGATCGATCCGCCCGTGTCGGTGCCCAGCGCGAAGAGCGCCTCCTCGGCGGCGACCGCGACCGCGCTCCCGCCCGACGAGCCGCCGGGGACACGCGTCGTGTCCCACGGGTTCTGCACCGGGCCGAACGCCGAGTTCTCGTTCGACGACCCCATCGCGAACTCGTCGAGGTTCGTCTTGCCGATCATGACCGCGCCCTCGCGATCGAGGCGCTCGACGACCGTCGCGGAGTACGGCGGGACGTAGCCGTCGAGGATCTTGGACGCTGCGGTCGTCTCGACGCCCTTCGTCCCGATGATGTCCTTGCACGCCCATGGGATCCCGCAGAGGAGCGGCGCGTCGCCGCGCGCGAGCCGCGCGTCCGCGGCCTTCGCCTGCGCGCGCGCGTGATCGTCCGCGACGAGGAGCCACGCGTTGTGGCGGTCCGCATGCGCGCGTGCGAGCGCGATCTCGACGAGCTCCTGGGCGCTCGTCTCGCGCGCGCTGAGCAGTCGCGCCGCGTCGGCGATCGTCGGCGGCAAGATGTTCATCGTTCTTCCAGCACTTCCTGCACGCGGAAGAACTCGCCGTCGCGGCCGCCCGCAGGCGCGTTCGCGAGCGCCTGCTCGGTGGAGAGGCCGGGGCGCGACGCGTCCTCGCGCTCGACGTCCTGCAGGGGCAGGACCGACGCCGTCGGCGCGATCGCGCTCGTGTCGACCTCGCCGAGCCGCTCGACCGCGTCGAGGACGACGGACAGCTGGCCGGTGAAACGCTCGATCTCGTCGTCGGCGAGAGCGATCCGCGCGAGGTCGGCGACGTGAACGATCGTCTGTCGGTCGATGGGCATACGTCGAGTCTAGGCGCGCCGCCGCGGCCTCAGCGGCCGAGCATCCGTGGCGCGAAGAGGATCACCCCGACGGCTACGGACGCGATCGCCGCGATGAGCACCGCGGCTGCGGACACATCCTTCGCGCTCCGCGCGAGCTGGTCGAACGAGGGGCTCGCGAGCGTCACCGCGCTCTCGATCGCCGTGTTGACGGCCTCGAGGATGAGCACGAGGGCGATCGTGAGGACGAGCGCGCCCCACTCCCACTGCTGGAGCCGCGACGCGATGCCCGCGGCGATGGCGAGCGCCGCGAAGACGACCTCGATGCGGAAGTTGCGCTGCGTTCGCAGCAGATACCCGAGGCCCTTGAACGCGTACGAGAAGGACCGACCGAGGCCCACACTGGGAGTGTGACCGATGCGGGCATCCTCGCGCCGGACAGCGTCGCGCGACGCATGAATCGCGAGTCCTTCCTGCTCCTCGGCGGGACGGCCGCGCTGCTCCTCCAGGTCGCGCACCCGCAGGTCGCGGCGGGCGTCGAGCAGCACTCGAGCTTCCGCGCGGATCCGCTCGGACGGCTGCTCAGAACGCTGAACACCACGCTCGCCGCGGTCTTCGGAACGACGCGCGAGGCACGTAGCGCGATGCGGCGGATCGACCGTCGCCACGTTCCGGTGCGCGGCGTAACGGCATCTGGCGTCCCCTACTCCGCGCACGATCCGCGACTTGTCGTGTGGGTCCAGGTGACGCTCGTCATGACGTCGCTGCGTCTCTATGAGGGTGTGCTCGGACGGCTGTCAGACGCCGAGCGCGAAGCGTACTGGCAGGAGGCGCGCTTCTTCGCGCGCGAGCTCGGGGCGACGGACGACGCGTTGCCCGCGACGTTCGCCGACGTCCTCGTGTACGAGCGCGCCATGCTCTGGCGTGAGGTCGTGCCCGACGCGACCGCGATCGCCGTCGCGAACGACGTCCGGCGGCCGTTCCGATGGCTCCCTGCGATCGTGTCGTGGCCGCTCGATGCGTTCAGCGCCGCGCTCGTCCCCGAGCCGCTCCGTTCCGCGCTGGCGCTGCCGTGGGGAAGGCGCGAGCGGATGTGGTCCCGCGCCGTGATCGTCGTTCTCCGCTGGCTCGTGCCGCGTCTTCCATACCGCATCCGCGTCGTCCCGCAGGCACGCGCATACGAGGCTCGCATGCGCCGTGTAGCGCCATCACGCGTGTAGTCGGGTAGGCCCTTTCGCGAGATCGGTAGCAGCCGCACAGCCTTCGTGACAAGACGCATGTCGCGGACGCCGCATAGCGGACAGAACGACTGCCTTCGACCGTAGTTGCCGGCACGCGCGGGCGCGACGATGTGGACGTAAGGAGGTATCGGAAATGAACGTCCGCTACACCGCAACGTTCCTCGGCATCGTTGGTGTCGTGACGGGTGCGATCGCGGCGATCGCCGCGTTCAACAACGACGCACGTCTCGGCACACCGATCGCTGCTCCGACGATGGAGCTCGGTTGGGGCATCGCGGTGGTCGCGGTCGCGCTCGTCGTGCTCGCGGTCGGCGCGTTCCTCGCCTCATACCGTCCGCTCTACGGAGCGGGCCTGATGGCCGTCGCCGTGCTGGCCGTGCTCGTCGCGCAATGGGCCGACATCTCGCAGTGGTTCGTCGACCTGTGGACGAGCGGCACCGGCGGGACCGTCATGTACATGGACCCCGCATTCGCTGACCCGAACGAGATCGCGCGGCCGACCGACTTCTGGGGTGTGCTCGGAGGCTCGGTCGCGATGCTCGGATACGCCGGCACCGTGATCTTCGGCGCAGCCGGATCGGTCGTCGCAGCCTTCACGCCGCAGCCCGAAGCCGTCGAAGAGCGTCGTCCGACGGCCCAGCCGACCCCTGCGTAGTAGGGAAACATCACGCCGGTCTGGGGTTTGCTCGCCTCAGGCCGGCGTGTTCGTCCTCAACGTAACGAGCGCCGCGCCATGCGGCGCGATCTCCAGCTCAAGACCCTCGTCGTCGCGCGCGACGTCCGCACGCTCCCACACATCGCGCACGATCCGCGATCCGGGCTCGAGCCCGAGCGCGCGCCACGTGATGCCGATCCGTTGCGGCGCGCTGCCGCGCGCAAGGAGCAGCACCGCACGCGATCCGTCTGCCAGCTGGCGTGACCACACTTCCGCATCGGCGTCCTTCCGCACGCGCGTGCCCTGGCGGCCGAGCGGATCCTGATCTATCGCGATGACCTCCGGCGCGGTGAGGATCGCGCGCGTCGCGTCGCTCATCGCGCGCACGTCGTTCCCGGCCATGAGCGGCGCGGCGAGCATCGCCCAGAGCGAAAAATGGGTGCGGTACTCGTCGTCGCTCATGCCGCCGTTCCCGACCTCGAGCATGTCGGGATCGTTCCAGTGGTCCGGCCCCGCGAATGCCGCGAGCGCGGCCTGACGATCGAGCGTGTCCATGAGGCTCGGCCACGTGTCGAGGATGTCCGGGCCCGTCCGCCACATGTGGCCGAGCGACGGAGCCCATTCCCAGGGGCGATGCCTTCCCCACTCGCAGATCGAGAACACCATCGGCCGCCCGCAGCCGCGTATCGCCTCGCTCCACGTCGCGTACGTCGCGGGGCCGTCCAGGCCGAGATCCCTCGTGTGGCACCAATCGACCTTCATGAAGTCGACGCCCCATCCCGCGAACCGTCTCGCATCGCGTGCCTCGCACCCATGGCTCGCCGGGTATCCCTGGCAGGTGTGCGTTCCGGCGCACGTGTAGAGACCGAAGCGCAGGCCGCGGCGATGGATCTCATCGGAGAGCCAGCGCATCCCGTGCGGGAAGGCCCAGCGATTCT
Source organism: Candidatus Limnocylindria bacterium (assembly GCA_036518215.1). Lineage (GTDB taxonomy): Bacteria > Chloroflexota > Limnocylindria > P2-11E > P2-11E > CF-39. Next base: position 11,541 of record DATDNP010000214.1, read on the forward strand.
CGCGGAGCTCGCCATCCTCGTCGCGGAGGCTCTCCTCCCACGCGTCGTCGATGACGACGTAGCGATAGCCGGCGTCGCGCATGCCGCTCTCGACGAGCGCATCGGCGGTCTCGAGGACGAGCTTCTCGGAGATGAACGGCCCGAAGCGGTTCCAGGAGTTCCAGCCCATCGGTGGCGTCGGCGCGAGACCGTCGCTCGGGACGCCGAGACCCATCGCGCCGATGCTAGAGCGCTAGGACTCCCTCGGCGCGCCCGTCGGATCGAGCGTGACGAAGTACGAGTCGCAGGCCATCTCGATGAGCTGCGGTGTGAGCGCCGCGGGCTGACCGAGGAAGCGCGACGTGTCGATGAGCTGCTCGAGGATGTCTCGCGGGTGGCACGACCGCAGGCCGAGGTTCTTCTTCCGATAGATCGCGAGGATCTGGCTCATCGCCTCGGCGCGGTACTCGATGTCCTTCCGCGCGCACATGCGCTTGAAGATCTCCTCGTACTGCTCGACCGTCGGCGCCTCGATGCCGATCTTGTACCGGATGCGACGCAGGAACGCCTCGTCGACGAGGTCTGCCGGGTCGAGGTTCGTCGAGAAGATGATGAGCATGTCGAACGGGATCTCGAGCTTCTTGCCGGTGTGGAGCGTGAGGTAGTCGACGCGCTTCTCCAGCGGCACGATCCAGCGGTTGAGGAGGTCCTTCGGGGACACGCGCTGGCGGCCGAAGTCGTCGACCATGAAGATGCCGCCGTTCGCCTTCATCTGGAACGGCGCCTCGTAGAACTTCGACGTCTCGTCGTAGATGAGGTCGAGCGTCTCGAGCGTGAGCTCGCCACCGGTCATGACGATGGGTCGCTTGCTGATGATCCAGCGATGATCGAACCGCACGCGTTCAGCGGCCGCCGGGTCGAGCACCGGCCGGTGATAGACCTGGTCGAAGACCTTGATGACCTGCTGATCGACCTCGACGGCGTACGGGAGCACGACCTCGCCCTTGAGGAGCGAGACGAGCACTTCCGCGATCGTCGTCTTCCCGTTGCCGGGTGGCCCGAAGAGGAAGATCGACTTGCCCGAGTTCACCGCGGGCCCGAGCTGCGCGAGCGTCTCGCGAGGGATGACCATGTGCGAGAACGCCTTCACGAGGTCGTCCGGCGTGACGTGGATGTTCGAGATCGATTGCCGCTGCACGGCCGCGATGTACGTCGCGAGCGGCACCGGCGCCTTGCCGACGTACTGGCTGCGCGAGAGCGCCTCCTGCGCCTTTTCGGATCCGCGGTCGACGATGACGAATTGGTACGACGCCGACGAGATGCCGGCGCCGCCGCGGATCTCGACCAGACGCTCGCCCTTGAGGAACTCCATCACTCGATCCGTGACGCCCGTGATGGGCAGGCCGAGCGCGGATGCGATCTCGCCCATCGTCATCTGACCGCGCAGATACAGCGTCTTGAGCGCGAGGTCGGCGATGAATCCGACCGTGAGACCCGTCTGCTCGACGGTCGTCGGCTCAGGCGGGAGCGGGATAGCAGGCACCTCCGGAGCGGCCGTGCCGCCCGCGGGCGCGACAGGACGAGGTGCGGTCTGCGGTTGGTACATGTGTGCCTCTTACCCTTCCGTGCTAACGGAGCATAGCGTCGAAGGTCGCTTCGTCTACCACTTTGACACCGAGCGCACGCGCTTTTTCGAGCTTCGTGCCCGCGCCGGGTCCCGCGATGACGAGATCCGTTTTCGCGCTGACGGAACTGGTCACCTTCGCGCCGAGAGAGCGCGCTAAGGATTCGGCCTCTTCACGACTCCGGTGCTCGAGCGTTCCCGTGAACACGACGGTCTTGCCGGCGAGCGGAGTCGACACGTCGACGGGACGCGGCGCGGGCATGATCGGATGGAGATCGAGCTCGCCGAGCTTCTTCAGGAAGCCCTGCTCTTCGGGCCGCTCGAAGAACTCCGTGATCCCGCGCGCGACGACGGCGCCGATGCCGGAGATGGTCTGCAGATCCTCGGCTGTCGCATTCCGGAGGACACCGAGGACGTCGCCGAACGTCGCGTCCGGCCGCACGCGCGTCGCGAGCCAGCGCGCGAGATCCTCGGACGTCGTCTCGCCGACGTTCGGGATGCCGAGGGCGTTGATCATCCGCGCGAGCGGGCGACGTTTCGCGTTCTCGATCCGCTCATAGATGTTGGTCGCGCTCTTCTCGGCGAATCGATCGAGCTCGAGCAGCTGTTCCTTGCGGAGCGTGAAGACGTCCGCGGGATTCGTGACGAGCCCGCGCTCCTGCAGCTGCGTGATGAGCGCCCAGCCCATGCCCTCGATGTCGAAGCCACCCCGGCCGACGAAATGCCCGATGCGCTGGCCGGTCTTCGCCGGGCAGGCCGGGTTCGCGCACCGGTACGCGACCTCACCCTCGGGGTGCTCCACAGGGCCGCCGCACACGGGACATGCTTTCGGCATCTCGAACTCCGGGTAGCGCTTCCCCTTGTGACGCGCTGCATGCTCGACGCGCACGACCTCGGGGATCACGTCGCCCGCGCGCTGGATCACGACTCGGTCGCCCTTGCGCACGTCGAGCCGGCGCACCTCGTCGAGGTTGTGCAGCGTCGCGCGACGCACCGTCGTGCCTCCGACCAGCACCGGCTCGAGCGCGGCGACGGGCGTGAGCACGCCGGTGCGCCCGACGTACACGAGGATGTCCTCGACGTCCGTCGTCGCCTGCTCGGCGGGGAATTTGTACGCCGTCGCCCACCGCGGACTGCGCGCGACGAACCCGAGCCGGTCCTGATCCTCGACCCGGTCGACTTTCACGACGACGCCGTCGGTGCCGTAGTCGAGCTCGTGCCGCTTGTTCTCCCACTCCTTCACGAACGCGAGGACCTCGTCGACGTCCTTCGCGGTGCGCCAGTGCGGGTTCGTGCGGACGCCAAGCTCGCGCAGCCGCGTGAGGAGCTCGCCCTGCGACGCGACGTCGAGCCCGGCCGCCGAGTACGCGAAGAGCGCGAGGTTGCGCTTCGCGGTCTGCTTCGGCTCGAGCTGCCGCACGGCACCGGCGGCCGCGTTCCGGGGGTTCGCGAAGACGGGCTCGCCGCGCTCGCTACGTTCGCGGTTCGTCGCCTCGAAGGACGCGATCGGGAGATACACCTCGCCGCGGATGTCCACACGACCCGCGACGCGCTCGCGCAGCGAGAGCGGGATCGACTTGATGGTCCGGAGATTCGCGGTCACGTCCTCTCCGGTGAACCCGTCGCCGCGGGTCGCGCCCTGCGTGAACACGCCATCCTGGTACGCGAGGTTGATGGCGAGGCCGTCGATCTTCAGCTCGCACACGTAGCCGACGTCGTCGCGGCCAAGCCCCTTCCGGACGCGTTGGTCGAACGCGCGCAGCTCGGTCTCGTCGAAGACGTTGGCGAGGCTCAGCATCGGTCGCGCGTGCTCGACGGGGGCGAAGCGCGTCGACGGCGCGGCGCCGACGCGCTGCGTCGGCGACTCGGGCGTCACGACCTCGGGATGCTTCGCCTCGAGGTCGGTGAGCTCGCGCATGAGCGCGTCGTACGCCTCGTCGGAGATCGTCGGCTGATCGAGGACGTGATACTCGTAGTTCGCCTTCTCGATCTTCTGGCGGAGCTCCGCGACGCGCTTCTCAACTGAGGAGCTGGCCATCGCGGAGACGCTAGCGGGTCTTCCCCTTCCTCGCCGCCGCCCGCTTCTGACGCGGCGACGTCCGCTCGGCCGCCGGACGCCACTTCGTGTGTTCCTTCCCGGGACGGCCACCGGCCCGCGGATCGGCGACGGTCTCCGCGCCCTGCCGGCGCTTGCGCGCGCGACTGGTCACGCCGCCTTCCGGATCGAGTCGCGCCGTCTGGCGTGCGCCCCGCTTGGAGCGCTGCGACGGCGTCTCGCCGCGGCCTCGCGCTCGCTCGGCTCGTGTCTTCGGCATGTCACGACCTCCTTCCCTGACGTCATCGAGGGTACGTCGCCGCGACGCGAAGGGCCTATCGGCAGTCGGCGGTCGTCGGGCGGTGCCCGACGATGGGTCGCATGGCGACCACGGTCGCGGCGCTGCCGCGCGGGCTGACCCAGCGCGAGGCCGAGCGGCGCGCCGCGCGCGGCGAGCGGAACGTGCTGCCGCCGCCGACCGGGCGCACCTACGCCGAGATCGTGCGCGAGAACGTCCTCACGTTCATCAACATCGCGATCTTCGCGTTGGGGGTCGCGCTCGCCGTCCTCGGCGAACCGACGGACGCGCTCGTCTCCATCGGCATCGTCGCCATCAACGTCGCCGTCGGCGTCGTGCAGGAGATCCGCGCGAAGATGGTCCTCGACCGCATCGCGCTGCTCGTGCGGCCGAGCGCGCGAGTCGTGCGGGACGGCATCGAGCGCGACGTCGCGCCGTCCGAGCTCGTCGTCGGCGACGTCGTGCGCATCGCCGCCGGCGATCAGGTCCTCGCCGACTCCGTCCTCGCGGGCGGCGGTCCCGTCGAGATGGACGAGTCGCTCCTCACGGGCGAGTCGGCGACGGTGACGAAACGGAGCGGCGACATGCTGCTCTCGGGGACCTTCTGCGTCGCCGGGACCGCGCTCGTCGAGACGCGACTCGTGGGCGAGGCGTCCCTCGCGAATCGGCTCACCGCCGGCGCTCGGGCGTTCCGGCGCATCGCGACGCCGCTCCAGCGACATGTGGACACGATCATCCGCGCGGTCCTCGTCGTCGCGATCTCGTTCGCGCTCGTGCTCGTCGGCTCGTGGCTCATCGAGCGCGGCGATGTGATCGGAGGCATCCAGGTCGCGATGGTGATCGCGGGCCTCGTCCCGAACGGTCTCCTGCTCGCGGCGAGCGTCGCGTACGCCCTCGCCGCGGTGCGTGTGGCGCGGAAGGGGGTCCTCGTGCAGCAGGCGAACGCGATCGACTCGATGAGCCACGTCGAGGTGCTCTGCATGGATAAGACGGGCACGCTCACGACGGGACGCGAGCGGTTCGCCCGCCTCGAGGCGCTCGGCGCGACCGACGACGAGCTGCGCGCCCTGGCGGGCGCCTACGCTGCGAGCGTGACCGCGCGCGACCGCACGGTCGACGCGCTCCTG
>DATDNP010000215.1:0-7135 GCA_036518215.1 Candidatus Limnocylindria bacterium
ACGATGTCGCCGTGGTCCGGGTCGTAGAACCCGGCGATCATCCGCAGCGTCGTCGTCTTGCCGCACCCCGACGGGCCGAGGAGCGTCGCGAACGACCCGCGCGGGACCTCGAACGAGACGTCGTCCACCGCGGTCGTCTCGCCGAAGCGCTTGGTGACGTGGTCGAGCCGGAGATGGACGTCAGGCACGCGCGCCTCCGAGCGAGATGCGGCCGCGCCACACGATCCCGACGATGGCGAGGACGACGACCGCGATCCCGATGTCCGCGACGGTGAACGCGGTCGCGGCGCCCCAGTTGAGGTCCGAGACGAGCTGATAGATGCGGATCGTCGCGACGGTGCTGCCCGCGGTGAAGAGGAAGATGACGACCGAGAGCGTCGTGACGGCGCGCACGAACGTGGTCACGAAGCCGACGCGCAGCGATCCACCGAGCATCGGCAGGAGCACGTCGCGGAACCCGCGCAGGCTCGAGGCTCCGAGGCTCGTCGCCGCTTCGTCCATCGAACGGTCGATCTGCCGGAGGCCCGCGACCGCCGCCTGATAGCCGACCGGGATGTTCCAGAAGATCATCGAGATCGTGATGAGGATGCCTCGGTCGAGCCAATCGAGCCAGGGCTCGTTGAACGCGAGCGCGTAGCCGATCCCGAAGAAGAGGCCCGGCACGGCCGCCGGCATGATGAGGAAGAGGTCCAGCACGCGTCGCCCGGTCCACGACCCGCGCTGCACCAGCCAGCCGGCCACGAGCGCGAACAGCGAGGAGAATGCCGCCGCCGCGAGGCCGTAGACGAGCGTGTTCTGGAGCGCGGTGCCGTTCGGCCCGCTCGTGATGTATTCGAAGTTCTTCGTCGTGAACGCCGTGTTCATCGGGAACGCCACCGTGAGCGCGGACACGAGCACGGCGCCGTACACGGTGAGGATGATCCCGGCGAGCGCGAGGCACGCCGCGAAGCACGCCCAGGTCAGCGCGCGGGACACGGGTGGCCGCGGCATCGACGAGGCACGGCCGCTCACGGTCACGAACGAGCGAGGCCCGTCGAGACGCACCTTCGCGAAGTACAGGACGAGCGCGAGCGCGAGGAGGACCGTGCTGATCGCGGCCCCACCCTTGTAGTCGCCGAAGCCGCTGATGAGCCCGTACGCCTTCGTGGGCATCACCGTGTACGTCCCGCCGATGACCGCCGGGTTGCCGAAGTCCTCGAGCACGTAGATGGCCGTCGTGAGGATCGCCGCGCCGAGGCCCGGACGCGAGAGCGGCAGCGTCACCGTGCGGAACACGTCCCACGCGTTCGCGCCGAGGTTCCGTGCCGCCTGCTCCATCCGCGGGTCGCTCCGCGAGAGGACGTCGGCGATGAGCTGATATGCGAACGGGAAGAACGCGATCGTCTGCACGCCCCAGATGCCGCCGAGACCGAAGATGTTCATCGACAGGCCGAACACGTTGTACGTGATGAGCCCGCGGGGTCCGAAGAGGATGAGGTAGACGGCGGCGACGACGAACGGCGGTGAGAGCAGCGGGAGCACGCCGATGATCCGGAAGAATGGCTTCCACGGCATCGCCGTGTAGACCATGGCGTACGCGAAGACGAACCCGAGCGCCACCGCGGTCGTGGTCGAGAGGAGCATCACCGTGATCGAGTTCCGGATCGCCGTGAGGAGGCTCGGGTCGGTGAAGGCCTCGAGGTAGCCGTCGCCCGGGGTCGCGATGACGCGCAGCTGCGGGTACACGATGAACGCGGCGACGAGGACGATGACAGCAAGCAGCGCGAGCAGGACGCCCGGCTCGCGCTGCAAGCTGCGCATCTTCAGTTAGAGGCTAGAGGCCGACGGTCGACTGCCAGAGCTTCAGGATGCGAGCCTTGTTGTCCGTCGCCCAGGCGCGGTCGTAGTTGACGAGCTTCACGTCGCTGAGCTTCGGCGAGCCCGGAGCCGGCGCGACGTCGGAGCGCGTGGAACCGCGGTTGCTGAGCTTCACGTTGAGGTCACCGGCCTCCTTCGTGAGCGACCAGTCGACGAGGGCCTTCGCCGCGTCGAGCGACTTCGTGCCCTTGATGATGCTGATCGCGCCGACCTCGAAGCCGGTGTCGGACGGGACGTTGAGATCGATCGGGTTGTTCTTCGACTTCTCGGTGAGGATGTCGTGCGCCCAGTTCGGGCAACCGACGAACTGACCCTGGTCGATGAGCGTGAGCGCGCCCGGCGAGGTCGGGACGTACTGGGCGATGTTCGCGTGCAGCTTCTTCATGTAGTCCATCGCCTTCGCCTCGTCCTTGTTGAACCGGAAGATCTGCGTTGCGATGAAGATGTAGCCGCCACCGGTCTTCACCGGGTCCGGCAGGATGAGCTTCTGCTTCCACTTCGGGTCGAGCAGGTCGTCCCACGTCGCGGGCTTGCCGGGCACCTCCGAGAGACGTGAGGTGTTCGAGATGAAGCCGAAGATGCCGGTGTACCACCCGACCCAGTAACCGTTCGGGTCCTTGAACTTCGCGTCGATGTCCTTCGCGTTCGGCGAGCTGTACTGCTCGAGCAGGCCTTCCTTGCCGAGCGGGTCGTGGAACTCGCTCGAGCCGCCGATGAAGATGTCCGCCTTGGGGCTCGCCTTCTCCGCTTCGATGCGCGTCTGCAGCTCGCCCGCGGCCGCGAGCGGCAGCACGTTGATCTTCACCTGCGGATAGGCCTGGTTGAAGGCCGCGAAGAACTGGTTGTTCGTCGACTCGTTGAGCGCCGAGTACACGCTGAGCGTGCCCGTGACGGGCGCCTTCGTCGCCGAGGCCGCCGCGCTCGAGGCGGCCGGACTCGGTGAAGTGGTCGTCCCCGCCCCGCCGCATGCGGCGATCGCCGCCGTCGCCCCCGCGAGCTTCAGGAACGTCCTGCGGTCGTAGCCGCGCCTGGTGTCCTGCATCGGTCCAAACTCCTCCCTCCCCGCCGAGCGGGTCGCGGGAGAGTCTAGTCGTGCGGCGTACGGGGGCGCCGCGGCGTGCGTGTGCCTCTCGGGGGCTTACCCGATGAGCGCGCGGAGCTTGGTGTACTCGACGAGGTCGATGTCCCCGCGTGCGAGGCGCTCGTCGAGCACCTGCTTCGGCGTGTCCGGAAGGTCCTGCCACGGCCGCCCGATACGAAGGGTCAGCATGACGAGCGCGACGGTGAGCGCGACGCATCCGAAGAAGACGAGCGCCATCCAGGTGCCCATGAGGCCCGAGATCGGAGCCGCCGGATACATCATCGCTTCACCTCCGCCGACGATCGTGCCCGCGAGCGGAAGCTCCGGCGAGGGCCGAACGGCCGCGGCGACCCAGCCAAGGGGTCCCTGAGAACGATTACCCCCGGAGCACGCCGTGCTACGTCCGCTCCCCGATGGCCCGCTCCCACAGGCCGATGATCCGCGTGCGGCCGTCCGCGGCGAAGCGCCAGTCGTAGTCGACGAGCTGCGCCTGTGCGTACGACGGCGTGTCGGCCGGCGCCACGTCGCCGCGCGTCGGACCGCGCGCGCTCGCGCGCACGACGAGCTCTTCGGCCTCGCGCGAGAGCATCCAATCCACGAACGCCCTCGCCGCGGCGAGGTCCTTCGCGCTCCGGAGGATGCTCACGGCGCCGACCTCCGCGGTCGCGCCGGATGGGATCGCGACGTCGATCGGGCTCCCCTTGCGCTTCGCCGCGATCGCGTCGTGGCTCCAGCTCGGACCGCCGGCCGCACCTGCTCGCGCGACGAGCGCGAGCGCGTCCGCGGTGAGCGACGGGTACTGCGGCGCGTTCGCGTGGAGCTTCCGGAGATAGTCGAGGGTCGCGGTGTCGTCGCGGCCCAGCCGGAAGAACTGCGTCGCGACGAAGAGGTATCCCTCGTCGCTCCGCTTCGGATCGGGGATGACGAGCTTCCCCTTCCACGACGGATCGAGGAGGTCGTCCCACGTCGCCGGCATCCGGCCGCCGAGCTCCGCGCGCAGGCGACCGGTATTCGCGGCGAATCCGAAGAGCGTCGTGTAGCAGCCCGTCCAGAGTCCGGCCGGATCCTTGTAGCGCGCGTCGATCGCGCTCGCGCTCGGCGAGACATAGGGCTCGAGCAGTCCCTCCGAGCCGAGGAGCGCATGGAACGCGCTCGGCCCGCCCGTGAACGCATCGGCCTTCGGCGCGGCGCGCTCGACGCGGATGCGCGTCGCGAGCTCGCTCCCCGACGCCACCGGCAGGAGCGTCACGATCACGTCCGCGCGCGCCTTCCCGAACGCGTTCACGATCTCGGTGGCCGTCGCCTCGTCGAGCGCGGCGTAGAGCGACAGCTTTCGCGTCGCGCCGCCCGTCGCCGAGGGCGCCGCGCTTCCGCTCGCCGTCGGCGTCGGCCGCGAGGTGTCGCACGCGGCCGTGGCCGCGAACGCCGCGGCGAGCTTCAGGAACGAGCGGCGGTCCACCGAACGAGTCTGACATCTAGCATCGCTGCGTGGTCATCGACGAGCGCGACGTCGCGCTCGCGCGCGAGCATCCGCGCGGGACCGAGCGACGCACGCTCCTCCCGTACCGCGACGCGCTCCACGATGTCGCCGCCTACGCCCGGCTTCCGCTCGCGGATCGCGACGCCATCGTGCGGTGGGTCGAGATCCGCCGCCGGCTCGCGGAGGAGCACGGCCTCGATCACGACGAGAGCAACCTCGCGGATCCGCTGCTCCCGTACGCCGGACTTCGCGGCCACGTGCTCGCGGGCGAGCGAGCCGCGGCGGGGAGCGCACCGGTGCACGACGAGCCCGGCGACGTGCGCGACATCGTCGCGCGTATCCGCGGTCGCGCCTAGGCGGGCACCGCCGACAGCGCCGACGCGGCGATCGCGACGCCGTTCACGGTGGCGTGGAGCAGCACGCACGGCGCGAGACTGCCGCTCCGCCACCGGAGATAGCCGAGCCCGAGCCCGGTGACGAGGACCCACGGCAGGTCGAGGACGGCGCCATGCGCGAGCGCGAACGCGACGGCGCTCCCCACGACGGCGACGCGATCGCCATACGGCACAAGGAGGAAGTACCCGATGCCGCGGCACGCGGACTCCTCGACGATCGGCACGAAGACGGCGATCGCGAGCGCGTTCAGGGCGAACGCGGCGAGCCTGGTCTCGTCGAAGAACTGCGGGACGGCCTGCTCGCGGACCGCGTGGCCCACGAGGATCTCGAGGACGAGCGACGTCGTCCAGCTCGCGATGAGCGCAGCCGCCGCGATCTGAATGCTGCGCGGCCACGACGCGGGGCGTCGCAGCGCGAACGCGTCCCGCAGCGGCAGGCCGCGCGCGATGAGGAACATGAGGAGCAGCAGCATCCCGTCGAGCACGAACGTGCCGATCGCGGTCGAGTAGCGGAAGAACACGTCCGACCGGAGCGCGTCGCTTCCTTCGGCGAAGCGCGTCCAGTACGACAGGCCCGCGACGACGCCGATGACGAGCAGCCAGGCCGCGAGGCGCCGCGGATGCGCGGTCAGGCCGTGGCCACTGGGGCGCGGAGCGGCGCGAGCGCCTCGAGCGCGCGGTCCATCTCCTCGAGCGTGTTGAAGTAGTGCGGCGAGAGGCGAATGAGCCCAGGACGGGTGTCGCAGATGACGCCCTTCGCGCGCAGCGCCTCGACCGCGGCGTGCGGGTCGGGGTGCTCGAGCGTGACGATGCTGGTCCGCTCGCGCGCATCGAGCGGGCAGCGCGCCGTCCATCCCTGCGCGCGGGCGCCGTCGAGAAGCCGCTGCGAGAGGAGCTGATGGCGCTCGCGGACGCTCGCGATGCCGACCTCGCCGAGGAGCTCGATCCCGGCTCGTGCGGCGTAGATGGCGGCGACGGCGGGCGTTCCGTATTCGAAGCGCCGCGCGCCGGCGCCCGGGCGCAGGTGCTCGATGTCGAATTCGAACGGGTCGGCCACGCCCCACCACCCGACCGCGCTCGGATGCGCGGCGTCGGCGACATCGCGGCGCGCGTAGAGGAACGCGATCCCCGGGCCGCCCATGAGCCACTTGAGCGTGCCGCCGACGAGGTAGTCGACGCCGCTGGAGTGCACGTCGAAGGGGAACGCGCCGATCGACTGGTATGCGTCGACGATGAGGAGCGCGCCCTTGCGATGGCAGATCTCCGCGAGCGCCTTCACGTCCTGGATGTATCCGCTCGTGAAGTACACGTGGCCCGTGCACACCGCCGCGGTGCGCTCGTCGACCGCGCGCTCGAACAGCTCGAGCGGGACGCGCACGCGGTCGGGGCTCCGCACGAACTCGACGCGCGCGCCGCGCGGCGCGACGGCGTGGAACGCGTGGCCGTCGGTCGGGAAGTCGAGATCGGCCACGACCACCTTCGGACGCGCCGCGTAGTCGATCGTGCTCGCGATGCCGACGAGGCCGGCCGAGACGTTCGGCTCGATCGCGATCTCGTCTCCGTCCGCGCCGAGCACGCGCGCGATGTCGGCGCGCAGCGCCTCGTACTCCCCGATCCAGTGGTCGTACCACGCGCGACCCCCGAGCTCGGTCCACTCGCGCGCGAAGCGCTCGATGCGCTCGCGCCCGCGCCGCGGGAGCGGTGTGAGCGAGCAGTTATTGAGGTAGACGAGCTCCCGCGCGATCGGGAACTCGTCGCGCCAGCGCGCCTCGCTGGTCGTCACCATCCGATGGCGTAGCTCTCGCGGCGGGGGTCGGCGCCGCCCTCGAGCGAGCCTGGCTCGAGTTCGCGGATCGCGCACATCCCGGCCGACGACGGCGTGAAGTCGGGCATGTCGCGGATGACATGACCGAGCCCCGCGAGCGCGTCGCGTACGTCACGCGCGACGCGTCCCTCCACCTGGAGCACGCCGGGCTCGTACGCATGCGGGAAGAACGTCCACGGGAACGACTTCGAGATGACGCGCGGCGCCTCGATCGCCGCCTGGACGTTCATCCCGAAGTCGATGACGTTGTTCACGGTCTGCACCATCGCCTGGCACTGCGCGTCCTCGCCGGGGCAGCCGAACGGCATGAGCGCGCGCCCATCCTTCATGAGGAGCGCGGGGTTCGGCGTGAGCCGAGGTCGCTTGCGCGGTGCGATCGCCGATGGGTGCCCGGGCGTCGTCCAGAGCTGAGCGCCGCGCGTGCTCACGATGATGCCGAGCCCTTCGACGAGCGGCGACCCGAGACCGGGATCGGAGGGCGTCGCCGAGAACGCGTT
>DATDNP010000216.1:0-4933 GCA_036518215.1 Candidatus Limnocylindria bacterium
GAGCGCGCGGACGTCCTCGGGGTCGTTGGCCTCGCCGATCGCCGTCGATCCGGTGACGTCGGCGAACAGCACCGTCACGACGCGTCGCTCCTCTGGCATTGCCGGATTCTGACACCTAGCCTTGCGTCATGGCCGCACGCGTCGTCGCGACCATCGTCCTCGCCGCGATCGCGGTCGCGTGCGCGCCGACCGCGGCGCAGGACGGCGCGAGCGCATCGCCATCCGCGAGCGTCTTCGGGACGCGGTCGCCGGAGCCGTCCGCGTCGCCGCCAGCCACGCCGGCCGCGAGCGGCATCCTTCGTGGCGCGAAGCGGGTCCCGCTCGAGGCGGGCACGAACGCCGTGAACGCGGACACCGACGTTCTCATCGTCACCCGTCAGCTCGTCGATGGGCACACCACGAGGGTCGAAGCGCTCGACCTCGCGACGGGGAACGTGACGCCGGTGCACGAGGCCACCGATGCGGCCGTCACGGTGCCGTCGATCCGCGACGGCGTCATCACGCTCCTCGAGACACGCGAGACCGACGTACCGATGCAGCTGGAGGCGCGTGTCCTTGCCGGCCGGTGGCGCGACCCGAAGACGATCGTCGAGCTCGACCGCTTCACCTTCGGTCTCGCCGGAGGCGACGGCTGGACCGCCTTCCCGTATCCGCAGACGAACGGCTGGGAGGTCGCGTGGATGCACACCTCGTCCGACGGTACGCACGAGGTTCGCGTGCGCGAGGCCGACGGGCAGCTCCACGCGATCTACGCGTCGACGTCGGCGTACTCGTTCGCGCTCGGCCGCTACGGCGACGTCGCGATCGGCGAGTTCCCGACGAGCGCGACCGATCGCCCGGCGCTCCGCCTCTACTCGGCAGGGACGCTGCGGACGCTCGCCGAGCGCACCGCGGATGAGGGCGCCGGGTACGTGGCGTGGGAGCTCGGGCTCGTCGTCTGGCCGAGGAGCTTCGTCGCGCGCTTCACGACGTCGATCGACCGGATCGCTCCGGGTTCGCTGTCACGCGAGACCGTCAAGGTCCCCGCCGGATGCGACGACTACGCCGGCGTCGGGGCGGAGATGCTCGCATTCCGCTGCGGCGACCACCTCCAGCTCGAGGACGGGACCAAGCTCGGGCCGCCCATGCCGCTCCTCCACGAGCGCACGATCGTCTTCGTGCCGCAGGACGTCCAGCGCATCGCGACGGTGATCCCTGCCGACACCGACGAGGCGCGACCGGGCGCCGGCGCGCGCTTCTGATCAGTCGACCGCGATCGCGACCTTCGCCCGGCCGTGGCCGTCGATCGTGTAGCGGACCGCCTCGCGGATGTCCGAGAGCGGGTACGTGCGATCGATCACCGGATGGATCGCGCCGCTCTCGAGCAGCCCCTTCAGGAACGCCAGGTCCTCGCTCCTGATCGACGCGACGTAGAAGATCACGCGCTGCTTCAGCACGCGTCCGCGGAACATGCCCGCGATGAGACGCGCGAAGAGCCCGATGCTCCCGCCCTTCTTCGCGGCGCCCGCGAGGACGAGGATGCCGCCCGGAACCAGCATGCGGCGGAGCGAACCGATCGAGCGGATCGCGGCGACGTCGAAGATGACGTCGTACCGTTCGCCGCGCTTCGCGACGTCCTCCTTCGTGTAGTCGACGAGGACGTCGGCGCCGAGCGGACGCACGAGCTCGAAGCTCGCGGGGCCGGTCACCGCGGTGACGTGGGCACCGAGCGCCTTCGCGATCTGGACGGCGTACGTGCCGACGCCGCCACCGGCGCCGTAGATGAGGACGCGCTGTCCCGCCGCGAGGCGTCCCTTGTCGCGCAGGCCCTGCAGCGCGGTCACGGCGGCGACGCCGACCGTGCCCGCCGCGAGGAACGAGAGAGCTGCCGGCTTCGCGACGAGGGTCCGCTCGGTCGCGGTCGCGTACTGCGCCCAGCTCCCGCGCGCCGTCCCGAACACCTCGTCGCCGGGATGGAGCGCCGTGACGTCCTTGCCGACGGCCGCCACGATGCCGGAGACGTCGCCGCCGCGGATCGGCGGCGCGTCGGGCATGCGCATGAGCATGCCGATGAGCGAGACGACCCGGCCCCCGCGGATCGTGTGGTAGTCCGCCGCGTTCACCGACGAGCCGCGGACCTTCAGCAGCACGCGGTCGTCGGGCACCTCCGGCAGCGGTACCTCTTTGATCGTGAGCACATCCGCCGACCCCATGCCCTCCTGGATCGCCGCCCGCATCGTCTTCGCGTCCTCCACCACGTCGTCGCTCCCCGTCGCCATCGTCATCGTCGCCATCACCCGCTCCTTTCGCCCGCGCGAGCGTGCGCTCCTCATGTGAATCACGTGTGAACGCGCATCGGCTGCCGCTCGTGCTACCTTACGTCGTAAGGCTCGTGCGGTACAGTAGGCATACAACGTAAGGCGTGTCAAGGGTAGGAGGACGTGGTGGCGAAGGGACCGCGGAGGACGCGTGAGCCGCTCGACCGGCACCGTGTGGCGCACGCCGCGCTGAAGATCGCGGACCGTGAGGGCCTCGGCGCGGTCACGATGCGCCGTGTCGGCGACGAGCTCGGGGTCGAGGCGATGTCCCTCTATCACCACTTTCGCGGCAAGGAAGAGCTCGTCGCGGCCATGAGCGACCTCCTCATCGACGAGATCGACGTCCCGCCACCGACGGACGACTGGAAGGCCGACATACGCGCTCGCGCGCTCGCCGCGCGCGCGATGCGACGGCGCCATCCGTGGGCGCCCGCGCTCCTCGGTGCGGGTCCCCGCGTCGGCGCCGCGCTCTTCCGCTACCTCGATGGGATCGTCGCGATCCTCCGCGGCGCCGGTTTCTCGCGCCAGCTGACACACCACGCGATGCACGTCCTCGACAGCAGGCTGCTCGGGTTCACGCGCGATCTCCTCGATCCCGCAGAGATGTCGCTCCGGATGCCGAAGAGCGAGACCGTGGTGCCGTTCGAGCTCCCCGCGATGGCCGAGGCCTTCGTCGGCGTGAAGCACGACGAGGAGCGCGAGTTCGCGTTCGCGCTCGACCTCATCCTCCACGGCCTCGAGCGCGCGAGGGATACGGTCGGCGTCTAGTTACTCTGGACGAGATGTCCGATCCCCAGCTCCGGATCCGTAACTTCTGCGTGATCGCGCACGTCGACCACGGCAAGACGACGCTGTCGGACCGGCTCATCGAGCTCACGAAGACGGTCCCGCTCCGCCAGATGCGCGAGCAGATGCTCGACTCGATGGAACTCGAGCGCGAGCACGGTGTCACGATCAAGGCGCGCGCCGTCCGGATGGTGTGGCCCGGCCGCGACGGCCAGGACTACGAGCTGAACCTCATCGACACCCCCGGTCACGTCGACTTCAACTACGAGGTGAGCCGTTCGCTCGCGGCATGCGAGGGCGCGCTCCTCCTCGTCGACGCGTCGCAGGGCATCGAGGCGCAGACCCTCGCGAACGCGTACCTCGCGGTCGAGCAGGGACTCGAGATCATCCCGGTCATCAACAAGGTCGACCTACCCGCGATCGACCTCGACGTCGTGCGCGAGGACCTTCGGACGACGCTCGGGTTCAAGGACGAGGAGATCCTCCTCGCCTCGGGAAAGACGGGTCTCGGGGTGGAGGAGCTGCTCCACGCGGTCGTCGAGCGCGTGCCACCGCCGAACGGCCATCCCGAGGCGCCGCTCCGCGCGCTCATCTTCGATTCGCATTACGACGCGTACAAGGGCGTCGTCGCGCACGTCCGCGTCGTCGACGGCGCGCTCGCGGCGGAGGACCACATCGTCGGCATGGCGACGCAGAAGTCGGGCGAGCTGCTCGAGCTCGGCGTCTTCGCGCCCGAGGCTCGTCCCGTCCAGCGCCTCGCGACCGGCGAGGTCGGCTACGTCGCCACCGGGCTCAAGACCGTCGCGGATTGCCGCGTCGGCGACACGCTCACGCTCGACGACCGCCGCGCCACGGAGCCGCTCCCCGGCTACCGCCCGGCGAAGCCGATGGTGTTCGCGGGCTTCTACCCGCAGCGTGCCGAGGACTACCCCGAGATGCGCGATGCGCTCGAGAAGCTGCGCCTCAACGACGCGTCGCTCATCTACGAGCCGGAGACGTCGCAGGCGCTCGGGTTCGGGTTCCGCTGCGGCTTCCTCGGGCTCTTCCACCTCGAGATCGTGCAGGAGCGCCTCGAGCGCGAATACGACGTCGACCTCATCGCGACGTCGCCGTCCGTCGAGTACCGCGTCATCACGCAGCGCGGCGACGAGGTCGCCATCGACAACCCGGCGATGCTTCCCGATCCCGGCACGATCAGCGAGATCCGCGAGCCCTGGATGCGCGTCACGATCATCGTGCCGACCAACTACGTCGGGCCGATCATGGATCTCGCGCAGAACAAGCGAGGTTCGATCGTCGTCATGTCGTACGTCGACCCGACGCGGGCGATGCTCAAGTACGACATGCCGCTCTCCGAGGTCATCGTCGAGTTCTACGACCAGCTGAAGAGCCGCTCCCAGGGATACGCGTCGCTGGACTACGAGCTCTCGGGGTATCGCGCCGCGGATCTCGTCCGTCTCGACGTGCTCGTCGCGGGCACGCTCGTCGACGCGCTCTCCGTGATCGTCCATCGCGAGCGCGCGCCGCACATGGGCCGCATCCTCGTGAGCAAGCTGCGCGAGCTCATCCCGAAGCAGATGTTCGACGTCCGCATCCAGGCGGCCATCGGGGGCAAGGTCATCGCGAGCGAGACCGTGAAGGCGAAGCGCAAGGACGTGCTCGCCAAGTGCTACGGCGGTGACATCACGCGCAAGCGCAAGCTCCTCGACAAGCAGAAGGAAGGCAAGAAGCGCATGAAGATGGTGGGGTCGGTCGAGATCCCACAGGAGGCGTTCCTCGCCGTGCTGCGGATCAAGGACGAATGAGGAACCCGAAGCTCCAGTGGGAGCACCCGACGCAGCTCGCGGCGT
>DATDNP010000217.1:0-6382 GCA_036518215.1 Candidatus Limnocylindria bacterium
ACGAGGACCGCGCGTACATGGCGGCGATGTCGCAAGCGAGGAGCGGGCAGCTCTAGCGCTGGCGAGGGACGACCTGGATGATGCCGGCGCCCGAGGTCGAGTTCCCGTTATCGCTGCTTCCGTACGCCAGGACGTTCCACATGTTGTAGAAGCCGGGCGCGAGCGTCGTCGGAACGATGAGCGTCTGCAGCGCAGGCGCCCCGAGCAGGAGATCGACCTGCATCGCACCGGTCGACGCGACCGTCCCCGGAACCGTCACCGGGCACGTCCGCGGATCGCGTGCGGATGCCTTCGCCCCGGCCACATCGTCGTATGGCCCCGTGAGGGCGACGCACACACGCGCCACGGCCTCCGTCGGGCGCGTTCCGGGGACGTCCCGCCCCGTCGCTCTCCACTCGAGCTGGATGGTGTCTCCGGGAGCGACGCTGTCGGGTAGCCGCACGAGCGAGTACTGGTATTCGGTGTGCATCGTCGGCGGTGCCCACGGAGCGCACGCGATCGCGACGAAGGCGAGAGCGATCGCGAGCGCGCGCATCAGAGGCTCAACGCGTGACACGGCGGAAGTGATACCACGCCGACGGCCGCCCGCTCCCCTCGACGAACGAGTCGAGCCTGAGCTCGGGCGCGAACAGGGCCTCCACCTCAGCGCGCGGTACGCCGAACACGTCGGGTGGACAGAACGAGTACAGGAGATACGTGCCGCCGGCCCGTAGCGCGTGCTTCACGACGTTCGCGTAGCTCGCGCGGGCGATCTGCGGGATCGAGTGGAGACAGCCGATGTCGAGCACGAGCTGGAACGGCGCGCCGAGCTCGGGCGGTCGCGCGACGTCGGCGAGGATGAAGTGCGCTCGCTCGGCCTTCGCGTCGCGCGCTCGGCCACGCGCGAGCGACACGGCCTTGGGTGAGAAGTCGATGCCGACGGCATCCCAGCCGTGCCGCGCGAGGTACACGCAGTTCGTCCCGGTCCCGCAGCCGAGGTCGAGCGCGCGTCCCGGTGCGCGCGCCTCGTGCTCGACGAACGCGACGAGCTCTGGCGGGGTGACCCCGGTGTCCCAGCGCGGATGGCCGAAGCGGTAACGGAGCTCGAACGACAGTCGTCGGATCACCGGACAGCGCTCGGTCCCACGCTCGCTCGCGTTGGTTGCGTACGCATCGCCACCCGCTATCGTCCGCGAAGGACGACACCTCGCACAACTCGCGTGGGACGGGCGAGAAGACGCTCCGGAGGGACCGATGCGACGCGTTGCTGGCCTGGGTCTCGTGGTGCTCATCGCTGTCGCGTGCAGCTCGCCGACGGCGTCGTCGCCGAGCGCGAGCACGGGGGCATCCGCCAGCGGCGCGGCGGGGAGCGGGGAAGCGAGCGGAACGCCCTACGAGATCAACGTGATCTTGCCGCTCACCGGGAGTGGCGCGTTCCTCGGAAAGCCGCAGCAGCAGGCGCTCCAGGTGCTCGAGTCGACCTTCAACAAGAGCGGCGGCATCAAGGGCCGCCCGGTGAAGTTCACCTTCTACGACGACACGACGACGCCCGCGACGGACGTGCAGCTCGCCAACCAGATCATCGCGAAGAAGGTCCCGATCATCATCGGCCCCTCGATCGTCGCGTCGTGCAACGCGATCTCTCCGCTGCTGAACAACGGGCCGGTCATGTACTGCCTGTCGCCGGGCATCCACCCGGACAAGGGGAGCTACACGTTCACGAGCTCGGTCTCGACCGTCGACCAGAACCGCGCGCTCTTCAAGTACTTCAAGTCGAAGGGTCTGACGAAGGTCGCGACGCTCACGTCGACCGACGCGACGGGCCAGGACGCCGACAACGCGATCCACACGGCGCAGTCGGAGACGCCCGGCGTCGACCTCGTCGCGCAGGAGCACTTCACCACGACGGACGTGAGCGTCTCGGCGCAGATCACGCACGTGAAGGCGTCGGGTGCGCAGGTCCTCGTCGCATGGTCCACCGGAACGCCGATCGCGACGGTCCTCCGTGGCGTATCGCAGGCGGGCCTCGACATCCCCGTGGCGACGACCGACGGCAACATGACCTTCGCGCAGATGGACCAGTACGCGTCGTTCCTGCCAAAGGAGCTCCTCATCCCGGCGCCGCAGTGGCCGCAGCGCGACACGATCCCCGCCGGCGCGGTCAAGGACAAGCTGACCGCGTACTACAGCGCGCTGCAATCGCAGAACGTTCCCACCGACATCGGGCCATCGCTCGCGTGGGATCCGGCCGCGATCGTCCTCGACGCGCTCGCGAAGCTCGGCCCGGATGCCACCGCGACGCGGCTGCGTGACTACATCGCGGGCCTGAAGGGCTATGCCGGCATCAACGGCGTGTACGACTTCACGAAGGAGCCGCAGCGCGGACTGACCGTCGAGCAGACGATCGTGACGCACTGGGACTCGGCAAAGAAGGCGTTCGTGCCCGTGAGCACGCCCTAGCGCTGAGCCGCGGCGGCGAGGCGTAGCGTGCTGCAGGCCGTCGAGGTCCTCATCGACGGGCTCGTCGTCGGTGCGATCTACGCGCTCATCGCGACCGGGTTCACCCTCGTCTACCGGGTCGCCGGCGTCCTCAATCTGTCGCAGGGCGCGTTCGTCGTCATCGGGGCCCTCGTCTTCTACTCGCTCGAACGCGACGCGTCGCTGCCGGTCCCGGTCGCGCTCGCCGGCGCGGTCGCGGTCGCCGGCGTCGCCGGTGCGCTCGCGGCGGTCCTCGTGCTCCGCCGCGGTCTGCGTCGCCTCTCGCTCGCGGGCCTCCTCATCCTCACGGTCGGACTGCTCACGGCGCTCGAGGGCATCACGCTGCTTGTCTGGGGCAGCCAACCATACGCGGTCCCGCCGTTCACCGGTGGCGGCACGCTCGCCATCGGCGAGGTGCGCGTGCCGACGCAGGCCGCGTGGGTCGCGGTCGCGACCGTTGCAGTCGTCGCGGGCCTGTGGCTCGTGCTCGCGCGGACGACCTTCGGCAAGGCGCTGCGCGCGTGTGGCGAGAACCCCGTCGCGGCGTCGCTCATGGGGATCGACGTCGGATGGATGACGGTCGTCGCGTTCACCGGCGCGGCGATGATCGGCGCGCTCGGCGGCGCCGTCGTCGGTCCGCTCACCTCGCTCGAGTTCGACACGGGGCGCTTCTTCACCAATGCCGGGTTCATCGCGGTCGCGCTCGGCGGGATGGGGTCGTTCCTCGGCGCGCTCACCGGCGGTCTCTCGCTCGGCGTCGTCGAGCAGCTCGCGTCCGGATACATCTCGTCGCTGTTCAGCCCCACGATCGTCTTCGTGCTGCTCCTCGTCGGGCTGCTCTTCCGTCCGAACGGACTGCTCGGTGGACGCGCCCGGCGCGTCGACGTTCCCGAGACGTACCAGCGCGCGATCCCGGTCATCCGGTTCCGCGGCCGCCGCGGGATCGCGATCGTCGCCGTCCTCGTGCTGCTCGTCGCTGTCGCTCCGCTCCTCCTCGACGGCACGGGCCTCGTCGCGGCGTTCGTCATCGCCGGCGTCTACGCCATCGCCGTCCTCGGCCTGGACGTGCTCATGGGCTACGCGGGGCAGGTGAGCCTCGGCCATGCCGCGTTCATGGCCGTCGGCGGCTACACCACGGGCCTCCTCGTCACGCGGAACGGCGTACCACCGATCGTGGCGGTCCTCGCGGGTCTCGCCCTCACGCTGGTGGTCGCGCTCGTCGTGTCGCTCGTCACGGAGCGACTGCGCGGACTCTACCTCGCGCTGGCGACGCTGGCCGTCGGTCTGCTCGTCGACTCGCTTCTCGTGGGCGCGCCGGAGGTCACGGGCGGGCCGTCCGGGCTCACCGGCATCCCGGCGTTCTCCATCGGATCGTTCGCCGTGACCGGCGACGTCGCGAACTACTACCTCGTGTGGGGCGTCGCAGGGCTCGTGGCGGTCGCGCTCGCGAACCTCGCGCGCTCCGAATTCGGACGAGCGCTGCAGGCGATCAGAGCGGACCAGACCGCGGCGCGCGCGCTCGGGATCCCCGTTGCGCGGTACAAGCGCTCGGCGCTCCTCCTGAGCGCGGCGTGCGCGTCGCTCGCCGGGAGCCTCTTCGCGTTCGACTTCCGCTACCTGGCGCCGGAGCTCGTGAGCACCCCGCGATCGCTCGAGATGGTCACGATGCTCGTGCTCGGCGGACAGGGGACGCTCGTCGGGCCCGTGCTCGGCGCGACCGCGCTCACGCTCCTCCCGGCCGTCGTGCAGCCGCTCGCCACGTACAAGACGCTCTTCGAGGGCGTGCTGCTCATCGCCGTCCTCCTCTACGTCCCGGACGGCCTCGCGGGCGCCGTCTCCTGGATCACGCGCCGGGGCGGGTCGCGATGAGCGCTGCGCTCGAGGCGGTCGGGATCACGAAGAGCTTCGGCGGCATCCGCGCGGTGAGCGACGTGACGCTCGCGGTCGAGGAGGGGTCGATCACCGCGATCATCGGCCCGAATGGCGCGGGCAAGACGACGCTCTTCAACGTCCTCACAAGCCTCTATCGACCCGAGGCGGGGGAGGCGAAGCTGTTCGGCGCGCGCGTCGATGGGCTCGATCAGTCGCGCATCGCGGAGCTCGGGCTCATCCGGACGTTCCAGACCGCGCGCGTCTTCCCCGGCATGACCGTGCTCGAGAACGCGCTCGTCGGCGCGCACCGCCGCCTGCGCGCCTCGCTCGTGCAGCAGCTCATCCGCGCGCCGCGTGTCGCGCGCACGGAGCGCGCGCTCGTGGATGAGGCGCTCGCGTTGCTCGACGTGTTCGGCCTCCGCGCGCGCGCCGATGAGCCGGCGACCGATCTCTCCGTCGGATCGCAGAAGCTTCTCGAGCTCGTCCGCGCCCTCGTCGCGCATCCGCGGGTCCTCCTCCTCGACGAGCCGGCGGCCGGCCTGAACGACGCGGAGACCGAGGAGCTCGCCGCGTCGCTGCTCGCGATCCGCGACGCGGGCATCACGCTCGTCGTCGTCGAGCACAACATGTCGCTCGTCATGGGGATCGCGGACCGCATCGCGGTGCTCGACCTCGGCGCGGTGCTCGCGGAGGGCGTGCCCTCCGCCGTCCGTGCGGACCCGCGCGTCATCGCGGCGTACCTGGGCGAGGCACGGTCATGAACGCGCTCGAGGTACGCGGCCTCGTCGCGGGATACGGCGGCATCACCGTCCTGCGCGACATCGAGCTCACGGTCCCCCAGGGCGCGCTGGTGGCGCTCGTCGGAGCGAACGGCGCCGGGAAGTCCACGCTCCTCAAGTGCGTCTCGGGGATCATCCACCCGACCCGCGGCGAGATCCGCATGGGCGACCGCCGGATCGAGCGCTCATCCGCGTCGGCGATCGTCCGGCTCGGTGTCGCCCATGTGCCCGAGCGGCGTCAGATCTTCGGCGACCTGTCGGTCGCGGACAACCTCCGGCTCGGCGCGTACTCATCGCGCGTCGGCGCACCCGAGCTCTCGCGGCGCATCTCCGAGATGACCGACCTCTTCCCAGCGCTCCGCGACCGGCTGGCTGACGACGCGTCCGCGCTCTCCGGCGGTCAGCAGCAGATACTCGCGATCGCGCGCGGGCTCATGTCCCGGCCGCGGATCCTCATGCTGGACGAGCCATCGCTCGGCCTCGCGCCGCGCGTCGTGCGCGAGATCTTCGACGTGCTCACGCATCTGCGGAGCGAGGGGATGTCGATCCTGCTCGTGGAGCAGAACGCGCGCGACAGCCTCGCCATCGCGGATCACGCCTACGTCCTCGAGACGGGACGGATCGTGATGGCCGGCACTGGCAGCTCGCTCCTCGGCTCAGACGACGTCGTCGCTCGCTACCTCGGCGTGGGCGCGTCGCAGGACGATGCCGAACGGCGTGATCGCGTGCGCCGGATCGCCGAGCGTCTGCGTGACGAGCTCGTGCGGGACGTGACCGCGAAGCGCTAACGCGACGCGATGCGCACGTCGACGAGCGCGGGACGGCCGTCGTCGAGCGCCGCCACGCCGCGCCGCATCGCACTCGCGAGCTCGGACGGATCGCTGACGGGACCGATCCCTTCGGCGCCGAGGTCGCGCGCGAGGCCGGCGAAGTCGACGGCGGGCGTGTCCATGCGCTGCCCGATCCACCTGTTCGCGCGCTCGCGGCCGCGCATCCGCGCGACGGTGTCCTGATGCTCCTCGTCGTTGTGGTAGCTCTGGTTGTTCGCGATCATGAAGAGCACCGGGATGCCGTGGTGCGCCGCCGTCCAGAGCGCGGTCGGTGCCGCGAGGAGCTCGCCGTCGCCGATGACCGCGACCACCGGACGACCGCTACCGAACGCCCCGAGCGCGCCGCCGACGGCGATGCCCGGACCCGATCCGACCGCGCCGCCGCCGTCGTGGCCGAGATGCGCACGCCGACGCCGGAACGGCCACGCCGTCGTGGGCCACGCG
>DATDNP010000218.1:0-5282 GCA_036518215.1 Candidatus Limnocylindria bacterium
CGCTCGAGGTAGCCCTGCTGCATGAGGCCCATGAAGAGCCACAGCGGCTTCGCCTTGATGACGAGGGCGCGCGTCGGATGCTCGGGATCGTCGTTCCAGTGCTGGTGCACCGAGTCGTTGTGGACCACGACGAGATCGCCGGCCTTCCATTCGTAGCGCTTGCCGTCGTGGATCTCGTGGCCGCGACCCTCGAGGATGTAGAAGAGCGCCTCGTTCTGATGCCCGTGCTTGTGCGAGATGTTGCCCGGCGCCTCCGCCTCCATATGGATGTCGAGCGTCTGCGTGCGGAAGGGCTCCATGTCGGGGCGGAGGATGTCGCGATTCCAGTGATTCGGGCCGGTGCCCCACGGCAGGTCCTTCGTGTGGATGACGCGCGGCGCCGCGAGGCGCCGCTTTCGCTCCTCCTTGAGGCCGTACTCGCCGCCGAAGCCGCGAACGAAGGTGCGGTCCTTCTCCGGCGGCATCAGGACTTCGCCTTCACGAAGGAGATGAGGTCCGTCCGCGAGATGGTGACCGCCTTCGCCTGCAGCGGCGTGTTCTGCGCGTTGGTGAATCCCGGCTGGTTGAGGAGCTGGTACTTCGCGACCCACGTGGCGATGGGCTGCCGTGACGACATCCCGTCCTCCGGGACAACGACGGCGATCCCGCGCGAGCACGCGCCGAACGCGGTGTAGAGCACCGCGCCGTTCGCGGCGGTCCCGACGATCACGGCGTGCGTGATGCCCTGCAGCTGCTGATCGAGATCCGTCTGGAAGAACTTGTCCGCGCTCGACTTGACGATCGACTCGTTCTCACGACGACCGAGCTCGGGCACCACCTCCTGCGGTGCGCGACCGAGCGAGAAGATGACGCGCGCGCCGTGCTCCCGCGCGCGGTCCAGGAGCTTCCGGATCGCCGGCACGCTCTCCTTCGCCGCGGGCACCTGGCCGGTCGAGACATCGGATAGATCGAGCACGAGCACGGCCGTGGTCGCCGGATCGAGCGCCACCGCGGCCGCGTTGGGGAGGTCGGGGACATCCATCGTCGCCATCTCCAGCTCCTAGCGCGCGCCCGCCGGGACCTTCTCCTTCGGCCGCGGCAAGCCGGTGCCGTAGTGCGGCCACGTCTCGACGAACTGCTCGCGGTAGTTGTCGAGGTACCACTTCGTGGCCTCGTCAGAGCGCGGGAACCAGACCTTCGGCTTCGACGTCGCGTACGCGAGGAACTCGCGCAGCACGCGCGCGCGGAACGGACGCCCGATGATGAACGGGTGGAGGCCCATGGTCATGAGACCGGGCCGCCCCTTCTCGCCCTCTTCGTAGAGCTGGTCGAACTGGTCCTTCCACCACTGCAGGATGTCCCGCGGGTTCTTCCGCGTCTTGCTCGCCATCTGGTGGTCGGTCATCCAGATGCCGTACGAGAACAGGACGAGATCGCCCTTCTTCGTCCGCAGCGTGTACGGCAGATCGTCGTTCAACGACCCCATGTAGCACGTGTAGCCCTTCTCGGCGATGAGCTCGAGGGTGTAGTCGTCGGGGCGCTCGCCGGGAGAGATGTACGAGGTGGGCTTCACGCCGATCTTCGCGAAGGAGGCGAGCGTCTTCTCGAGGTCGGCCTTCTGCTGCTCGTTCGTCATCGCGCCGACGTAGTGGTGACGCCAGTTCTCGGACGCGATCTCGTGCCCCGCGGCGAGGATCTGCTTCGCGAGGTCGGGGAACGCCTCGACGCCGGCGCCATTCAGGAACCACGAGGTGTGGACGCCGGCCTCCTCGAGGACGTCGAGGACGCGGTACGCGCCGCAGCGCTCGCCGTACAGGCGGTCGGTGATGAGCGCGATGTCGGTCGTGAAGATCGACCCCTTCGGGAAGTCATCGCGGAACTGCGCCTGCGAGGATCCGGGCTTCCCGAGCTCCTCCACGGGCCAGGTCTCGAGGACGATCGTGGGCATGACCGCGATGCGCGCGTCGTTCGGCCATTTGATCGGGGTCCGTGGCAGTCGCATGTGCACTTCCTCCAAAGGCGGGTCGTGTGGATGCTTGTAGAACTTCGTGTCAGCGCTGTGTCGCTACTCCTCGTCCGCGTACGACCGCGCGAGCGGCCGCGGCACCCAGCCATCGTCCTTCAGCAGGACGCACTGCTCCGGCGCCATCCGGATCCAGACCTTCTGGTCGCGAACGAGCTGCTGCGCGGGATGGGCACGCGCTCGCACGAGCTCCCCATCGACGTCGACGAGGCAGTCGAGGTGGTCGCCGAGGAACGCCGCCACGCGCAGCGTCCCGGCGAACTCGTTCGGCATCCCGTGCGGTCGATCGTCGACGTACACGTTCTCGGGTCGGAGCACGAGGTGCGCCTTCGAGCCCGGCGGGAGGTCGGACGGGGTCGCGCACGTCACCGTGCCGCCGAGCGCCTTCACCGACTGCGCGCCCACCTCGGCCCGAACGAACGTGCCGACGCCGACGAAGTCGGCGACGAATCCCGACGCGGGCGAGGTGTAGATGTCGCGCGGGCCGCCCTCTTGGACGATCCGGCCGTCGCGCATCACCGCGATGCGGTGTGAGAGGAACAGCGCCTCGGTCTGGTCGTGCGTGACGTACACCGTCGTGATGCGCAGTCTCCGCTGGAGCTCGCGCAGCTCGATGCGCATCCGCTCGCGCAGCTTGGCGTCGAGGTTCGAGAGCGGCTCGTCCAGCAGGAGCAGCTTCGGCCGGCGCACGAGCGCTCGCGCGAACGCGAGCCGCTGCTGCTGGCCACCCGAGAGCTGCGGCGCGGGGCGATCCTCGAGGCCCTCGAGTCCGACGAGCGCGAGCGCTTCTTCGACCGCGCTCTTCATGCGAGCGCGGTCGGGCCGCGGCCGCGCGACGCGCAGCGGATACGCCACGTTCTCGAAGACGTTCATGTGCGGCCAGATCGCGTATGACTGGAAGACCATCCCGATGCTGCGCTCGTGCGGCGGCACGAAGACCTTGTCGCCTGACACGACCCTGCCATCGACGTCGATCTGCCCGCCTTCGGGCCGCTCGAGGCCCGCGATGCACCGGAGCGTCGTCGTCTTGCCGCACCCGGACGGTCCGAGGAGCGTGTAGAAACGGCCTTCCTCGACGGTGAACGAGACGTCCTGTACGGCGCGGACATCACCGCGATCGGTCGTGAAGCTCTTGCGCAGGTTCGTGACGGTGAGCATCTCGCTTGACGGCGAATGGTAGTACCAATGGGTATAAACTCGCGACGGCCGTGAGCCGGAAGTGAGGGGTCAGGGGATGTTCGACACCCGTCGAGTGATCCGCACCATCGCACTCATCGCTTCTCTCTCCCTCGTGAGCGCCGCATGCGGCGGCGCCAGCACGCAGAACACGACGCCGACGAGCACCGTGAGCGCGACGCCGGTCGCGACCAAGCCGCCGGAATTCAACGAAGCGGCGGAGCAGCAGAAGCTCTACGACGCGGCGACCGGGGCCGGCGAGACCGAGGTCAACTTCTACGGCTCCATCAACGAGGAGGAGTCGAAGCCGCTCATCGACATCTGGAACAAGACGTTCCCGAAGATCAAGATGAACTACATCCGGTCCGACGAGACCTCGCTCGTGAACCGCATCCTCACGGAGGAGTCGGCCGGGAAGCACAGCTTCGACGTCCTCTCCACGACGACCGGCCACATGATGAAGAACGCCGGTCTCGCGCTCCAGTACAACGCGCCGAACGCGCAGCTCGTCGATCCCGACTACAAGGACAAGGACGGGTACTGGGTCGGGATCTACGCGAACTGGAACATCATCCAGATCAACACCGACAAGGTGAAGCCGGGCGAGATCAAGTCGTACGAGGATCTCGCGAACCCGAAGTGGAAGGGCCAGATCGTCATCGACGACACGGACTACGAGTGGTATTCCGGCCTCGTCGCGACGCGCGGTCAGCAGCAGACCGACGACATGCTGAAGAAGATCGTGCAGACGGCGGGCGTGAAGGTCCTCAACGGGCACGGGAACATCAACGACGCGATCACCGCGGGCCAGTACGCGATCGCGCTCGACCAGTACCTGAACCAGCCCGAGCGCAGCAAGCGCCTCGGCGGGCCGACGGCGTGGGTCGCCGTCGAGCCGGTCATCGTGCAGCTGGGGAAGATCGCGGTCTCCAAGAACGCGCCGCACCCGAACGCCGCGAAGCTCCTCGAGAACTTCCTCATCGGCACGGACGCGCAGAAGTACCTGACCGGGCGTGGGCGCATCACCGTCCGCATGGACGTGCCGAACGATCCACCGAACCTCGTGACCGGTCTGAAGAAGTGGTCCGCGCCCGCGCCGCTCGTCGACCCCG
The DNA here is from genome assembly GCA_036518215.1 of Candidatus Limnocylindria bacterium. Taxonomy (GTDB): domain Bacteria; phylum Chloroflexota; class Limnocylindria; order P2-11E; family P2-11E; genus CF-39. The sequence continues at coordinate 4,291 of DATDNP010000218.1, forward strand.
AGCTGACGAAGGTCGCGGCCCAGTTCAAGGCGATCTTCAAATAGCAGCGGCATAGCGTGGCCGCCACCGGAGCAGTCGCACCGCGCGCGAGACCCCTCCCAAGGGGTCTCGCGCGTTTCCGCCTCTCCGCGGACCGCCTCGTCATGGTCCTCGCGGGCCTCGTCCTGATCTATCTCGTCGGCAGCCCGCTCGTCTTCCTCGTCATCTCGAGCTTCCGGCGCTTCGTCCTGAACGGCTCGATCGCGTTCGTCTTCACGTTCGACAACTACCTCGAGACGTACGGGAATCCGGACTTCCCGCAGGCGGTGGCGAACACGCTCATCTACGCGCTCGGCGGCACGATCCTCGCCGTCGTCGCGGGCACCGGTCTCGCCTGGGTCGTCGAACGCACGAACACGCCGCTCCGCGGGGTCTTCACGCTCATGGCCGCGGCGACGTACTTCATCCCCGGGATGCTCATGGGCCTCGCGTGGAACGCCCTCGCGCACGTGCGCATCGGTTTCCTGAACCACTTCCTGCAGACGTTCATCCCCGTCACCGAGGGGCCGCTCGACATCAACACGATGGGCGGGATGATCTGGGTCTTCGGCACGCACCTCTACCCGATCGTGTTCCTCATCATGACCGCCGCCTTCGCGAGCATGGACCCTGCGCTCGAGGAGGCCGCGGAGCTCTCGGGCGCGGGCCTGTGGGCGATGCTCCGCACGGTCACCCTCGCCGTCTCGAAGCCTGCGATCGTCTCGGCCGTACTCATCATGTTCGTCCGCGGGCTCGAGTCATTCGACGTCCCGCTCATCCTCGGACTGCCCGCGAAGATCGAGACGCTCACGACGCAGATCTTCGAGGCCGCGACGATGCATCAGCCGCCGCAGCTCGGGATCTCGGCCACACTCGGCGTGCTGCTCCTCTTCGTGAGCGCGGGGGGCGTGTGGTTCTACCGGTCGCAGACCGCGCGCGCGCTCGCCTTCTCGACCATCACCGGCAAGGCCTAC
>DATDNP010000219.1:0-3679 GCA_036518215.1 Candidatus Limnocylindria bacterium
GGGTCGTGGTACTCGAGGACGGCGCCCTCCTGCTGCAGGATCTCCATCACACGGATCGCCGCCGACTCGCGCGCGTCATCGACGTCCTTCTTGAAGGCGGCCCCGAGCGCGAGCACCCTTGCGCCGCGGAGCGAGATGCCGGCGTCGTTCAGCATCTTCCGGACGCGGCCGACGGTGAAGAAGGGCATCGCGAGGTTCGTCTCCGCCGCGAGCTCTATGAATTTCGTGTGGAAGTCGTACTCGCGCGCCTTCCACGACAGGTAATAGGGATCCACCGGGATGCAGTGGCCACCAACGCCGGGACCTGGGTAGAACGGCATGAAGCCGTACGGCTTCGTCGCCGCGGCCTCGACGACCTCCCAGATGTCGATGCCCATGCGATCGCAGAGCATCGCGAGCTCGTTCACGAGCGCGATGTTCACGGCACGGAAGGTGTTCTCGAGGAGCTTCGTGAGCTCGGCCGCGCGAGCGCCCGAGACGACGTGGACGCGTCCCTTCGTGACCACCTGCAGCGCCGCGGCCGCGAGCGCCGTGCTCTGGGGGTCGACGCCGCCGACGACCTTTGGCGTGTTCTCGATCCCGTACGTCTTGTTCCCTGGATCGATCCGCTCCGGCGAGAACGCGAGGAAGAAGTCCACACCGGCCTTCAGACCGGACCGCTCGAGGATGGGCCGCATGACCTCGTCGGTCGTCCCCGGGTACGTCGTGCTCTCGAGGATCACGAGCTGGCCGCGGCGCAGCTTCGGCGCCACGCCCTCCGCCGCGGCAATGACGTAGCGCAGGTCGGGCTGCTTCGAGCGGTCGGACGGCGTCGGCACGGCGACGAAGATGATGTCGGCGTCGGACAGTGCGTCGTTGGAGGTCGCCGCGCGGAACCGGCCGTCCTTCAGATGCCGCTGCAGCGTCGCGCTCGGGACGTCGCGGATGTACGAATCTCCGCGCGAGAGCTGCTCGACGCGGCGCGCGTCGACGTCGATCCCGAGCACCGGGAATCCAGCGTCCGCGAATGCCATCGCGAGCGGAAGACCGACATACCCGCACCCGATCACCGCGACCGTCGCGGTGTGGTCGTCGATGCGCCGCTTGAGCGCGTCGATCACCGCGTGTAATGCGCCCGGCACCACTCCAGCGTCCGCATCAACCCTTCCTCTAGGTCCACTCTCGCCTCGAACCCGAGGACCTCACGCGCGCGGCTCGTGTCCGGAACGCGGCGGCGCGTGTCCTCGAAACCCTTCGGATAGTACGACTCGTAGGGCACGCGCTCGATAGAAGAAGGGGATCGAAGGAGCGTCTTGATGAGCTCGGCGAGCTCGGCGATCGTCGTCTCGCCCGCGCGCCCGATGTTGAAGACCTTCCCGAGGGCGGCGTCCGAGGTCGCGGCGCGCACCGTGCCCTCGACCGTATCGCTCACATAGGTGAAGCAGCGGCTCTGCGCCCCGTCGCCGTGCACCGTGATCGGCTCGCCGCGTAGAGCCTGCGCGGCGAAACGCGCGATGACGCTCCCGTAGCCGCTCTCGTCGATCCGTGGCCCATACGAGTTGAAGTACCGGACGACCGAGACGGCGGACCCACGGTCGGCGTACGCGAAGGCGAGGTGCTCGTCGACCGCCTTCGCCGTGGAATACGACCAGCGATGGATCCAGGTGGGGCCGAGGACGCGCTCGCCGTCCTCGCGGAACGGCACGGCCGTGCTGCGACCGTAGATCTCGGAGGTCGACGCGACGAGGACGCGGACACCGGCGCGATGCGCCGACGCGAGCACGTTCTCCGTGCCGCGGACGTTCGTGAGCACGGACGCGACGGGGTCCGAGACGATGTGCCGCACGCCGACCGCCGCGGCAAGGTGATACACGAGCTCGTTCGCTCGGACGAGGCGGTCCACGAGGTCCGCATCGAGGACGCTGCCGCGGACGAGCTCGAGGTGCGGCTCGTTTGCGTGCTGCGTCAGGTTGGCCTCACGGCCCGTGGAGAGATCGTCGAGCACGGTGACCGACGCGCCGTCCGCGAGCACGCGGTCGGCGAGATGCGAGCCGATGAATCCTGCCCCGCCGGTGATGAGCACCCGCATCGTCAACGTACGGACTCTAGTGGAATGGTTACGTCGAGACAGCACTATCCTCGACCCTCGTGCGCGCGCGTCTGTGGACCGTCATCGCAGCGGGCGTGACGGGGGCGACGCTCGGAATCGGCGTTGGGCTGCCGTTGGCGTTCGGGGATCCGAGCGTCCTCGTGGTCGGCGCGGTCGGGCTCGCGATCCTCGCCGCGGTCATACGGGTCGTGCCGCAGAGCGAGCGCCGCCGCCTTGCGGCCATCGCTGGCGTCGCGATCGGAGTCCGTCTCGCGGCCGCTGCCATCCTCTATTACGGATCGCTGGCGGCAGGGCAGGGAGGCTTCATCACCGGCGACGACGCGGCGTACGCGAAGCTCGCATCGGGCTACCTCGCGTGGCTTCGCGGCGATCCGGTCGAGCCGTACCTCCCGCCGCTCTGGGGTGGCACGGCGTATCTCTTCGGCACGTTCGTCTACCTCGAGACGGCGCTGTTCGCAGTCTTCGGTCCGACGACGCTCGCGATGACGGGCGTGAACGCGGTCTTGAGCGGTCTCATGATCACGCTCGCGTACGACATCACTAGGCGCTTCGCCGGCCCGGCACCCGCGACATTCGCTGCCTTCGCCATAGCGCTGTATCCGTCGCTCGTGCTGTGGAGCGCGCTGAACCTGAAGGACGCCCTCGTGATCGCGCTCATCGTGTGCGCGTTGTGGTCGTGGGAGCGGATGCAGGAGCGACCGCGCTGGCTCCTGCTCGGCCTGACAGCGCTGCTCCTGCTCGCGCTCGAGAGCCTACGGCGCTACGTGTTCCTGGGACTCGCTGTGTTGGCACCTCTCGCTGTGTCGTTCTCGGCATCGCGGCGTCGGATGGCGTGGACCGTCGCGACGCTCGCCACGAGCGTCATGCTCGTCGCCGTGGTTGTCGTGACCGGCGGGCTCGGCGGCGCGGGCGGCGCGCTCGCGGTCGGTGGGCTCGCCGATCTGGAACGCATCCGCGCCGCGATGGCCGCAGGCGCGCGGACCGCGTTCGCCGATCCGCTCGGGACGGCCGGCGGCAGCGACGTGCTCGTTCTCACCCGCACGCTGTCCTATCTCCCCCGTGGGCTCGCATACACGCTGTTCGCACCGTTCCCGTGGGATGTCCACGGTCTGCGCGATCTCGCGACGTTGCCCGAGATGCTCCTCTGGTACATCTCGCTCGTCGCTGCGCCGATCGCCGTCTACCGCGCGAAGCGCTGGCGCGCGACAGCGCCGCTCGTCCTCTACGTCGTCGGCCTGCTCGGCCTCTTCGTGCTCGTCGAGGGGAACGTCGGCACGCTCTTCCGCCATCGCGCCATGGTCGTCCCGGTCGTGATCATCCTCGCCGCACCCGCGATCGTGGACGCGGCGACCCGGCTACAGCGTCGGAAGCAGCTGGCGTAGCTCGAGCCCGAGCTCCTCGCACTGCTCGCGCACGGCCGACTCACGCTCGAAGCCGTCCTCGAGCGCGAGTACGACGACCTCGGCGCCCTCGCGGCGCGCGACCGCGGCGAGGTCGCGTACACGTCCGAGCACGGGGATACCGCCGATGCGCCGGCGTTGCTTGCCCGGGTCGTCATCGAGGAATCCCGCCGGGCGGTACTTCGGGTCG
>DATDNP010000220.1:0-6123 GCA_036518215.1 Candidatus Limnocylindria bacterium
TCGCGCAGCTCGCGCTCGAGGGCGGCGTCGACCGACGGCTCCTCGCCGACGGCGGCGGCGATCGCCTCCCGCGTCAGGTCGTCCTCGGTCGGCCCGAGCCCGCCGGTGCAGATGACGAGGTCGGATCTCGTGAGCGCGCGAGCGAGGGTGTCGCGGCAGCGCCCGAGGTTGTCGCCGACGGTGGAAACGAACAGACAGTCGATTCCCAGCGCCGCCAGGCGCTGCGTCAAGTACTGGGCGTTCGTATCAAGGATCTGCCCGAGCAGCAGCTCGGTGCCGATGGACAGGACCTCCGCGCGCACTCGGACCTCCTGGCACGCCGTCTGGCACGGCGTTTGCTCTATCGGCATGGCGACAACTTAAGAAATCCCAACCCTTCCCTTCCTCACCACGAGACCCCGCCGAAAGGCGGGGTTTTGTGGTTATAAGGGGGCCGAGGGCCCTAGGGTACGATGCCGGCACCCGGCGGGAGGTGTGTATGGCGAGCGGCTACTGCGTCAAATGCAAGGCCAGCCGTGAGATCAAGGACGCGAAGCAGATCACGATGAAGAACGGCCGCCCGGCGACCCAGGGCTCCTGTCCCGTCTGCGGTACGAAGATCTTCAAGATCGGCGCGGCCTAGCGCGAGCACCGAACCTGCTGCGCTTCGCGCGGGAGGTGCTCGACATGAACGTCAACGAGCTCATGACCCGGGACCCGGCGTCCTGCCGGCCGGACGACGTCTGCGCGCAGGCAGCCATGCTCATGCGTGAGGAAGACTGCGGCTCGATCCCCGTCGTGGACGACGGCCGCCTCGTCGGCATCGTCACCGATCGCGACATCACGGTCCGCTGCGTCGCCGCGGGCCACGACCCGAAGACCACGCGCGTCTCCGAGGTGATGAGCGCCGATCCGATCTGCGTTCAGCCCGACACGTCGGCTGAGGAAGCGACGAAGATCATGGCCGAGCGACAGGTGCGCCGTCTTCCCGTCGTCGCTGACGGCCGATTGGTCGGCATCGTCGTCACCGCGCAGCTCGCCCGCAGCGAGAAGCCCGGTCAGGTGGGCAAGACCATCAAGGACATCAGTGAACCCGCGAGCGGTCGCGCTTCTCACGCTCGCGGCTAAGACCTAAAATCAGGTGGGCCAGTAGCTCAGCGGTAGAGCAGGGGACTCTTAATCCCTTGGTCGTGGGTTCGAATCCCTCCTGGCTCACCGAGTCTCCCCAGACCATGACCGTCCCCGAATGACTCGAGCGATCCTGCGCTCGACGATCCTCTCATCGGGGCCATGGGAGGCGCGATTGGCCACGGCATCACACGACATCGGGCGCGGCGGATCCCGTGGAATCGCGCGGTCTCACATTGCTCGTTGCCTCCTGTACCTGACGGTCGCGCGGGACCGAGCGCGCCGGCCTACGCCGCGTGCCCTCGCGTCAGCCCGCCATTCGCCGTGGCGGCATTCCCGTCGGCCGACGCTGCGAACGGAACGGCGGCGGATTTCTCCCGAGCGAGGAACGCCCCCAGCTCCTGGATGGTGCTCATGAGCGGAGCGGGGAACACCACGGTGGTGTTCTTGTCCACACCGATCTCGACAAGGGTCTGCAGGTTCCGCAACTGGAGCGCCAGTGGGTGGACCATCATGATGTCGGCGGCGGCCGCCAGCCTGTCCGCGGCCAGCGCCTCGCCGTCGGCGGCGATGATCTTGGCGCGCTTCTCGCGCTCCGCCTCCGCCTGACGCGCCATCGCGCGTTTCATGCTGTCGGGAAGCTGGATGTCCTTGAGCTCCACGAGGGTGACGAGCAGTCCCCATTCGGCGGTGGCGACGTCGAGGATCTCGCGGATGCTCTGGTTGATGCGGTCTGTCTCGGCAAGCGTCTCGTCCAGCGTGTGTTGGCCGACGACCTTGCGAAGCGTCGTCTGCGCGATCTGATCGATCGCGCTGTTCACGTTCTCGATCGCGATCACCGACTTCACCGCGTCGACGACCTTGAAGTAGGCGACGGCGGAGACATCGATGCTGACGTTATCGCGGGTGATGATGCCCTGGGATTGGATCGGCATGGTGACGATCCGCAGCGACACACGGCGCAGCACGTCGACGATCGGCACGATGAGCGTGAACCCGGGGCCCTTGACGCCGACCACCTTGCCGAGGCGGAAGTGGACACCCATCTCGTACTGCTGCACCACGCGGATCGCGAGCAGCAGGCCGATGACGATCAGCGTGAGGACGACGAAGAGCGCGATGATGGTGGCATCCATGTTCCCACCTCCCGTGGTCGCGATCGTCTTCCCAGAACGCCGCCGCCGCATGACGGATCGGTCACGCCATCTGGAACGACGCGACGTGTGATGGAGGTCGGGTGAGAACATGACGACAGATCTCGCCAGCCGCGTCGGAGGCGGCCCTCTCCTGACGCCGCGGGACGTCCCGTCGATCCAGGAAGGCTTCGAGGTGCAGGCCGTCCTTAATCCCGCGGCCGCGCGAGTGGGGGACGAGACCGTCCTCCTGATGCGCGTCGCGCAGCGTCCGCGGACCGACATCGATCCGCCGTCCGACGCTCGAACGCTCGACCTTTCGGGCTCGCATCAAAAGTTGACCGCGCTCCCTCCCGGCTATCACAAGGAGGACGTCATTCCGATCGCGGTCGCCGACCCGGAGTCGGTGGCGCTCCGACACATCGCGGTCTACCTGCCGCGCGACCTGCCCGGACTCGACACGTCCGATCCGCGAGGTGTCACCTTCAGAAGCCCGAAGCTCGGGAGGCCGATCACGTTCCTCACGCAGGTCTCGCATCTACGGTGTGCGCGCAGCCGTGACGGCGTGCATTTCACGGTGGACGACCGGCCGGCGATCGCTCCGTCGACCCACTTCGAGGAGTACGGCTGCGAGGATGCCCGCGCGACGTTCATCGACGGCGTATGGCACATCACCTACGTCGCCGTCTCGCGTGTGGGGATCATGCCGAGCCTCGCGCTCACCCGCGACTTCGCGTCGTTCGACAAGCGCGGGGGGCTGCTCGTGCCGGACAACAAGGATGTCGTCCTGTTCCCGTTCCGTTCGGGAGGGCGTTACACCGCGCTGACGAGGCCGATGCCGAGCTCGTTCGGTCACGTTCTCGGCATATGGCTTCGCTTTCCCGCCAACGGGCTCCCCTGGGGCGGGCATCAGCCGCTGGTGCTACCGCGTGAGGGTCACTGGGACGAGCGCCAGACCGGCGCCGGCACCGTGCCGATCCGCTGTCGCGCGGGCTGGCTGGAGATCTACCACGGGGTCGACGCGCAGAACACGTATGCCCTCGGCGCGGTCCTGCTGGACGGCGACGACCCGCGCGTGGTGCTCGCCCGGAGCGCCGAGCCCATCCTGAGGCCTGAGGCGCCGTACGAACGCGCGGGTCTGCTATCGAATGTCGTCTTCACCTGCGGCCACGTCCCGCTCGACGACGAAGGGGATCGCATCCGCGTCTTCTACGGAGCGGCCGACTCGGTCATTGCCGCGGCGGACTTCAGCGTGCGGGAGATCCTCGACTCGCTGGGCCCACCGGACGTGCCCTTCGGTCAGCGGCGGTGGTCCCCCGCGTAGCTCAGCTGCGCCCGAGGCGGCGACCTCCGACAGCTCTCGCGATGACGATGAGAACGACAGCGCCGATCGTCGCGACGATGACCGATCCGATGAAGCCGCTCGGCTCGGCCGTCGGTGCGATCAGTCCGAACAGCCACCCGCCGAGGATGGCGCCGACGAGGCCGAGGACGAGATCACCGATCAGGCCGTAACCGCTTCCCTTCATGAGCTGACCGGCGAGCCAGCCGGCGATGAGACCTACGAGGATCCAGACGATGAGATTCATATGACGCCTCCACGTTCGTTCCCTAGGGTCGAGGGACGTCGATCAACGCGATCGCCTCGCGACGCGCCATGCCCTGTGATGCGCGCTATCGGCGCCGCGGGCGAAGGACCCGACCGCGGTGAAACCAGCGACGCAGATCCCCATCGCGAGGCCGACGAAGAACCAGAGATCTGGCACACGCCCACGTTATCCGCCGACTGACCGCGCTGCATGACGCGGTCGTCATGGGCATGGACCGCCGCGAATCCAACGTGACGCGCCCGTCATGACGCGACGCTCGCGCGCCGCGAGTCTTCGCTCATGACCGACGCACACGGCGACACGCTCGTCCTCCAGGAGTTCCGGCTGTCCGCGATCGACACCGACGGCACGGTCGCGGGGATCGTCGCGGCGACCTCGGGTCGCCGCGTGCCGGCTGTGCCGCTCCTCACCAGCATCGACGACCGCCACGACGTCGCCACGGTCGAGCGGATGCGCGACGGGGACACGAGCGGTCCTGGCGACGCTCGACGTGCGCTGCTGGATCCGTTCGTCACGAGCTGGCAGCGCGCGAGGCCATACGTCCCGCGCATCGCCGAACAGTCACTGAGCCCGCCGACACATTACCGGCTCGCGGTGACCGAATCCGGCATCAATGACGAGAAGCGCCAGCCCGACACGCCGAGTGCGCGTAGGGGCGCGCCTGACACCGCGACGTCGCCCGTCGATCTGCTGTGGATCGGCCAGCCGATCGGCTCGTATGCGGGGCTGCTCATCCTGCTCGGCAATCACGGCGTGGACCCGCCCACGGATGGCGCTCGCGACTGGCCGCTGCTCATGAGCAGGCGTCTGGGCATCCGCGTCTACGACAGCCGGCCATAAACTCGATGCGTGCCACAAAGCGCCGCAAGCGCCGCTAGCGCCCCTGAGCGGGAGATACGGGTCCTCATCGTTGTCGGCGATCGTGCGCTCGCGAACACCATCGATCTCACACTGCGGCACGGCCCCTATGTCCGCCGATCCGAACAGACGGTGAACGACGCGAAGGCCGCGCTCGCCGACTGGAACCCGCATCTCCTCTTGCTCGATATCGACCTCGAGGCCGGCGCCGGTATCCAGCTCATCGACGATGCGCGAGTCTTGGGCGGCCCGGTCGGCGTCATCGCGCTCACACGGCGCAGCGATCTGCGCGGCAAGCTCGACGCGTTCGATCGGGGTGCCGATGACTACATCGGCATCCCATTCGTGCCAGACGATCTCGTGGTGCGATCGCGCGCGGTGATCCGCCGCATCCATGGCAGCCCCGGACAGCTCGTTCCCAGCCTCCACATCGGCGATCTCGAGATCGACGTGCTCAACCGGAAGGTGATCGCCGGCGACCACGACCTGCACCTCACCTCTCTCGAACAGGCGCTTCTGTACCTGCTCGCGGCGAACGCTGGCAGCGTGCTCACGCGCGAACAGATCCTCGACGCGCTGTGGGGCACCGACTTCGTCACCGAGAGCAACGTGGTCGACCGCCACGTCCGCGCGCTCCGTGCGAAGCTTCAGAACGACTGGCACAAGCCCCGCTACATCCAGACGGTCCCGGGGTCGGGCTACCGGTTCGTGTCCGAGGCGGAGAAGGAGACCGGAGCGGCCCGCACCCCCTGACCGCGCCCTTCTTCGGCCGTTTCTCGAACGTTCCTTCGCTGTGACGGAACCGTCATGACGCTCGGAGACCGGGCGCCGACGATGTGACCCGGTGCCGCGCTGGAGTCGCCAGCCCGGTAGCGGGGAGGGCGCCATGGATCGTCAGACTGTGCTCGTCGTCGAGGATGACGCCGCCGTCAGCGAGCTGGTAGGCGAGGTGCTCACCGACGCGGGCTATCAGCCACTCGTCATCACGGACCACGCGCGCATCGCGGAGACGGTCGAGCGCGTGCGCCCGCGCTGCGTGCTCCTTGACGGAGAGCTTCGATCCACGGCGGAGACGCGCTCGTGGCACGATGCGGCCGCCCTGCGGAGGGCGCATCCGACGTTGCCGGTCCTGCTCTTCACCGCCGATACCGATGCCGAACGCGAGGCGCGGGCAGCCCGCTCGTACCGCAGCCGTGCCGCGGGGTTCGCGGGCATCGTGATGAAGCCCTTCTTGGTCCACGATCTCCTCGCGACCGTGAAGCTCGCGATCGATGGCTCGGCCACGACCGACGCCCTCGCGATGATCGTCCACGAGATGCGTCAGCCACTCGCTGCGATCCACGGCCAGGCACAGCTCGCGCGACAGTTCAGCGGAAGGGATCCGGCAGCCGTACGCGTCGCGCTGGATCGCGCGA
>DATDNP010000221.1:0-3462 GCA_036518215.1 Candidatus Limnocylindria bacterium
GCTCCTTCGCATCTCGGCAGCACGATCCGGCGGGGACTCGTCGATCCTCGCCGGTCGACGGTGTTCACCTCCGCGACGCTCGCCGTCGGAGGCTCGTTCGCGTTCGCGCTCGATCGCTTCGGGATCGCGGACGTCGCGGACGCGCGCGCGTTCGGTTCGCCGTTCGACTACGCGAAGCAGGCGATCCTCGTCGTGCCGACGGAGGGCGCGCTCCCCGGCGAGCCCGGCTTCGCCGACGAGACGGCGGAGACGATCGCGGAGATCGGGCGCGCGCTCGATGGCCGCACCCTCGTCCTCTTCACGGCGCACAGCGCGATGCGCGACGTCGCCGCACGCCTCGTCATGCTCGAGGAGTCAGGCATCGCGGTGCTCACGCAGGGCATCGACGGGTCGCGCCGCGCGTTGCTCGAACGATTCGCGGCGGGGCGCGCGGTGCTCCTCGGGACGCAGTCGTTCTGGGAGGGCATCGATCTCCCCGGCGAGATCCTCGAATGCGTCGTCATCACCCGGCTCCCGTTCGCGGTGCCTGACGATCCCCTCGTGCAGGGGCGCGCCGAGCGCTACGAGGATCCGTTCCGCGAGTTCCATCTGCCGCAGGCCGCGCTGCGTCTTCGGCAGGGGTTCGGACGGCTCATCCGCACGCGCACCGACCGCGGGGCGGTGGTGCTGCTCGATCGCCGTGCGCTGCTGCGCGACTACGGGACCGAGCTCATCGGCGCCCTTCCCGGTGCTGGGGTACGCCGCGTGCCACCTGAAGCCATCGCGACGACGGTGGCGGATTTCTGCCGCCGATGAGCGGAGAATGCGCGCGTGGACGAACGGAGCAGAGCGGCGATCGAAGCGTGGCTCGCGGGCCTCTCGCGGGAGCGTCGGGCGGGCCTCTACCTGCTCGCGGATGAGCTCTGCAACGGGATGGACGTGTCCCGGCACAACAGGTTCGGGTTCCTCCGGCTGCGCGCCGAATTCGAGACCAGCGGGGAGCTCTTCGGCTGCACGATCGAGGAGCTCCGCGACGCCCTCGCCGCCTCGCTCGGGGATGAGCTGCCGCACTCGGACCGGCCTCCGAGCGCCCTTGAGACGCTGCGCGACCGGATCGCCACGAAGGGACACCCTGACTTCCGCTAGGCGGAAACAACCCGGTATCAGCACGCCGAAAGTACCGCTTGTCGGGGATTGCCCGCGGGACGCCCCTGCCTAGACTCTCAGGCGGTGGCACCCAGCTTGTGCGGGCGCCAAGCACGCAAAGAAGGAGGTACCGGAATGCTTGCGTTCTTCCGTGAGGAAGAGGGCCAGGGCCTCGTCGAGTACGCCCTCATCATCGCTGTCATCGCCATTGCGGTCATCGTGGCCATGATCTTCCTCCGCGGCCAGCTCCAGAACATCTTCAGCAACATCGGCAACAACCTCACCTAGGTCAAGCGACCGCTACGTAGCAGTCCGACAGAAGCCCGGCCCAACGGCCGGGCTTCTGTTCTCTGTTTTCTCCGCCTCGTCGTCACTCGACAGCGACTCGCTCGTCGCGGCACCGGCCGCTCCTCGCTCGACCCTGCGAGACCTAGCTCGCTCGGCGGAGGGGACGCCGGCGCGCGACGCGGTCGCATGCCGCGCGGAGCTCTTGCCAGGCCTCGTCGCTCACGTCGCCGCGCGCCACGATGCGCTGGCCCGGCTTCACGCGCTCGATGCCCTCGGCCCGGAAGTCGGCGCGCGCCGGATCGTGGAGGTCGAGGTACTCCCTGCGGCGCTCCAGCGGCGTCCCCTCCTCGAGGAGGGGGATCTCGCGCAGGAGGGTGTCGGGCACCTCGTGGAGGACGCGGTGGTCGGCTTGGACCTCGACCGCCATCCGGCGTGGCGCGCCCCGCCGCTCGTGCTCGTCATCCGACATCAGCACCTCCCAGCGGCGCGAGGTGCCTCGCGGAACGGGTCGCTCGTCGTACCTCGCCATGCGCGCGTCGCATCGGGCACGCCCGGTGCCAGGCGCGGTCAACGGTTGGTACACTTATCCACGGACCGGGCTTTGCCCGGTATCTCGCACGCTTTCCCGATCGTCCGTTCCCTCGTCCGACGCGCCTCGCGCAGGGCGAAACGGCCGGTGTGACGGAAGCGGAGGAATGAAAGGGAGACCCATGGCCGTCGTCACGATGAAGCAGCTCCTGGAGTCCGGCGTCCACTTCGGACATCAAGCGCGCCGCTGGAACCCGAAGATGAAGCGATTCATCTTCATGGAGCGCAACGGCATCCACATCATCGACCTGCAGCAGACCCTCGTTCGCGTCGAGGACGCCTACGCGTTCGTGCGCGACCTCGCGACGAGCGGCGGGCAGGTGCTCTTCGTCGGCACGAAGAAGCAGGCCCAGGAATCGATCGCCGAGGAGGCCAAGCGCGCGACGATGCCATACGTGAATCAGCGATGGCTCGGCGGCTTCCTCACGAACTTCGTCACGATCCAGAAGCGCATCAACCGGCTGAACGAGCTGCACGAGCGCAAGGAGCGTGGCGACTTCGCGACGATGCCGAAGAAGGATGCCCAGCGTCTCGAGGACGAGCTCGAGCACCTGGACCGCTACTTCGCCGGCGTGCGCGAGATGAAGCGTCTGCCGGCCGCACTGTTCGTCGTGGATCCGCATCGCGAGCACATCGCCGTCGAGGAGGCGCGCCGCCTCGAGATCCCGATCGTCGCGATGGTCGATACGAACTGCGATCCCGATCTCATCGACGTGATCATCCCGGCGAACGACGACGCGATCCGCGCGGTGAAGCTCATCTGCCAGAAGATGGCGGATGCGGTGATCGAGGGTCGCTCGATGTTCGACGCGAGCCGCAAGGAAGCGACGCCCGAGGACATGGGGTACGCGCCGTCCGTCACCGCGGCCGAGATGGAAGGCGGGGCGGGTCTGCCGCGCGCGAAGCGCACCCCCCGCGTGTACGAGCCGGAAGAAGAGGAAGAGACGCCCGTCGGTGGCGCCTCGGAAGAGAAGACAGAGGAGCTCTAGCCATGACCACCACGAATACGAAGAAGATCGACTCGAAGGAGATCCAGCGTCTGCGCGAGGAGACGAGCGCGGGCGTGATGGACTGCAAGCGCGCGCTCGAGGACGCCGGCGGCGACTACGAGAAGGCGAAGCAGCTGCTCGCCGATCGCGGTGTCGCGTCCGCCGCGAAGAAGGAGGGTCGCGAGGCGAAGGAAGGCGTCGTCGCCGCGTACATCCACGGCGGCGGTCGCATCGGCGCGCTCGTCGAGGACGCGAGCGAGACGGACTTCGTCTCGCGCGGAGAGGACTTCCAGAAGCTCGCGCAGGAGATCGCGATGCAGGTCGCGGCGATGGCCCCGGCCGACGTCGACGAGCTCTACGCGCAGGCCTACATCCGCGACGCGTCGAAGACGGTCAAGGACCTCGTCACCGCCGTCGCGGCGAAGACCGGTGAGAACGTCTCGGTGCGGCGCTTCCAGCGGTTCGCGCTCGG
>DATDNP010000222.1:0-15561 GCA_036518215.1 Candidatus Limnocylindria bacterium
CGCACGAAGCGGACGCCGGGTAACGACACGTAGACCCGCGCGGTGCCCGCAAACGCAGGTGGGGAGGTGGGGAGGACAGATGCAGTCGCGCGATTCGCGCGCCATGAACTGCTTCACAGCGCGATCCTCGAGCGAGTGGAATGAGATGACCGCGAGCCGGCCACCGGGACGCAGCAGCGACATCGCCGCGGCGAGACCGCGCTGGAGGTTCTCGAGCTCGTCGTTCACCGCGATGCGAAGTGCCTGGAAGACGCGGGTGGCGGGATCGATGCCGCGCCGGCGCTGCGTCTTCACGCCGAACACGAACCGACCGAGGTCGTCCGCCGTGAGGAACGGCTCGCGCGTGCGCCGCCGCACGATGGCGGCGGCGACGCGGCCGGCCTCGGGCTCCTCGCCGTAATCGGCGAAGACGCGGCGCAGCTCGGTCTGGTCCCAGCTATTCACGATGTCTGCCGCCGTGAGGTGGAGGTCTGGGTCGGCGCGCATGTCCAACGGACCTTCCGCGCGAAAGCTGAAGCCTCGCTGCGCGTCGGCGAGCTGGATCGATGAGAGCCCGAGATCGAGGAGGACCCCGTCGAGCGCAGCGAAGCCGTGCTCGCGGGCCACGACGTCGCAAAGCGCGAAGTTCGCGCGGACGATGACCGCGCGTTCGCCGAAGCGCGCGAGGACGCGTCGTGCCTCGGCGAGCGCGGCGGGATCGACGTCGAGTCCGAGAAGACGGCCGGACGGCGCGGTGCGTTCGAGGATGGCCTCGGCATGGCCACCTCCGCCGAGCGTGCCGTCGAGGAAGCGGCCAGCTTCGCGGGGATCAAGTTGGGCGAGTACTTCGGCCAGAAGAACCGGCTCATGGAGCCTCCCACGTTCATCGCTAGACCCCGAGGTCCTTGAGGTCGTCGGTGATGTGGCTCTGGACGGTCTCGATGTTGGTGCGCCAGCGCGCGGGCTCCCAGACCTCGAGGTGGTCGGCGTTCCCGATGACGACCGCTTCTCCCCCGAGATGCGCGAACTCGCGGAGATGCGACGGGATCGTGAGCCGCCCCTGCCCGTCCGGGTCACCCTCGTGGGCTCCGGAGAGCACGAAGTGGCGGAAGCGCGTCGCGGCCGGGTCGGTGCGCGGGCGCTTCGCGATGTCGGCGTTGAGGGCGTTCCATTCCTGCGACGGCCATACCGCGAGGCAATCGCCCGTCCAACGCGTCACGACCGCCCCTTCCTTGAAGCGGGCGCGGAACTTGGCTGGGATCGCCAGCCGTCCCTTGTCGTCGAGCGCATGGGCGAATTCGCCCGCGAAGTAACCTTCCAACGATCCTTCCGATGTTGGAGAGCGGTTCCCCACCGTTCCCCACTAATCACCACGCAGCGGCATTTTGCACCACTTCAGGCGCCTGTCAATAGGGCGAACGTGGTCGTTTCACGTGGAACATACGTTCTATTCAGGGAGACTGCCCCATCGGGGCGTCGCCGCGAGGTGCGGGTCAGTCGTTGAGGGTGCGGACGGACAGCGGATGCTCGCCGCTCGCGTCGACACGGAAGGCGCGTCCATCGGGACGAGCGCTCACGATCTCGACGAGCCGCTCGTCCTCGTAGACCGCGGCGACGCCGTCGTCGAGCGCGATCCCCGCGGGCAGTCCGGCCGCGATCTCGCGTGCGTATACCGGCTTCCGGCGCTCCTCCGAGTCGTAGTGCGGGCACGCGCTCCCCGTGAGGATGGCGAGCCCGTCGTGGAGCGGCCCGAGGTCGGGCGTGAACGAGTCGGTGATGCCCGCCTCGTACCAGCAGATGCAGCCCGCCGACCATCCCGTGAGCACGGTCCCGTTCGCATACGCGTCGCGGAGCGCGCGATCGACGCCGTGGAGCCGCCACAGGGCGAGCATGTTCGCGGTGTTGCCGCCGCCGACGATGATCACGTCCTGCGCGGCGATGAGCGCGCCGAGGTCGTCGACCGTTCGCTGGAAGAGCTCGAGGTGCGCGGGCTCGCAGTCCCAGCCTGCGAGCTGCTGATAGAAGGTCAGGAGATACGCGGCGCTGTCACCGGATGCCGTCGGCAGGAACAGCACGCGCGGACGCTTGCGGCGCGCGAGCCTGAAGACGTGGCGGACGAGCGCGGGCTGATAGAGCTCGCGTCCCCCGCAGGGGACGACGCGGCGGGTCAGACCGGACGTACGCGGTCGACGACGTCCTCGAGCGCGTCGCGCGCGCGGTCGAGCGCCGACGGTGCCCGGGCACCATCGTGCGCGCCGAACCACTCGAGGACCGACGCGCCCCAGGTGAAGCCGCCGCCGAACGCGACGAGGAGGATCTTGTCGCCGCGCTTCATGCGGCCGGTCGCCTCGGCCTCGTTGATCGCGATCGGCACCGACGCCGCGGACGTGTTGCCGTAGCGCTGAATGTTCACGAAGACCTTCTCCATCGGGAAATGCAGGCGCTTCGCGACGCCCTCGATGATCCGGATGTTCGCCTGGTGCGGGATCATGAGGTCGATATCGTCGAGCGACAGCCCGGCCTCGCGCAGCGCTTCCTCCGCCGCGTCGGCCATCGATTTCACCGCGAGCTTGAAGACCTCTCCGCCCTGCATGGTGATGAAGTGCTTCCCCTGCTCGACGGTCTCCTTCGACGCCGGCATGCGCGTCGCGCCCGCGGCGACCATGAGGAGCTCGCCCTTGCTGCCCTCGCTGTGAAGGACGACCGACTCGACGCCGACCGACGCGTTCGACGCTTCGAGCACGACAGCGCCCGCGCCGTCACCGAACAGGACGCAGGTGGTGCGGTCCTTCCAGTTGAGGAGGCGCGAGAGCGTCTCGGCGCCGATCACGAGCGCGTTCTGGACGGTCCCCGACATGATCATCCCGCGCGCGATCCCGAGCGCCGTGACGAAGCTCGTGCACGCTGCCTCGACGTCGAACGCGCCGGAGCGCACCGCGCCGAGCTCCGACTGCACGAGGCACGCGGTCGCGGGGAACAGGTAGTCCGGCGAACAGGTGCCGACGATGATGAGCTGGACGTCCTGGGGCCGCAGCTTCGCGCGATCGAGCGCCGCGCGCGCCGCGCGCACGGCCATCGAGGACGTCGTCTCGCCGTCCGCCGCGATACGGCGCTCCTTGATCCCCGTCCGCGTGGTGATCCATTCGTCGGACGTGTCGACGATCCGCTCGAGCTCTTGATTCGTCATCACGCGGGACGGCGCGTACGACCCCCACCCCGTGATGACGGCGTTCTTCGCCATTACCGGTCGGCGGAGCTGCGGACCTTTCCCCGCGGCGCGAACAGGTCGCGCACGTCGCCGGAGAACGACTCGAGCATGTCGTGCGCGTCGAGCACCTCGTCGAGCGTGACGGGCGGGCGGCGGCGCCGTGCCGCCTGCTGCGCGACCGGACGTGCCGACGGGGCGCTGTCGCCTACATAGACGAGGAGGGTGATGGCGGTCTCGCACTTCGAGCAGGCCACGCGGACGACCCAGCCGCCGTCGCGCTTCCCGAGGAGGTCGATCTTCGAACGGCTGTGGTTCGTGCCGCAGACGCTGCAGTCGTAGTTCTTCGCCTGCTCGCGGAGGTACTTCAGGATGTTGTTCACCGCGTATCGAGCATAACGGAGGGGGCCTCGCGCAGGCCGAGTCGCCACGCGAAGAACGAATACTGGTCGGCGAGATCGTCGACCTGTTTGTCGAGCGGCTTCCCCACGCCGTGACCCGCGTCACGCTCGACGCGCAGCAGCACGACGGCGTCACGGTCCTCGGCCGTGACGCTCTGCATGAGCGCCGCCATCTTGCGCGCGTGCATCGGATCGACGCGGCTGTCGCCCTCCGCGGTCGTGAAGAGCACCGCGGGGTACCGGACCCCTGCGCGCACGTGGTGGTATGGCGAGTAGGCACGCAGCCAGCGGTACTGCGCAGCGTCCTCGGCGCTTCCGTATTCCGCGATCCAGAAACGCGCGATGAGGAAGTTCTGATACCGCAGCATGTCGAGCAGCGGCACGGCACAGAACGCCGCGCCGAACAGGTCCGGACGCTGCGTGAGCGCCGCGCCCGTGAGCAGGCCGCCATTCGATCCGCCGGAGATGCCCAGATGGGCGCTCGTCGTCCACCCCATGCGGATGAGCGCCTCGCCGGCGCCGATGAAGTCGTCGAAGACGTTCTGCTTGCGCTCGAGCATGCCGTCGCGATGCCAGCGCTCGCCGTACTCGCCGCCGCCGCGCAGGTTCGGCAGCGCGAAGACGCCGCCCGCCTCGACCCACGCGACGACGCCGGGGAAGTACTGCGGCGTGCGCGAGATGTTGAAGCCGCCGTAGCCGGAGAGGATCGTCGGGACGTCGCCGCTCGGCCGCGCATCGGCGCGATGCACGACGAACATGCTCACGTCCGTCCCGTCCTTCGAGGCGTACGTCGTCTGCTCGACGACGAGCGCCGCGGGGTCGAGGCCGCGCGGCGTCGCGAGGCGGACGATCTCGACCGGTCGACCGTCGGCACGCACCGCGTACGCGGCAGGTGGGCTCGTGAACGATTCGAACGTGAACGTGACGACGTCGCCGGTCGCGTCGGCCTGCATGCCGGGCACCGTGCCAAGGCCCGGCAGCGCGACCTCACGAACGCGGTCGCCGCGCTTCGACCAGAGCGCGATGTGCGAGGTCGCGCGCTCGAGCGTCACGACGGCGACGTGCTCGCGCGAGAGGTCGAAGAGCTCGATCGCGTGCTCGCCCTCCGGGACGATCGTCGTCCACGACGCGCGCTCGGGTGCGGCGAGCTCGGCGCGGACGATGGTGTAGTTCGGCGCGCCGAGGTTCGTGCGCAGCCAGAGGGCCTCATCGGTGAGCACGCCGGAGGTGAGCCCGTCCTCGCCCTCGACGACCGTGCGCCACCCGCGCGACGGCACGTCGCGATCGAGGAGGTACGCGTCGTTCTGGATCCAGCCGCGATAGGCCTCCGCGAGCACCCATCTGCCGTCGGGCGACGTCGTGACGGAGAGGATGTCCTCCTTCGGCCGTCCCTCGCCGAAGACGAGCGGGTCCTTCGCGGGGTCGTCGCCGAGGCGGTGGAAACGGATGCGGCGGTGGTAGTGCTCGTCGCCGGGCGGCACGCTGCCCGGTGCCGGGTGGACCGTGTAGTAGAAGCCGTCGCGTACCCACGCGACGCTCGAGCGCTGCGTGTACGGGATCCGCTCCCCGAGCTCCCGGCCTGACGCCGTGTCGACGACGTGGAGCGTCGACAGCTCGTCGCCGCCGCGCGAGATGCCGAAGGCGACGTAGCGACCGTCGTGCGACGGGTAGTACCAGTCGATCGTCACGAGTCCGGCCTCGTCGAGCGCGTTCGGATCGACGAGCGCGCGATCGGATGCGTCGAGCCCGCGACGCGCGTAGAGGACGGATTGCTTCTGCGCCCCCTCGCGCCGCGTGTGGAAGATCCACTCCCCGGCGGGGCGCGGTGTCGTCAGCAGACCGACGGCAAGCAGCTCGCGCAGCCGCGCCGCGAAGCGCGCGCGCGTCGGCAACGCGTCGAGCACGGCATGGGTGCGGGCGTTCTGCAGATCGGTCCACGCTCGGATGCGATCGGACGAACCTTCGAGCCAGCGATACGGATCGACGATCCGCTCACCGTGCCAGGTGTCGACGACCTCCTCGCGCGGCGTGACGGGCGGCGGCGGGATGCGCACGGGGAACAGGCTAGTCGAGCCGCCGCCCATCACGAGTGGCGCATGGTCAGGCCGTGCGTCGTGCTCCTTGTGTGGCCATGCCGGCCGCCGCCGTCGCGACGCCACCGATGGCGAGCACGGCGATGAAGAGCGGCGCGCCGCCACCTATGCCGAGCGCCTCGTCGAGCGAATACATGGCCGGTCGCGCGAGCCCGAGCATGACGAGGACGACGAAGAGGACGAGCGGGTACTCGTACCCACCGTTCGTGACCCACATGCCCTTCGACCAGTGCACCTTGATGATGGCGACCGCCATGTCGATCGCGAGCGCCGCGGCGACGATCGGCGTGAGGAATCCGGCAGCCAGCATGAGCCCGCCGAAGAGCTCGACGAACGCCGCGAGCGTTCCCATGATCCTGGGCTGCGCGAAGCCCATCGACGCGACGGCTCCGTGCCAGCGCTCGAGTCCGGGTCCCTGGAACGCGCCGAAGACCTTCTGCGCGCCATGACCCGCGAGCACGAGGCCCACGGCGACGCGGACGACGGTGAGAGCGAGATCGGGTGTCAGCTCGGTCATGAGCAACCTCCCGCACGAGATGCCGCACCTCGCGTACCGCGGGCGCGATTCGTTACGGGACCGTTACTCGGAGCGCGGAGGACTACTCGTCCGGCGTGACGGAGAACGCGCGGTGGAGGACACGCAGCAGCTCGTCGCCACTGAGACCCTCGCCGAGGTAGTCGTCCCCCACCCGGATCTCGATGTGGAGGTGCGGCCCCGCCTTCAGCCCGCTGTTGCCGACCGTGCCGATGAGCGTCCCCTGCGTGACGTAGCTGCCGACGCTGATCGGCTCGACCGACGCGAGGTGCGCGTAGCGCGTGACGACGCCGTCACCGTGATCGATCCACACCTGGCGCCCGCGGAGCTTGTCGAGCGTCTCCGGCGGTGTGTATCCGAGACGGTATGCGGCGTCTTGCGCCGCGATGAGCTCCTCGTCGCTCCACTCGACGTAGCTCCGGTCGATGCGGACGATGGTGCCGGCCTTCGCGGCGTAGACGGGCATGTTCATCGAGAGCGGGAAGTCCACACCCTCGTGGTAACCGGCACGGTATTCACGCGGCGAGTTCGGAAGGAGCTCGGGGTCGTCCGGCACCTCGTACCCCGGCGGCAGCGCGAAGCCGGTGAGCGCGCTCGCGGGGACCGTGGGGCCGCGGCCGTGCTCTCGCAGATCGACGGTCGTGTCCACCGGACCCGCGTCGGTCGTCCGAGCGGCGGCGGCGACCGCGGGAGACGGCGTCGCGGCTGTCGAGGCGTGCGCGTCGCGCATGCGCGTGCCGAAGACGGCCGCGACGGCGATGACGACGACGAGCGCGATCGGGCGGAGGAGGGTCACGAGGGCATGAACGCGCGATCAGCGAGGACGCAACGGGCGAGTGCTCGCTTACCCGCTCCGCTTGAGACGTCCGGTCCGCTTCGCGTACGCCTCGACCGCGAGGAAGAGACGCAGGCCGAGCGGGATCGACAGGACGCCGACGACGAGCGCGGGCCAGATCTCCGGCCAGAGCGTCGCGACATCGGCGCCGTCCATGAGCGCCGAGCGCATGCCGCGGATGACGTACGTCGCGGGCGAGATCGCGGAGAGCATCCGCAGCCACGCCGGCAGCACGTCGACCGGGTAGTAGACGCCCGACACGAGCAGGACGACCGCCTGGACGATGTACGACATCTGCAGGCCCTTCTCCGGCCACATGAGCGGGAACGCCGCGGTCGCGAGCCCGAGGCCGACGAACGCGAGCACGCCGACCACGAAGAGGGCGAGCGCGGAGACCGCGTTCGCGTGCGACAGGTCGACGGGCACGAAGAGCGCGATCGCGAGGAGCGTCACGACGCTGAAGACGGCCGCGCGGACGAGGGTCGCGATGCACATCCCGAGGAGATGCGTGAGTCGCGGCACCGGCGACATGAACGTGTACTCGATGGTGCCCTCCCAGCGCTCCCACGCGATGACCTCGCTGATGTTGTCGAAGATGATCCCGAGGAACCGCCACGCGATCGTCCCGATCAGCAGATAGAGAACGAAGCGCGACACGGCGGACTCGTCGACGCTGCCGCCGCTGATCGCCGGCGCCGCGAGCGCGATGTACGTGACGGAAAGGGACGTGACGATCCCGTAGACGATCCAGACGATCTCCCATGCCCAGTAGCGCTTCGAGAGAGCGATCTCCCGCTCGACGAACGCGTAGGCCAGGCCGATCTGCCCTTTCAGGCCGGGGAAGGGGCCCCGGTGCAGCGAGCGAAACGAGCGTGAGATCACGTCACGGTCCCTTCCGCCTCGTCGGCGTCCTCGAGACGACGGCCGGTCGCGGTCATGAAGACCTCTTCGAGCGCCGACGCGCCGAACTGCGCCCGGAGCTCGTCGGTCGTGCCTTCGGCGACGAGACGGCCGTCGTGCAGGATGCCGATCCGGTCCGCCAGACGCTCGGCCTCGTCCAGGTCGTGCGTCGTGAGCAGGATCGTCGCGTCGTGCTCGAGACGGAGGTCGCGCACGAAGGTCTGCACCTCGCGCTTGCTCCGGATGTCGAGACCCGTGGTCGGCTCGTCGAGGAGCAGGAGCATCGGCGTCGTGATGAACGCGCGCGCGATCGCCACCTTCTGCTGCATGCCCCGCGACAGCTTCTCGAGCGGCTCGTTGAACCGGTCCGCGGCGATGCCCAGGCGACGGAGGATCGTCTGCGCCTTCGCGCGCGCCTCGTCGGGCGCGACGCCGTACAGCCGCCCCGAGTACACGAGGTTCTCCATCGCCGAGAGCTTCTTGAAGAAGGACGCCTCGACCGAGACGCGATTGATGAGACGCTTCACGGCGAGCTCCTCGGCCCGCACATCGTGGCCGAACACGGTGACGGAGCCGGCGTCGGGGAGGAGGAGCGTCGAGAAGACGCGGATGAGCGTCGACTTCCCGGAGCCGTTCGCGCCAAGCAGGCCGTAGATCTCGCCGCGGGCGACGCGCAGCGACACGCTGTCGACGGCGCGCCGCATCTCTTTCTGAGAGCGGAACGTCTTCGTCACGTGCGCGGCCACGAGAGCGTCGCGGGTCGTAGGGGGCGGTGTCTCGCGGGGTCTGGGCGCTGTGTCGATGGCCACTTTCACTTCTCCGTTCCTTCGTTCGCCGGGTAACAAAAAGGCCGTGGTCTCTGCCCACGGCCCAACGGCGAGAACGGGGAGGTGGCCCCTACGCCATCGGTGAAGTGGGCAGGCTACGCCGCAGGAAGCCTGCGACGGGAGGCGCCATACGGATGCTTGTCAGCACTGCGCCACTTCCTTTCGTCATGTCACGCATCGCGTGCGAATGGGGACGATACCAAGCATGGGCCGGAATGTCGAGACAGGTCGCGACGGCGGATCTCTCCGCCGCCGCAACCCCCATTGCGTTCCGTGTGCGGGACTAGATCGCTGCGCGTCGGCCGCTGAGGAGCTGGATCACAAGGACGATGAGCGCAAGTACGAGCAGCAGGTGGATGAGGCCACCGATGCTCGGAAGCGCCACGACGCCAAGCAACCAGAGGACGAGAAGGACCACGACGATGGTCCAAAGCATGGCGAGCACCTCCTTCGAGGGTCGAAGTCACGCAAGGGTCGTGCCATGGCGGAACGCTCGCCGCTCAGGCGGGCGCGGGCCACGGTCCTCAGGCGTCGTTACAGAAATGAGAGGACGAGGCGATCGTCGCGAGGCACGCGTGCCGTCACGCGAGAGTGCGAGGGCCGAGCAGGCCTGTAAGCCGGATTCTGGCGGGGACGGTCATCTCTCTGGGACGGAGGTCACCCTCCGTCTCTAGCGATCTACCCGGGGACGGTGCGGGCCACACCATGGTCCCCTTACTCGATCTTGCAGCGGGAAGAGCTTGCCCGTTTCACCCCGCTTGCGCGGGTTCGTCACTGTGGCGCGGTCCTCGCCTCACGGCGGACGGGTGTTACCCGCTTCCCTGCCCTGCGCTGTCCGGACTTTCCTCGACGGCTCTCGCCGCCGCGACCGTCCGGCCTGCTCGACCTCTTATTTTACCGTCGCGCTCCGGACGAGCGCGATCGCCGCGACGACGACGGCGACGGGGTCGTCCGCGCCCGATGCCGCGGCGTAGGCGGCGCGAACGGCCTCCGTGGATCGGCCCGCCCGCTCGAGGTCGAGCACGAGCGAGGCGACATCGAGCGCTCCGCAGCCGAGGAACGCCGCCGACCAGCCCGCGATGACGACACCGCGCTCGACCCGGCGCGCGGTTGCGCAGCGGAGGTCGCCATGCACGAGAACTCGCGGGAGCGCCGCGAGCACGGGCGGCAACCCGCGCCCGTCGGCGCGCACGCCGAGCGCTCGTAGCGCCGGCTCGTCATCCGCGACGCTGCGCTCGATGGCCAGCTTCGCTCGCACGACGTCCGCGGGATCGCCATCGCACGCCGTCGGCGCCCCTAGGACATCCTCGAAGAGCACCCATGGCCCGAGCGCCGCATGCGGTGGTGGGAGTCCGCGCGCGTGCACGAGCGGGACGCGGTCGCTCTTGCGCGCGAGGAACGGGAGCAGCTGGGCCGCGAGGGTCACGCCTCGTGGAGCGCGTTCGAAGATCGCGGTCCGTTCGCCGTCGCTCGTCCGGTACCGGAGCCGCCTGCGCTCGATCGCGTCGTCGGCGGGCAGCTCCTCCGCGACGACCGATTCGACGCGCACGCCGACCGAGCGGGATACGAGATCGGCGAGCGGGTCGCGCTCGGGAAGCTCGTCGCTCATCGCGCGTCGTCGATCGCCTTGTTGGAGAGCGCGTCGGCGATGAGGTTCTCCTCGCGCGGGACGTGCTCGATCGTGCGTTTTGGGAACGACGCGAGGAGGGCGCCGGCGCGCAGTGCGAGGGGCTTCATGTTCGGGTGCTTGATCTTCCACAGACCCTGCATCTGCCGGACGACGAGCATCGAGTCCATCCGCACGTCGATGTCGTCGATGCCGCGCCGCTGGGCCTCCTCGAGCCCGATGATGAGCGCGGTGTACTCCGCGACGTTGTTCGTCGCGTGGCCGAGATGCCTCGTGAGCTCCGCGATCACGTGACCCTGCTCGTCGAGGAGGACCGCGCCGGATCCCGCGGGGCCGGGGTTGCCGCGCGCCGCGCCGTCGGCGAACAGGATCGCCTTCACGCCTGGACGAGCAGCTCGGCGAACCGCGCGCGATCGACGTTTGCGCCCGACACGATCGCGACGACCTTCTCGCCCCGCTTCACCGCGATCCGCCCCGCGAGGAGCGCGCCGGTCGCCGCGGCGCCGGCGGGCTCGGTCACGAGCTTCGCGCGCTCGGCCAGGAACCGGAGCCCGTCCGCGATCAGGCTGTCCGGGATGACGACGACGTCCTCGACATACCGCCGCACGATCTCGAGCGGACGCGTCCCGGCGACCGGCGCGGCGAGACCGTCGGCGATCGTCTTCGGGGCGAGCGGCACCGGCTTCCCGGCATCGAGCGCGAGACGCATCGCGGCCGCGCCGTCGGGCTCGACGCCGACGATCCGGATGCCCGGCTTCTTCTGCGCAGCGGCGTTCGCGACGCCGGCGATGAGCCCGCCGCCGCCGACCCCCACGACCAGGACGTCGGCGTCGGCGACCTCCTCGAGGATCTCGAGCGCGAGCGAGCCGTGGCCCGTGATCATCGCGTCATCGTCGTACGGGTGGAGGAAGTACGCCCCCGTGTCGGCCTGGATCTTCGCGACGAGCTCCCGAAGCCCCGTCATGTCCTCCGCGAACCGGACCTCGGCGCCGTACCCCCGGGTCGCGTCCACCTTCATCTGCGGCGCGGACTTGGGCATGGCAACGGTCACCTTCACGCCCTGGGCGGAGGCCGCGAAGGCGATCGCGGCGGCCGCGTTACCGGCGCTCATCGTCACGATCCCCTTCGACCGCTGCTCCGGCGACAGGCTCGCAACGGCGAAGAGCGCGCCGCGGGGCTTGAACGAGCCGGTCCGCTGGAAGCTCTCAGCCTTGAGGACGACCGTGGCGCCGATGCGCTCGGACAACGTACGGCTCGTCAGCACGGGCGTCCGATGGAGATGCGGCGCGGTGATCTGCCGCGCGCGCTCGACGTCGGCGAGCGGGATCTGGGTCATCGAAGTGGATTGTGGGCCCGGCAGGGATCGGACCTGCGACCAGCAGATTATGAGTCCGCCGCTCTACCACTGAGCTACGGGCCCCGAGGAGCCGAGTCCGCGAGCTTGCTCGCGAGCGAGGCGACGATGGGGCCCGACGAGCGTAGCGAGTACGGGCCCTCGAAGCGCTTCCCATCCGCTTCTAGGCCCTTATGCTACGCAGCGAGCGTCGCGAGGGGAGTCGCGTGCAGCTTCCGCACGCGCGTGATGTTCGGGGAGACGTCGCGCGGAGGGAAGCCGTGGGCAAGGTCATCGCGATCGCGAATCAAAAAGGCGGCGTCGGGAAAACGACGACCGCGATCAACCTCGGCGGCGCACTCGCTTCCATCGGGAAGCGCGTCCTCTGCCTCGACCTCGATCCGCAGGCCAACCTGACGGTCGGCCTTGGCGTCGACATCAACTCCGTCGACGTCAACATCGCGAACGTCCTCGTCGACCCGGACGTGCCGCTCGCGTCGATCATCCGCGCGACGAAGACGAAGAACGTGGACGTCGCGCCCGCGACGCTCGAGCTCTCCGCAGCGGAGGTCGAGCTGTTCAACGCGATCGGACGCGAGATGGCGCTGCGCGACAAGCTCACCCCGGAGATCGCCGAGCGCTACGACTACATCCTCATCGATTGCCCGCCCACGCTCGGGCTGCTCACGCTGAACGCGCTCGTCGCATCGGACGGCGTGATCATCCCGGTGCAGACGCAGTACTACGCGCTCAAGGGAGTCGCGGCGCTGCTCCGGATCATCCGCACCGTGCAGGGCCGGCTCAATCCGAACCTCAAGGTGCTCGGGCTGCTGCCGACCTTCTACGACAGCCGCACCATCCTCGCGCGCGACATGCTCGACTCGCTGAAGGACCTCGGCGATCACCAGGTCTTCGCGACCGTCATCCGCCAGTCCGTGAAGATCGGCGAGGCGCCCACCGCGGGCGTGCCGATCACCGAATACGACAGGAAGTCGGACGCCGCAAAGGCGTTCGTCGATCTCGCGAAGGAGGTCGTCCGTGCTCACTAGCCCATCGACCAACAGGACGAAGTCGTTCCGCGACGCTGGGAGCCGGATCTTCGCGCAGGAGACCGATGCGCAGCCGGGGATCATCAGCCTTCTCTCCGCACGCACGCCCACTGCGGTGCGCGAGCTCCCGATAGAGAAGGTGAAGCCGAACCCCGGCCAGCCGCGCATGACGTTCCACGAAGAGACGCTTCAGGAGCTTGCCGCCTCGATCAAGGAGCACGGCGTCCTGCAGCCGATCCTCGTGCGCCCGTCGGGCGAGAGCTACGAGATCATCGCGGGCGAGCGCCGCTGGCGCGCATCGAAGCTCGCCGGCAAGGAGACGATCCCCGCGATCGTCGAGCGCTTCGACGACGCGACGGCGCTCGAGATCGCGCTCATCGAGAACCTTCAGCGTGAGGATCTCTCGCCGCTCGACGAATCGATCATCTACAAGAAGATGACCGACGAGCTCGGCTACTCCATACGCCAGCTCGCGGGGAAGCTCGGCAAGGACAAGGGGTACGTCGAGAACCGGCTCCGTCTCGCGAACGCGCCCGAGGACGTCCGCGAGATGGTCGCGCAGCGGTACGACACGATCACGGCGGCCTACGAGCTCATGAAGCTCGACAACGCGCGCCGCCGGAAGGCGCTCGCGAAGCAGATGCTCGCTGGCCAGCTCACCCTCATCCGCCTGCACGACCGGGTCGAGCGCATCCTCAACCCGCAGGCGAAGGCGGAGAAAGCCGAGCCCGCGATCCCTCCGCTCAAGGACGACACGCTCATCACCGCGACGCGGAAGCTGAACGAGGCGCTCGCCGAGCTTTCACGCGCGTTCGGCGACGACGATGGCGCGCCGAGCATCCCGGAGAGCGACCGGCAGAACCTCGCCAAGTTCCTCACGATCTCTCGGGCGCGGCTCGACAACCTCGTCGCTAGGCTGCGCAGCGGACGGTGATGAGCGAACGGCGCGTCTCGGCGCGGAGCAGCGTCATTTCGTTCGTCGTGACGACGGTCGTCGCGACCGGTGCGGCGACGGGGCTCTTCGTGCTGCTCGATCCGCGCGCGCAGGCGTTCTGGGCGGCACGCATCCAGGAGTTCATCACCGCAGTGCGGGGACTGGTCGGGCTCTAGGCCGCCTTCGCCCGAGCGTCCTCGGCGGCGAACTGATGGATGTTGTCGGCGACGACCGTCATGTCGCGCTGCGCGCGCATGTCACGCACGATCGACACGGTCGTGAGCGCGAGGCCGATGCTCGAGAAGAAGAGGATCGCGGCGTCCGATGTGAGCAGGTTGATCACGTCGGACCCCGTACGCAAAGCGCGTGCCAGACAAGCGTGTGCCCGGTCGTTACGTGTTCGTCATAGACGCGGCGGGACGGCGCGGCGACTTCTGCTTCTGCACTCGCACCTGGGACACACGCCGGCCGTCGATCGCCGTGACCTGGAACCTGTAGCCCTCGACCTCCACGGCATCGCCCACCTGCGCAAGACGACCGAGACGTCCGAACACGAGGCCGCCGACCGTGTCGTACGGCTCGCCCTCGAGCTCGAGCTGCAGTCGGTCGCGCAGATCGTCGAGCGACAGAAGGCCGTCGATGACATACGTGCCCGCGCCCTCTTCACGGATCCGCTGCGCGTCCTTCGGTTCGAACTCGTCGCGCACCTCGCCGACCAGCTCCTCGAGCACGTCTTCGAGCGTGACGAGGCCCGCGGTCCCACCGAACTCGTCGATGACGACGGCGAGACCCGAGCGTTGCCGCCGGAACTCCGCGAGCGCCTGATCGAGGCGGAGCGTCTCCGGCATCGCGGGAACACGACGCATGAGATCGCGCGCCTTCGCGTGCGACGTGCGGTCGACGCCGACGAGATCCTTCACGTGCACGACGCCAACGACGTGATCGAGGTCCTCGCGATACACGGGAAAGCGCGAGAACCGGCTCTGGCGCGCGATCGCGATGAGGCCCGCGAGATCGGTGTCCTCCGGGATGGCGACGATCTCGGTGCGCGGGACCATGACCTGCCGCACGACGGTGTCGGCGAAATCGAGTGCGTTCCCGACGATGAGCCGCTCGCTCTCCTGAAGCACGCCCTGCTTCGCGGATGCGGCGACGAGCATCTTCAGCTCCTCGTCGCTGTGCACGTCGAGATCGCTCGTCGACTTCGCGCCGATGACACGCAGCACGTTCGCGGCACTGCGGTTCATGAGCCAGATGAACGGATACGCGAGCCGGTACGTCCAGTGGAGCGGATACGCCGACCAGAGCGCGACCTGGAGCGCGCGCTGGATGGCGAGGTACTTCGGCGCGAGCTCTCCGAAGACGACCGTGACGTACGTGACGAGCGCGAACGCGACGAGGAACGCGACGACGTGGAACGCAGGCTCGTACGCGTCGCGCAGCCATCCGAAGAGCGGATCGATGATCCTCGAGACGGCGGGCTCCCCGATGAGCCCGACGCCGAGCGACGAGAGGGTGACGCCGAGCTGCACGGTCGAGATGTACGGCTCGATGTCGTCGGAGATGTGGGCGGCCAGCTTCGCTCGTCTCTCGCCGGTCTTCGCGAGCTCCTCGAGTTGGGTGCCGCGGACGCGCACGAACGAGTATTCGGCCGCCACGAAGAAGCCGTTCAACAAAACGAGGAGGAACGCGACGATGATGGCCGCGCCCGCGTCCATTCATCCTCATTCTGACAGCCGAAATACACTCCGACCATGCGCGTGGTGGTCCGTCTGTTCGCCTCATATCGCGAGGCCGCGGGCATGGGCCGCCTCGAGCTCGAACTTCCCCCCGGCGCCACCGT